>NZ_JBEOYI010000002.1:104529-539602 GCF_040297005.1 Streptomyces sp. NPDC001904 | reverse complement strand
CCCGCCCCCTGAGCGAGCGGAGCTCGCTTCAGGGGCGCGGGGAACTGCGCGAGAAGCGGCCACCGGGCCGCGCTCGCCACGCCACCTCAGCCGGGCAGACGCGTCCGTGGCATCCACGCCAGCAGCACCACCACCGCCACCAGCAGGATCCCGGCGCCCACCTGGAACGCGGCCGCGTACCCGTCGGTCAGCGACACAGGATCCAGGCCCCCCGCGGAGCGGTCGGCGGCGACGGTGGAGAGGATGGCCAGCCCCAGCGAACCCCCCAGGGTGCGGGACGTGTTGACCAGCCCGGAGACGAGCCCGGCGTCCCCCGGCGCCGCCCCCGAGGTGGCCAGCGACGCGAGCGGCGTCATCGCGAATCCGGCGCCGGCCATCATCACGATCCCGGGCAGCATGATGCTCACGACGAACGCCCCGTGCGCACTCATCGTCGACTGCCAGCCGAACCCGGCGGCGGTGACGAGCACCCCGGCCACCGCGACGGTGCGCGACCCGAACCGCCGCATCAGCCACGGCGCGGCCTTCGACCCGGCGACCACCGCGAGCGAGCTGGGCACCAGCGCGAGCCCGGCCTCGACGGGCGTGTAGCCGAGCACGTTCTGCGCGTACAGCGTCATGAAGAACCACATGGCGAACGAGCCCATGCCGCACACGAACATCGCCGCATTGGCCGCCGCCACGGACCGCATCCGGAACAGCCCGAGCGGCATCAGCGGCAGCCGCGTACGCGCCTCGACGACGAGGAACGCCGCGATCAGGGCGAGCGCGGCACCGAGCGGCACCAGGGTGTCGGCCGAGCCCCAGCCGGCCGCCTCGGTCTGCACGACGGCATAGGCGAGGGTCGCCGCGCCCGCCGTGACGAGCAGCGCCCCGGGCAGGTCGAGGCGGCGCTCGCCGCCTGCGCGGGACTCCTGGATCCAGCGGGCGGCGGCCGCGAGGACGACGGCGCCGAGCGGGACGTTGATGAGGAGGACCCAGCGCCAGTTCAGGCCCTCGGTGAGGACACCGCCGACGAGTCCGCCGGCCGCACCGCCGCCCGCGCCGACCGCGGTCCAGGTGGCGATGGCGCGGGCGCGCGCGGCCCCCTCGGGCACGGCCGAGGTGAGGATGGTCAGGGTGGACGGGGCGAGCACGGCGGCGCCGAGGCCCTGCACGGCCCGCGCCGCCAGCAACTGCCAGTCCTGCTGGGCGAGTCCGCCCGCGAGCGAGGCGAGCGTGAAGAGGCCGAGCCCGACGAGGAACATCCGCTTGCGCCCGAAGAGGTCACCGGCCCGGCCGCCGAGCAGCATGAAGCCGGCGAACGCGATCGAGTACGCGTTGACCACCCATTGCAGGCCGGCCGGGCTGAGGCCGAGGTCGGCGCGGACGGAGGGCAGCGCGACATTGACGACGGAGACGTCGAGGACGACGAGGAACTGTCCGGCGCAGGCCACGGCGACCACCAGCCAGGCGGGCGGGGCGGGCCTGCGGGTCCGTATCCCGGCGTCGGCGGCCTCGGAGGACAGGGGTGAGGTCTGCGGCATAGGTGTCATGGTCCCAGGCGCTCGATGCCCCGTACATCGGGATTTCGGGGCAGCGGCCATGGGCCATTCGGCATAGGACCCGGGGACCAGGCCGCCCCCGATCGGCGGAAGCGCTTGTTAGAACTCTGGTCAACTCGTCTACCTGTTGGTAACTTTCGGCGCTGTTACCGACAGGTACACCCCTCTGTCACCCGTGCTCCACGAGGCGAAAGCCGAGGACACCATGCACCGCAGCGCACTTGGGACACTTGCCGGCGCCGTCGTCACCGTGCTGGCCGTCACCGCGTTCCCCCCGGCCGCCGCGGCGGCCGCGCCGTCGGCCGCGCCGACCGCCACGGACGACGCGTTCTACACCTACGACGGCAGCGCTCCCCTGGCGTCGTACGCGCCGGGCACCGTGCTGAAGACCCGGACCCTCCAGTACCACGTCCTCGGCATCCCCACGCCGGTCAAGGCGATCCAGCTGCTGTACCGCACCGAGGACGCGCAGGGCCGGCCGTCCGCCGGTGTGACCTCCGTCGTGCGCAGCCCGAACGGCGACGGCAGCAAGGCGGTCTCGTACCAGTCCTTCTACGACTCCCTGAACCCCGAGGACGCGCCCTCCCGCGCCATCGCGGGCGACGTCTCCCTCGGCGGCCTGATCGCGAACGGGGAGTCGCTGCTCCTGGTGCCGCTGCTGCTGTCGGGCTACAACGTCGTCATCCCCGACAGCGAGGGCCAGAACGCCGACTTCGCCGCGGGACCCGAGTACGGGACGAACACCCTGGACTCGATCCGGGCCGCGAGCCAGGCCCCGCAGACCGGCCTGGACGCCGACACCCGCATCGGCCTGGCCGGCTACTCCGGCGGGGCCATCGCCACCCACTGGGCGGCCGCGCTCGCCCCGAGCTACGCGCCGGACGTCAACAGGAGACTGGTCGGCTTCGCCGAGGGCGGGCTGCTCGTCGCCCCGGCGCACAACCTGAAGTACATCGGCGGCAGTTCGCTCTGGGCCGGTGTGGCGCCCATGGCCGTCCTCGGCGCCGCCCGCGCGTACGACATCGACTTCACGCCGTACCTCAACAGCTACGGCCAGACGGTCTTCAAGAAGCTGGAGAAGGCCTCGATCGTCAACGCCCTCGGGCAGTACCCGGGGCTGACCTGGAAGAAGCTGGTGAAGCCGCAGTACGCGGACCCGAACTCGGTGGCGCCCTTCGTCGAGGCCGTGAACAAGCTCAACCTCGGCTCCGCCGCGACGCCGAAGGTTCCCGGGTACATCGCGCAGGGCGGCGGAGGCGTCTTCGAGGGGACCCTCAGCAACCTCCCGGGCGTCGGACGGGGCGACGGCGTCATGGTCGCCGGGGACGTGCGCGCGCTGGTGCGGCAGTACTGCGACAAGGGCAACACGTCGATCAAGTACCAGCAGTACGACGCGCTCAGCCACGTGGGGACCGCCGTGCCCTGGGCACCCGTCGCCCTGGACTGGCTGAACGACCGGTTCGCGGGCAAGACACCGCCGTCGGACTGCGGCCGGGTCCCCGCGGGCAACTCCCTGGCGCCCGAGGTGCCGACGGGCTCCTGATCGCATCCGCCCGCCCCGCCCCGCCCCCCTAGCACGCCGGCCGGTGCGCGTCGGCCGCCTCGCGCGGTTCGCATCCTTTCGGGTCACGGGGGTGGCGGCGCCGGGCGGCGGGGGTAGGACCGATCCGTCGTACAGGGCGGGCCGGGAGTGTGGGGATGCGCGGACGCGCGGGAGAGGGGATCCGTACCCGTCTGCGGTACTGGTTCGACAACTTTCTGGCCCGCAGCACGCTCACCCTGGTGGCCGGCCTGACCCTCGCCTGCCTCGCCCTCGTCATTCCGGCGAGCGTGGCGCAGGTGCTGGTCGGCAGGCCCGTCCCCACCACGCTCACCGGGCAGGCGGCGGCGGTGTGGGCCAGCGTCGGCGCCACGCTGCGGATCGGGGGCGCGGTCGGGGCCCCGGCGTACGTCGTGCTGTCGGTGCTGCTCGCGCTGGTCAGCCTGCTGTTCGTCTCGACCCTCGTCAGCGTGATCACCACCGGCATGAACGACAAGATCCTCGAACTGCGGCTCGGGCGCTCGACGATCGTGGAGCAGCGCCACACCGTGGTCCTCGGCTGGTCGGACCAGGTGTTCCCGGTGATCTCCGAGCTGGTGACGGCCAACGCCCACCGGCGCCGGGCCACCGTGGCGCTGCTGGCCCCGCGGGACAAGGTGGAGATGGAGGAGCAGATCACCACCAAGGTGGGCGCCACCGGCACCACGCGGGTGGTCTGCCGCAGCGGTTCGCCCACCGACCCCGCCGTCCTGGCCCGGGTCAGCCCGCACACGGCCGCCGCGGTCATCGTCCTGTCGCCCGGCGATCACGAGGGGGACCGGACGGTGGTGCGGACGCTGCTGGCGCTCGGCGCCGTCGTCGGCGACGCCCCCGCGGCCACCGTCGTCGCCGCGGTGCGCGAGCCCGCCCACCACACGGCCGCGGTGCTCGCGGCGGGACCGGGCGGCCGGGTCCTGGACATCGACGCCATCACCGCGCGCCTCCTCGCCCAGTGCGCGCGGCAGCCCGGACTCTCCCTCGTCCACGAGGAGTTACTGGACTTCGCGGGCTGCGAGTTCCACATCGTCCACGAGCCCGCGCTCACCGGCCGGACCTATGGCGAGGCGCTGCTGTCGTACGCGCGCTCCTGTGTGGTCGGCCTGCTGCGCCCCGACGGACGGCCCGCGCTCAACCCGCCCTCCGCCACGGTGATCTCCTCGACGGACCGCATCGTGCTGATCACGGAGAACGACAGCACCGCGCTGGTCTCGGACGAGCCGCTGCCGTTCGACGGGAGCGCGGTCGTCGGAGCCGCGCCGCGCGAGACCGGGCCGGCCCGGATGCTGCTCCTGGGGTGGAACCGCAGGGCCCCTCTGATCATCGAGCAGCTCAACCGGTACGCGGACACGGAGGCGGCGCGCCTGGACCTGGTGACGGGCGGCCCGCGGGCCGCGCACGGCCTGGACGTCCTGGCCTACGACAGTGTGATCGTGCTGGGCTCGGAGGCGGCGGGGAGCGTCGCGGCGGCGGATTCCGACTACCACGTCCTGGAGACCCTGCTGCACCTGCGGGCCGCCGAGCGGGCGGCGGGGCACTCGCTGCACGTGACCGCCGAACTCTCCGACGACCAGGACCGGCTGATCGCCCCGATGAGCCCGGGTACCGACTTCGTCGTCAGCGGCCGGCTCATCAGCCTCCTGATGACCCAGATCAGCGAGAATCCCCGTACCGCCGCGCTGTTCGAGGAACTGTTCACCGCGGGCGGCAACCGGATCCACCTCGGCCCGGCCGCCGAGTACGTTCCCGTGGGCCGCGAGGTCGCCTTCGCCGATGTCGTGGCCTCCGGCCGCCGCCGCGGCCGGTCCGTCATCGGTTACCGGCTCCACGCGGAATCGGACACCGGCCCCCGGTACGGGATCCGGGTCAATCCCGGCAAGGAGGAGCGGGTGGTCCTCGGCGACGCCGACACCGTCATCGCGGTCATGCGGGACCTCTAGGACGGGACCCGGCCGGGCTACCGTCCGCGCCGCACCATCGTCACCACGGCCGCGCCGCCCAGCCCGATGTTGTGGGCGAGGCCGACCCGCGCCCCGGCCACCTGGCGGCCGCCGGCGTCGCCCCGCAACTGCCACGTCAGCTCGGCGAGCTGGGCGATGCCGGTCGCGCCGAGCGGGTGGCCCTTGGAGATCAGGCCGCCCGAGGGGTTCACCACCCAGCGGCCGCCGTACGTCGTGGCGCCGGACTCGACGAGCTTGCCGGACTCGCCCGCAGCGCACATGCCGAGCGCCTCGTACGTGAGCAGTTCGTTGACGGAGAAGCAGTCGTGCAGCTCGACGACGTCGACGTCCTCGATGCCGAGGCCCGACGCCTCGTAGACCTGCCGGGCCGCCTCGCGCGACATGGGCTGTCCGACGACGTCGATGCAGGAGCCGGACGCGAAGGACTCCCCGGTGTCCGTCGTCATCGCCTGGGCGACGATCTCCACCGCCCTGTCCCCCAGCCCCCGTTCCTCGACGAAGCGTTCGGAGACGACGACGGCCGCGGCCGCGCCGTCCGACGTCGGCGAGCACTGGAGCTTGGTGAGCGGGGAGTGGATGGTCTTCGCGGCGAGGATCTCGTCGGCGGTGTACGCGTCCTGGAACTGCGCGTAGGGGTTGTTGACCGAGTGGCGGTGGTTCTTCGCGCCGACCGCGGCGAGCTGCGCCTGCGTGGTGCCGTACTTCTCCATGTGCTCGCGGGCCGCGTCGCCGAAGATCTGGGCGGTGGGCGGGCTCATCTCGAAGCCGTGCCGGGCGGCCATGATGCCGTAGTGGCGGGCGACCGGTGACGTCTTGAAGTCGCCTCCGTCCGCTCCCCCGCCGAGCGCGCCGCGCTGCATCTTCTCGAAGCCGAGCGCGAGCACGCAGTCGCTGATACCGCCCTCGACGAACTGGCGGGCCATCATCAGCGCGGTCGAGCCCGTGGCGCAGTTGTTGTTGACGTTGTAGACGGGGACGCCCGTCAACCCCAGCTCGTAGGCGGCGCGTTGACCGGCGGTCGAGGCCTGGAAGCAGTAGCCGACGGGGACCTGCTGCACGTCCTCGTAGGAGATCCCGGCGTCCGAGAGCGCGGCCCCGCCCGCTTCCCGCACCATGTCCCAGTACTGCCAGTCACGGCTCTCGGGCTTCTCGAACTTGGTCATGCCGACGCCGACGATGTACGACTTCATGGCTGCACAGCCCTCCTGCCACTACCTGACGGACCGTCAGATAGTGGCAGGGCGGAGCGATTAACGGAAGGCCGCGAGCCCCGTCAGTGCCTGGCCGAGCGCGAGGGTGTGCATCTCGGTGGTGCCCTCGTAGGTGAGGACGGACTCCAGGTTGTTGGCGTGGCGGATCACCGGGTACTCCAGCGAGATGCCGTTGGCGCCGAGGATCGTGCGGGCGGTGCGGCAGATCTCGATGGCCTCGCGGACGTTGTTCAGCTTGCCGAAGCTGATCTGGGCCGGGTGGACGCCCGCCTCCGAGTCCTTGAGCGCCGACAGGTGGAGCGCGGTCAGCGTCGCCTTGTGGAGTTCGAGCGCCATGTCGACCAGCTTCTGCTGGGTGAGCTGGAAGCCCGCGATCGGCTTGCCGAACTGCTCGCGCTGGAGGGCGTAGTCGCGCGCCGCCCGCCAGGCCGAGCGGGCGGCGCCGGTGACGCCCCAGACGATGCCGTACCGGGCCTCGTTGAGGCAGGTGAGCGGGGCTCCGACGCCGCGCGCCTCCGGAAGCTGCGCCGAGGCGGGCAGCCGTACGCCGTCCAGGACCAGCTCACTCGTCACCGAGGCGCGCAACGACATCTTGTGCTTGATGAGCGGCGCCGAGAAACCGGGCGCGGCCGTGGGCACGACGAAGCCGCGCACCCCGTCCTCGGTCTGCGCCCAGACGACGGCCACGGCCGCGACGGAACCGTTGGTGATCCACATCTTGCGCCCGTCGAGGACCCAGTCGTCGCCGTCACGACGGGCCCGGGTGGTCATGGACGCCGGGTCGGAGCCGTGGTCGGGCTCGGTCAGGCCGAAGCAGCCGATGGCCTCGCCCGCTGCCATCCTCGGCAGCCACTCCTGCTTCTGCTCCTCGGAGCCGAAGCGGTGGATGGCGAACATGGCGAGCGAGCCCTGCACGGAGACGAAGGAGCGCAGACCGGAGTCGGTCGCCTCCAGTTCGCGGCAGGCGATGCCGTACGCGCGCGCCGACGTGCCCGCGCAGCCGTAGCCCTCCAGGTGCATGCCGAGCAGGCCCATCTTGCCGAATTCGCGGGCGAGTTCGGGAAGGTCCGGCAGCTCGCCGGACTCGAACCAGCCGGCGATGTGCGGCTCGACCTTGTCGTCGAGGTACTGGCGGACGGTGTCGCGCACGGCCCGCTCCTCGTCGGTGAGGAGGGCTTCGAGGTTCAGCGGGTCGACGGGGTCGAGAGCGGGGAACGGCATCAGGCTCGGGCTCCTTGCTGGGTGCGGGGGTTGTCGTCGTGCTGGCCGAGGGTGGGCGGTGCGGTGCGCACGGCGGGCCGTACGCCGTTGAAGCTGACCGGGAAGGCGACCTGGCGGAGCGTGCCCGCCGCCGGATGCTCGACCTCCTGGACCATGCCGAGGGCGGCGGTCTGCGGGCAGGCGTACACCTCGTCGAGGTGGCGGATGGGGGCGGCGGGCACCCCGGCCGCCTTCAGTGCGTCGCACCACTCTCCGACCGTGCGCCGGGCGAGGACGTCCGTCAACCGGGCATTCAAATCGTCCCTGTTGGCGACGCGGGCGGCGTTCGTCGTGAACCGCTCGTCGTCGGCGAGGCCGTCGAGGCCGAGGGCGGCGCACAGGGTGCGGAACAGGGCGTCGTTGCCGACCGCGATCACGAAGTGGCCGTCGGACGCCTCGTACGCCTGGTACGGGACGAGGCTCGGGTGGCCGGAGCCGAGGCGGGTGGGGCGCTCGCCGGTGGCGAAGTGCGCGGTGGCCCAGTTGGCGTGCAGGGCGAGCTGGGTCTCGTACAGGGACGTCGTGACGTACTGGCCGCGGCCGGTGCGGGCGCGCTCGACGAGGGCGGAGGTGATGCCGACGAGGCCGAAGAGCGCGGCGCCGAGGTCACCCATCGCGAAGCCCGCCTTGAGGGGCGGTCCGTCGGTCTCGCCGGTCAGGGACATCAGGCCCGCGGAGGCCTGCGCGACCATGTCGTAGCCGGGTTCGTCGCGCAGCGGGCCGGTCTCGCCGAAGGCGGAGATGTGCAGGACGACCAGGCGCGGGTACCGCTCGGTGAGCGCGCGGTAGTCAAAGACGCGGGCGAGGGTGGAGCCGGGCCGGAAGTTCTCCACCATGACATCGGCGCCGGCCAGCATCCGGTGGACCTCGGCCTGCCCCTCGGGGGTCTTCAGGTCGATCGTCACCGAGCGCTTGTTGCGGTTGGCGGCCAGGTAGTACGTGGCGTCCTCGCCCTGGAACGGCGGGCCCCAGCGGCGGGTCGGGTCGCCGCCCTCGGGGTGCTCGACCTTGGTCACGTCGGCGCCGAGGTCGGCGAGGGACATCGTGGCGTACGGGCCCGCGAGGATCTTCGACAGGTCGACGACCTTGATCCCGGCGAGCGGCGTGGCCTGCGGCGGTGCGGGCGGCTCGGACATGCCGATCACTCTGCCCCGCGCATTAAGTGCTGTCCAAGACCGATTACGGCTCTCAGTGTGCCGCTACTCCACATAATCGGGCGGAGTGGGCAGCACCCGTTCCGCCACGGCCAGGACGGCGGCGAGGGCCGCGCTGTCGTTCCCGGTGCGCCAGGCGAGGGCGATGGGCAGCACCGGCACGTCCGGGCCGACCAGCGGCCGGAAGACGACGTGCTCCAGGTGGATGGAGCGCGCGGACCCCACGACCACGGCCGCCCCGACGCCCGCGCCGACCAGCGCGAGCAGGTTGTACGAGTCCGGGGCCTCCTGTGCGATCCGCGGGGCGAACCCGGCGTCGTGGCAGCCCTGCACCATCGCCTCGCGCACGGCCGAGCCGCGGGCCACGGGGAAGGTGACGAAGCGCTCGCCGCGCAGGTCGGCGAAGGTGACGCCGTCCCGGGCCGCCAGCCGGTGGCCCTCGGGGAGCGCGCAGACCAGGGGCTCGGCGCGGACGACTCTCGCGGTGATGCCGCGGCGGACCGGCAGCGCGGCGACGCCGAGGTCGATGGTGCCGTCGGTCAGCCGGGCCAGGGCTTCCCCGGTGAAGATCTGGCTCTCCAGGACCAGTTCCACGCCGGGGAGTTCGGAGTTGACGGCTCGGGTGAGGGCGGGCAGCGCCGAGTAGGCGCTGGCGCCGCCGAAGCCGACGGTGACCCTGCCGGTCTCGCCGAGGTGGGCGGAGCGGACGGTGCGGCGCAGGGTGGCCGCGTCGGCCAGGAGGGCGCGGGCGGGGTCGAGCAGGGCGTGGCCCGCCGGGGTGAGCCGGACCGTTCTCGTGGTGCGCTCGAAGAGCTGTACCCCTAGGTCGCGCTCCAGGAGCCTGATCTGCTGGCTGAGGGGTGACTGGGCGATGTGCAGGCGTTCCGCGGCGCGGCCGAAGTGGAGTTCTTCGGCGACCGCGACGAACCCGGTGAGGTGTTTCAGCTCCACGTCGGTGACCATACGGGGGCGGTTTCCTCGTCTGCGGCTCCGGTGGGGGCTGGTCGCGCAGTTCCCCGCGCCCCTGAGATGCGCACTTCGTGCGGCACCTCATCTTGAGAGGCGCGGCGGAGCCGCAGCCTCAAGGGGAGGCTGCGCGGAGCGCATGCCTCAGGGGCGCGGGGAACTGCGCGACCAGCCCCCACCGGCCCGCAGACGAAAACGCGCCCCCTAATCCCGGGGCAACCCCAGAATCCGCTCGGCCACCACGTTGAGCTGGACCTGGGTGGTGCCCCCCGCGATGGTGAGGCAGCGGGAGAGGAGGAAGCCGTGCAGGGCGCGTTCGCCCGGCCCCTCACGGAGGGCACCGGCGGGGCCGAGGATCTCCAGGGCCAGTTCGGCGACCCGCTGCTGATGCGGCGTCTGCACGAGTTTGCGGATGGACGCACCGGGCCCGGGCCCCTCCCCCGCCACCTGCCGCATCGTGGTCCGCAACCCGATGCAGCCCAGCGCATGCGCCTCGGCGGCGAGCGCCCCGATCCGCGCCCGGCAGGCGCCGTCGAGATCACCGGCGCGGGCGAGCAGCGCTTCCAGACCGGTGTCGAAGGTGAGCTGGTCGGCCATGTGGACGCGTTCGTTGCCCAGGGTGTGGCGGGCGACCCGCCACCCGTCGTCGACCTCTCCGACGACGGCGTCGGCGGGCAGCAGGACGTCGTCGAAGTAGACCTCGTTGAAGAGCGCGTCGCCGGTGATCTCGCGCAGCGGCCGGATGTCGATGCCGTCGGTGTGCTTCATGTCGACGAGGAAGTACGTCAGGCCCTTGTGCTTGGGGGCGTCGGGGTTGGTGCGGGCGAGCAGGATGCCGTGGTCGGCCCATTGGGCGGCGCTCGTCCACACCTTCTGTCCGTTGATCCGCCAGCGCCCGTCCGGCAGCCGCTCGGCGCGGGTGCGCAGCGAGGCGAGGTCGGATCCGGCGCCGGGCTCGGAGAACAGCTGGCACCAGAGCAGCTCGCCGCGCAGGGTCGCGGGGAGGTAGCGGTCGCGTTGCTCGGCGGTGCCGTACGCGATCAGCGAGGGGACGACCCACGTGGCGATGCCGAGGTCGGCGACCCGCACCTCCGCCGAGGCCAACTCCTGCTGCACCGCCAGCTGTTGGATCGGTCCGGCGCCGAGTCCGTACGGCGCGGGAAGGTGCGGCGCCGCGTATCCGGTGGGCGCGAGGGCGATGCGGGCGGCGCGCGGGTCGAGACCCCGGGCGGCTTCGACCACCCTCCTGGCGTCCTCCTTGTAGGGGTCGGCCTCGGCGGGCAGATCGAGGCGCAGCTCGCGACGGACCCCGGCCTCGGCGAGCCGGACGGCCCGCAGCCGGTGGGAGTCGCCGGCGCCGAGCAGCTGCCGGGCGACGACGGCCCGCCGCAGGTAGAGGTGGGCGTCGTGCTCCCAGGTGAAGCCGGTGCCGCCGAGGATCTGGATGCAGTCCTTGGCGCAGCTGTGGGCGGCGTCGAGCGCGGTCCCGGCGGCGAGGGCGGCGGCCAGGCCGCGCACCTCCCCGGGAACCGGTTCGTCGAGGGCGCGGGCGGCGTCCCAGACGAGGGCGCCCGCCTGCTCGACCCGGACGAGCATGTCGGCGCAGAGGTGCTTGACGCCCTGGAACTGTCCGATGGGGCGCCCGAACTGTTCGCGCACCCGGGCGTGCTCGGCGGCCGTGCGCAGCGCCCAGGCGGCGGTGCCGCAGGCGTCGGCGGCGAGCAGCACCGCGGCGAGGTCGCGCACCAGCGGGCCGGGCGGGGCGAGGATCCGGGCGGCGGGCACGGTGGCGCCGGATGCGGTGACCTCGGCGGTGGGCCGGGTCGGGTCGGCGCTGTCGTGGACCCGCACGGCGATCCCGGGGGTGGCGGCGTCGACGGCGAGCCACACCACGCCGTCCGCGCTGTCGGCGGCGAGCACGAGGAGGTCGGCGTCGGCACCGGCGAGCACGGGCGGCGCGGTCCCGTCGAGGACGAGCCCGTCGGGTCCGGCGACCGCGCTGAGGCCGCCGGCCGCGAAGGCGACGGCCCCGATCAGCTCTCCGGAGGCGAGCCGCCCGGCGAGCTCCGGGGCGCCCGCCCGGGCCAGCGCCTCGGCCGCGAGCACGGTGGCGAGGAACGGTCCGGGCAGCGCGGCCCGGCCCGCCTCCTCGACGATCACCGCGAGATCGAGCAGGGTCCCGCCCCCGCCCCCGTACGCCTCGGGCAGCCCGACTCCGAGCAGGCCCTGCGCGGCGAGGCTGTCCCAGTACGGCGGGCGGTGGCCCGGCGCGGCCGGGGCGTCGAGGAGTTTGCGCACTTCGTCGGGTGGTGCGGCGCGCGCGATCCAGCCGCGTACGGCTGCGGCGAGTTCCCGCTGGTCCTGGGTGATGGCAATGACGGCGCTCTCGGCGGTCCCCATGCGGCGCACGGTAGAACACGTTCCAGTAGAGGGGAAGAGCAGATCTGACGGCAAGTCAGAATCCACCGCGGCCCGACCCCGGCCCTGTCCCATGTAATGAAAAGGTCAAGGTTCACGCTCGTACGACAAACATCGGAATAGTCGCCCGAGCGAACAGGTTCGACCTACACGCACCCCCGCTCGCGCTCCGCCCGCACAGGCGATCCGAACCTGCCCTCCGGAGGCCCTCCGCAATGTCCCAACCGACGACCACTTCCCGCCGGACAGGCGGCGTCGTCCCCGTCCTCGCCTTCGCCGGCATCGTCGTGGCGGTCATGCAGACGCTGCTCGTACCGGTGATCAAGGACCTGCCCGAGCTGCTGGACACCGCACCCTCGAACGCCACCTGGGTGATGACCTCGACCCTGCTCGCCGGCGCCGTCTCGACGCCCATCATGGGCCGCCTCGGCGACCTCGCCGGCAAGCGCCGGATGCTGCTCGCCAGCCTGGCGATCATGGTGATCGGCTCGCTGATCTGCGGTTTCACCGACCAGCTCCTGGTGATGATCGTCGGCCGCGCCCTCCAGGGCTTCGCCATGGGCGCCATCCCGCTCGGCATCGGCCTGATGCGCGACATGCTGCCGCGCGAGAAGCTGGGCTCGGCGATGGCCCTGATGTCCTCCTCCATCGGCGTCGGCGGCGGCCTCGCCCTGCCGCTCGCCGCGCTCGTCGCCCAGCACGCCGACTGGCACGCGCTGTTCTTCGGCGCGGCGGGCCTCGGTGTCGTCTCCATGATCCTCACCCTCACCCTCGCCCCGGAGAGCCCGCTGCGCGCGCAGGGCAGCTTCGACTACGCGGGCGCGTTCGGCCTCTCCGCCGGTCTGGTCCTCTTCCTCCTGCCGATCACCAAGGGCAGCGACTGGGGCTGGAGCAGCGGCACGACGCTCGGCCTGTTCGGCGCGGCGCTCGTGGTCCTCGTCCTGTGGGGCGTGATGGAGCTGCGCCTGAAGGCCCCGCTTGTCGACCTGCGCACCACGGTCCGCCGTGAGGTCCTGCTCACCAACCTGGCCTCGATCATGGTGGGCGTCGCGTTCTACGCGATCTCGCTGGTCCTGCCCCAGCTGCTCCAGCTCCCGGCGGCGACCGGCTACGGGCTCGGCCAGTCGATGGTCGTCGCGGGCCTGTGCGTCGCGCCGCTCGGCCTGACGATGATGTTCACGGCTCCGGTCTACGCCCGCCTGTCGGCGACGTTCGGACCGAAGGTCACGCTGATCCTCGGCATGCTGATCATCGCGATCGGCTACGGCGCCGGGCTCGGCCTGATGAGCGCGCCCTGGCAGACGATCGTCATCTCCGTGGTGGTCGGCGCGGGCATCGGCCTCGCGTACTCGTCGCTGCCGGCCCTGATCATCGGAGCCGTCGACGCGTCGGAGACCGGCGCGGCCACCGGCCTGAACACCCTGATGCGCTCGATCGGCACGTCGGTGTCGTCGGCGGTGATCGGCATGGTGCTGGCCAACACGGCGAACCACGTCGGCGGGGTCGCGGTCCCGACGATGCACGGCTTCCGCGTCTCGTTCCTGATCGCCACGGCCGCGGTCGCGCTGGGCGTGGTCCTGGCCCTGTTCCTGCCCAAGCGCAAGGTGGCCGTCGTCCAGCTGCGCGCCAGCAGCGAGGAGGAGGCGAACCTGGCGCGCGCCGAGGAGGCCCTGGCCCACTTCCGCGGCCAGGTCGTGGACCCGGCGGGCCTGCCCGTCGCCCACGCCAAGGTGACCCTGATCGACCGGCGCGGCCGGCAGGCGGGCGCCGCCCTCACCGACCACGACGGCCGCTACTCGCTGGCCGTCCCGGCGGGCGGCTCCTACGTCCTGGCGGCGACCGCCGCCGGGCACGCGCCGCGGGCGTCGGCGGCGACCCACCACGGCGAGGACCGCGCGGTGCACGTGGACCTCGCCCTGGAGGCGGTGGCGGTGCCGCAGCCGTAACGGGCCCTGCGGGCCACCGAGTTGAGCTGCTCCTGAGAACGCGCCGGGCGATCGCCCGGCGCGTTCTTCTGCTGTGCGAACCGCCGCCGACGCGCGATCATGCGGGAGGAGACGCGGCGACCGCACCGTCGCACGACGAAGGGTGGCCCCACCGTGCAGCGTTACGACAGGCTCCGGGAGATCCTCGGCCTCGACCCCGACCGCGACTACGAGAAGATCTACGCGATCAGCACCACCCACGAGTTCCCGTGGGACTTCATGCAGGCGCTCGGCTTCGCCCTCTACCGCACGTACGCCGTACCGGGCATCGGCCGACTCCTCGCCGCAACGGGCGAGTTCACCGAGCGCACGCAGAAGCGCTACGACGACACGGTGCTCATCCTCGACGCGGTGGGCGAGCACGGCATGGACGCGGAGCAGGGCCGCACCGCGGTCCGCCGCATGAACCGGATGCACGGCAGCTACGACATACCGAACGACGACTTCCGCTACGTGCTCGCCACGTTCGTCGTGGTGCCCAAGCGCTGGCTGGACGAGTTCGGCTGGCGCCCGCTGTCGGACCACGAGGTCCGGGCGTCCACGAACTACTACCGGGCGCTGGGCCGGCGCATGAACATCAAGGACATCCCCGAGAGTTACGCGGAGTTCGAGGCGTTCATGGACGACTACGAACGCCGCCACTTCGCCTTTGACAAGGGGGGCCACGCGGTCTCGGAGGCCACGCTCGACCTGATGGCGTCCTGGTACCCGGGCCCGCTGGGCGCGGCCATGCGCAGGGCGACGGTGTGCCTGATGGACCCGCCGATGCGCGCGGCCTTCGACTATCCGGCGCCGCCCGCCGTCCTGGAGCGCGCGGTACGCGGCGGGCTGCGGCTGCGCGGCCGGCTGGTCCGGCTCCTGCCGCCGCGCCGTGCACCGCGCTTCGCCCGCCAGAGCCCCAACGTCCGGGGCTATCCGCACGGCTTCCGGGTGGCCGATCTCGGCACGTTCCCCAAGCCCGGGGGAGCCGGTACCCGCTAGGCATGCCCCGATGGATTATTCAGCAGTCGGGGAACGCTGTCAGAAGTATTGAAAAGTCCGGCCACTAGTCATATGCCGTCGGTAATGTGGCGTCACCTTCCTCCAAGTGGACGGGTGGTGGGAGCTCGCACCAGGGAGTTCCAAGACAAATGGTCGCCTTGCCGAAGCAGAAGAGTACGTACGACGTGGGAGCCTCCGCGCAGCACTGTGACCCCTATCCGGCGGTGACGGTGGACGCGGCGGGCGCCGTGGTGTCCTACAACGAGCAGGCCGCCGACCTGCTCGGCCGGATCGGGATCGGTGCCGCACTGTCCGACGTGGCCCCCGCCTGGCTGGCCGAGGCCCATCTGCGGCACTCGGGCGGCGCCCACGGGGAGCCGCCGGACTGGGCGGGCGGCCGGATCGGCGAGCTGTGGGTGAAGGCGCTCGCCGGGCCGGGCACCGCGGGGACGGTGACCTGGTGGCTGGTGAGCGACAGCGCTCCGGCCGGAGCCGCGCAGGAGCTGGCGCGGGAGCGGGCGAGAGCGGCCCTGTTGCAGGAGCTGTCGTCCGAACTGCTCGCCTCGCTCGACGTGGCGCACTGCCGCGAGGTGACGGTGCGGCGGGCGGCCCGGCACCTGGCCGACGCGGCGGTCCTCGTCGGCATCGGCGACGGGCGCGACTTCTCCGTCACGCGGTGCTCCGCGGGCGGGCCGGTGACGGAGCAGCGGATACCGCTGGACGCCGGTCAACTGCCGGGTCTGGCCGAGGCGTTGGGCGGGCTGCCCACGGTGCCCTCCGTCTGGATCGATCCGGGTGCGGTGCCGCCGTGGGCGGTGCCCGAGGAGTTCGGGGGGTTCGGGGCCGGGACCGCGGCCACCGGTGCGGTGGTCGTGATGCCGCTGCCCGGGCACGGCGCACCGGCGGGCTGTCTGATCCTGCTGCGCCGCCCCGGCAGGGCGCCGTTCAGCCCCGTCGAGGAGCGCTTCGCCCGGCTCTTCGCGGCGCGCGCGGGCGCCGCCCTCTCCCTCGCCCGCAGCCACGCCCGCCAGGCCCGCTTCACCGACGCGCTGCTGCGCGATCTGCTGCCGCCCGCCCTCGGCCGGGTGCACGGCATCGGCTTCGCCGGCCGCTACCGCAGCTCGACCGCGGGCGAGCGCGTCGGCGGCGACTTCTACGATCTGTATCCCGCGGCCGTGCCGGAGGGCGAGACCGTCGTCGTGCTGGGGGACGTGTGCGGCAAGGGGATCGAGGCCGCGGTCGTGGCCGGCCGGGTGCGGCACGCGCTGCAGGCGCTGGTGCCGCTCGCCGCCGACCACACCCGGCTGCTGACCCTCCTCAACAGCGCGCTGCTGGCGGCCCGGACGACGCCCTTCGTGACGCTCGTCCTGGTCAGCGCCGTGCGCGAGGGCGCCCGGGTGCGGCTGCGGATCTCCAGCGCGGGCCACCCCGCCCCGCTGGTCGTGCGCGCCGACGGCCGGGTCGAACCGGCCCCGGTCAGCGGGACGCTGCTCGGGGCGATCGACGACCTGGAGTTCGAGACCGCCGAGGTGGTCCTGGAGCCGGGCGAGACCTGCCTGCTGTACTCCGACGGCATCACCGAGGCGCGCGGTGGACCGCTGGGCGACGTCATGTTCAGCGAGGACCGGCTGCGCGCGGTGCTGGCCCCCTGCGCGGGCATGCCGCCGGAGGCGGTCACCGAGCACGTGCAGATGACCGCCGCCCAGTGGCTGGGCGAGGGCCCGCACGACGACATGGCCGTCCTGGCGATCGGCGCCCCCGGACGTCCGCGCCTCTGACCGAAGAACTGTGAACGACCCGGCCCGGAAAGGGTGAGCCACGTGACCGGTGGCGCAGCGAACGACTTCCCCTCCTCTCTCGCCGAGCCGCGCGAGCGGCTGTGGCAGGCGCTCCACGCGGGTGACGAGACGCGTGCCGTCGCCGTGGTGCGCGGCGCACTCGGCGCGCACCTCTCGACCGTGGAGCAGATGCGGGCCACGGGCGAGCGCGTCCTGCTCGACCTGATCGCGCCGGTCCAGGTGCGACTGGGCGCGGCCTGGGCGGCCAACGACATCACGGTGGCGCAGGAGCACGCCGCCACGGCGATCAGCGAACGGTGCGTCGCGGCCGTCGTCGACGTCACCGCGTCGGCACGGCACGGCACGCCGACGGGACGCGTCGTGGTGGCGTGTGTCGACGGCGAGTGGCACGCCCTGCCCGCGCGTCTGGTCAGCGAGGTGCTGCGGCTGCGGGGCTGGCGCGTCGACTATCTCGGGGCGCACGTCCCCACCGAGCATCTGGTCGCCCACGCCCGGTACACCCGGGCCCGGGCGGTGCTGCTGTCCTCGTCCGTCGAGGTGCTGCTGCCCGCCGCCCACAACGCGATCAGCTCGTGCCAGGGCGCGGGTATCCGGGTGATCGCCGGGGGCGCCGCGTTCGGTCCGCAGGGCCGTTACGCCCGGCTGATGCGGGCCGAGTGGGCCGGGGACGCGCCCGGCGCGGCCGACCTCCTCGCCGGGGCCCCGCGGCGGCCCGGGGCGTCCGGGATCCGGCCGCCCGAGGCGGACCTGCCGCACCTGGGCGACGAGGAGTACACCATGGTCCACCAGGCCAAGCGGCAGCTGGTCAAGCAGGCCCTGGCCGACGTCCAGGACGACTTCCCGGAGATGCGCTGGTACAACCGGTACCAGAACGAGCGCACCGCCGAGGACATCGACCACATCGTCACGTACCTCGCCACCGCCCTCTACGTCGACTGCGCGGACCTCTTCGCCCGGTTCCTGGCGTGGACCGCGGACATCCTGAGCGCGCGCGGTGTCCCGCCGCGCTGCCTGCTCGCCGTACTGGACTCACTCTCGGGCCAACTCAAGGATTTCCCGCGGGTGTTCGGCATCCTCCACGACGCCCGGGTCGTTCTCGATCCATAGGCCGGGCCGCGCTCCCCGACGCTCCACGTCGCGCCATAAATGACTCGTCATGGTGCCACCGGTGTGCCATAGTGGCACCACTGGCGGCGCGCACTGGCGCGGCGTGCCATCGACGGGGGGCGGGGATCATGGAGAAGGTACGAAGAAGCGAGCGGACGGCGCCCGGAGCCTTCGTGGCGTTCGCCCGGTTCGTGGTGTGCGGGGGCGGCGTGGGGGTCGCCTCCAGTTTCGCGGTGACGGTCGTCGCCGACCGGCTCCCCTGGGCGCTGGCCAACGCGCTGGTCACCGTGGTCTCCACGGTCCTCGCCACCGAGCTGCACGCCCGGTTCACCTTCGGTGCGGGCGGCCGGGCGAGCCGGCGCCAGCACGTGCAGTCGGCCGGGTCGGCGGCGGGCGCGTACCTGGTGACCTGCCTGGCGGTGGCCGGCCTGCGGCACCTGGTGGACGCGCCGGGCGCGGCCCTGGAGCAGGCCGTCTATCTGTCCGCCTCCGCGCTCACCGGCGTCGCCCGGTTCGCGGTGCTGCGTCTCGTGACGTTCGCCCGCGACCGGGCGCAGGCGCCGGCCGCCGTCCGCCCGCTGCCCGCACAGCCGGTCGACACCGCGGCACTCTGCCCCGCCGCCTGAGCGGCGCGCGGGGCGTCAGACGTCGAACCGCGGCTCTTCCCGCAGGAGTTCGGAGACGTCGGAGCCGGTGGGCAGCTCCCTCGGCCCGGCGCCACGGCGGAAGAGGCGGGCGGGCCGCGCGCCGAGCACCGCCGCCCGGTCCCCGTCCACCCGCAGCCAGGAGCCCTCGCGCAGCCCGAGCACGGGCACGTCGTTCTCCTCCAGGAACTCGGTCAGCCGCTCCTCGCGGGTCTCGCCCTTGTGCGTGGAGGACGGGTCCGGGTCGAGGTAGTGCGGGTTGATCTGGAAGGGGACCAGGCCCAGCGTCGCGAAGGACGGCGGCTGCACGATCGGCATGTCGTTGGTCGTACGCAGGGTGGGCGCGGCCATGTTGGTGCCCGCGCTGGCGCCCATGTACGGCAGACCGGAGCCCACCGCCTTGATCAGGGCGTCCCGCAGGCCCGTCCGGTACAGCGCGCTCAGCAGCCGGAAGGAGTTGCCGCCGCCGATGAACACCGCGTCGGCCGCGTCGAGTTGCGCCAGCGGGTCGCCGCCCTCGTGGACGCCGTGCACCGCGATGCCCGCTCCCTCCAGCGCGCCGCGCACCTTCGCCGTGTAGGCGTCGTGGTCGGCGAGCGCGTACGGCACGAACGCGAGCCGGGCCTTCGCGGGCAGGAAGCCGGTGACGGCGTCCAGGGCGTGGGCGAGGTAACCCTGGCCGTACTGGGTGGAGTTGGAGAGCAGCAGAAGGTTCACGAGCGGGTCGCTCCTATCAACGGTCGTGCGGGTGGCATCAGTTGGCGCGGGTGCGGCGCCGGTTCTGCGGCGGGTGGGTGAGGCGCTGCTCCAGGAGACGGGCCGCCCTGCGCAGTGCGTCGAGCCGGTCGTCCGGCCCGTCGGGGAAGCGCTCCTTGGCGGCGCCGAGGCTGAGGCTCCCGTAGGGCTCGCGCCCGAGGAACACCGGCACGGCGACCGTGCCGATCCCGGCGTCGTACTCGCCGACCGTCCAGGCGTACCCCTGGGCGCGCACGGCGCGGAACTCCCGCTCCAGCTCGTCGGGGTCGGTCACCGTGCGCTCGGTGAAGCGGGCCATGGGGCGGCCGCGGAAGAGCCGGTGGCGCTGCTCGTCGGGCAGGAACGCGTAGTACGACTTGGCCGTGGCGCCCGCGTGCGCCGGGTACAGCTCGCCGACCAGCGGGTAGTAGCGCAGCGGCCCCGACTCCCCCTCCACGGCCGCGACGCAGCGCATGTGGACGTTGTCGGGCAGGCAGAACAGGACCGTGTCGCCGGTCGCCGCGCGCAGCTCGTCCAGGACCGGCGCGGCCAGCAGCTCCAGTGAGCCCGAGCGCTCCCACAGGCGGCCGAGCCGCAGCACGGCCGGGCCGATCCGGTAGCGCCGCGTCGCCGGGTCCGAGACCAGGAAGCCGCGCCCGGCCAGCGTGGCGAGCAGGCGCTGGGCGACCGAGGTGTCCCAGCCGAACTCGGCGGCGACCTCGGTGACGCCCCAGTCCGGCCGGGTCCGCTCGAAGGCGAGCAGCACGAGCAGCGCCCGGTCGACGGTCTGGAGGGCGCCGGCCGGGGTCTTCCGGTCCAGCGGGATCTCGGTCACCGCATCTCACCATCCAGACTCGTATTGCAAATAACGGGAAACAGTTGCCGACAACGCTATCCGATCCCGAATCTGCTGTCAGCACCGGTGGAAACCGCGACCGGGCGCAGCGCAGTGAGAGGGACCCCGCATGCTGAAGTACGTCCTGGATGTCGTCGATCTGCTGGACGACCCCGACGCCGACGGCAAGCGCGCCGTCGCCTACCTCGACTCCGTCGCGGGCCCGGAGGGCTCCGGCGCCGAGGTCACCACGGTGGAGGGCGAGCGCGGCTCGACCGACTTCGTGCTCGTCCGCATCCCCGGCGCCGAGGGCCGCAGCCGCGGCGGCAGCGCCCGCACGCTCGGCGTCGTCGGGCGGCTCGGCGGGGTCGGCGCCCGGCCCGAGATGACCGGTCTGGTCTCCGACGCGGACGGCGCCGCCGCCGCGCTCGCGACCGCCGCCAAGCTCCTCGACATGCGCCGCCGCGGCGACGTGCTCGACGGGGACGTCGTCGTCGCCACGCACGTCTGCCCGGACGCGCCGACCGCGCCGCACGACCCGGTGCCCTTCATGGACTCCCCGGTCGACATCGCCACGATGAACCGGCACGAGGTGACCGCCGACATGGAGGCCGTGCTCTCCATCGACACCACCAAGGGCAACCGCATCATCAACCACAAGGGCCTCGCCCTGTCCCCCACCGTGAAGGAGGGGTGGGTGCTGCGGGTCAGCGAGGCGCTGGGCGAGCTGCTCGCCGTCGTCACCGGTGAGCCGTTGGTCACGTACCCCGTGACCACGCAGGACATCACGCCGTACGGTAACGGTGCACACCACATCAATTCGATCCTCCAGCCGGCCACGGCGACCGCAGCCCCGGTCGTCGGCCTCGCGGTCACCTCGGCCGCGGCGGTGCCCGGCTGCCAGACCGGCGCCAGCCACGAGAGCGACATCGCGGCCGCCGCCCGGTTCGCCGTCGAGACCGCGAAGGCCTTCGGCGGCGGGCGCCTCGACTTCCACGACGCGGCGGAGTTCGACGCCCTCGTGAGCCGCTACGGCTCGCTCGCCCACCTCCAGACCCTCGGCAACGCACCTACGGAGTCGTGACGCCATGGCCACCACGAAGAAGAACGTGGGCAGCGACGACTACGCGCTGTCCAGAGTCCCCCGGGACAAGCGGCTCGGCTTCTGGACGATGCTGCTCCAGTGGCTCGCCCAGTCCGGCTCGATCTCGCAGTTCACGCTGGGCGCCACCATCGGCGTCGGCATGACCTTCGGCGACGCCTTCCTCGCCTTCACCCTCGGCGCGGTCATCCTCGAAGTCGTCATCTTCGCGATCGGCTTCGCGGGCATGCGCGAAGGGCTCTCGACACCGCTGCTCACTCGCTGGGTCGGCTTCGGCCGCAACGGCTCGGCGCTGGTCAGCTTCGTCATCGCGGTCAGCCTGGTCGGCTGGTTCGGCGTGCAGAACACGATCTTCGGCAACAGCGTCTCGTCGCTGATCGGCGGCCCCTCCTGGCTGTGGTGCATCGTGGCGGGCCTCGCCATCACCGTCCTGGTGATCTTCGGCTTCCGCTACATGGCGATCTTCGCCAAGATCGTCACCCCGCTCTTCTTCGCGATGGTGGCCTGGTCCGTGATCGACGCGCTCAGCGAGCACTCGCTGGGCGACCTGATCAGCTCGCCGCCGCCGGGTCAGGCGATCCCGCTGTCCGTCGCCGCGACCGCCATCGCGGGCGGCTACATGACGGGCGCGATCGTCGCCCCGGAGATGACCCGCTACAACAGGAAGGGCAGCCACGTCTTCCTGCAGACCGCGTCCTCGATGATCCTCTCCGAGTACATCGTGGGCCTGACCGGCGTGCTGCTCGGCCACATGGTCAAGAGCAACGAGGTCTCGCAGATCGTGCTCTCCACCTCGGGCGTCTTCGGTGTCCTCGTCGTCCTGATGTCGACCGCGAAGATCAACGACTGGAACCTGTACGGCTCCTCGCTCGGCGTCGTCAACTTCTTCCAGGTCGTCTTCAAGAAGCGCCTGCACCGCGGCGCCGTCACCATCGCCCTCGGCATCGCGGGCACGGTCCTGTCGGCGGTCGGCATCATGACCCACTTCACCGACTTCCTCACCGTGCTCGGCGTGGCCATCCCGCCCATCGGCGGCATCATCGTCGCCGAGTACTGGGTGGTGCGGCGGATGCGCGGGCCGCTCGACGCGACACGTGAGGCGGGCACCCTGCCGACGACCTCCCCGACGTGGGTCCCGATGTCCCTCGTGATCTGGGCCGCCGCCTTCTGCGTCGGCAAGTTCTACGACGGCGGCATCCCGGCCCTGAACTCCCTGGCCACCGCGTTCGTCCTCTACACCGTGCTCGGGCTGCTCGGCTGGGTCAGGACGTACGGCACCACCACCCTGGCCGACGACGAGGACGCGCTCCCCGTCGCCGCCGAGCACACCCCCGTAGGAGCGGCATGACCACCCTCGCCTCCCTGGACGCCGAACGCGAAGTCGTCGAACTCTGCGCCGAGCTGATCCGCTTCGACACCTCCAATCCGACCAGCGACGAGCGGGCCTGCGCCCGCTGGGTCGCGGCCACCCTCGCCGAGGTCGGCATCGCCTCCGAGTTCGTGGAGAGCGCGCCGGGCCGGGCCAGCGTCATCGCCCGCATCGAGGGCGCCGACCGCTCGCGCGGCGCCCTGCTGGTCCACGGCCACCTCGACGTCGTGCCCGCCGACGCGGCCGAGTGGCAGGTGCCGCCGTTCTCCGGCGAGATCCGCGACGGCTATCTGTGGGGCCGCGGCGCCATCGACATGAAGGACACGGTGGCGGTCATGCTGGCCACCGCCCGCCACTTCGCTCGTACGGGCACCAAGCCGGCGCGCGATCTGGTCCTCGCGTTCCTCGCCGACGAGGAGGCGGGCGGGAAGTTCGGCGCGCACTGGCTCGTCGAGCACCGCCCGGACCTCTTCGAGGGCGTCACGGAGGCGATCGGCGAGGGCGGCGGATTCTCGTACGCGCTCGACGACACCCGGCGCCTCTACCCGATCGAGAACGCCCAGCGCGGCATGGCGTGGATGGAGCTGACCGCGAACGGGCGGGCCGGGCACGGCTCCTCCCCCAACGACGAGAACGCGGTGACCGACCTCGCCGAGACCCTCACCCGCATCGGCCGCCACACCTTCCCCGTCCGTCTCATCGAGCCGGTGCGCGCACTGCTCCAGAAGGCCGCCGACCTCCAGAACGTGGAGATCGACTTCGAGGCCGAGGACCTGGACGCCGAGCTGGCCAAGCTGGGCCACGTCGCGGACTTCATGCAGGTGGTGCTCCGCAACTCCGCGAACCCCACCATGTTCACCGCCGGCTACCAGACCAACGTCATCCCCGGGAAGGCCACGGCCCGGGTCGACGGCCGCTTCCTGCCCGGTCACGAGCAGGAACTCGTCGACGCCATCGACGAACTGCTGCTCCCGTCCGTCTCTCGCGCGTGGGTCAACCACGACATCGCCATGGAGACGACGTTCGACGGCCCGCTCGTCGACGCCATGTGCGCCGCCGTGCGCGCCGAGGACCCGGACGGCCACCCGGTGCCGTACTGCAACCCCGGCGGCACCGACGCCAAGGCCTTCACCAAGCTGGGCATCCGCTGCTTCGGCTTCAAGGGCCTGAAGCTGCCCGCCGACCTGGACTACGGGCGCCTCTTCCACGGCGTCGACGAGCGCGTCCCGCTGGAGGGCCTGCGCTTCGGGGTCCGGGTGATGACCCGGCTGTGGCAGGGCTGCTGAGCAGGCGCTCGGGGGCGTACGGCAGCATGTGGGCATGACCACTTCAGGGAGCACCCCGGCCCCGGACGTCCTCGCCGCCTTCGAGAAGGCCAAGGGCTTCATGCCGCTCGGCGAGGGGCTCGCGCTGTACGCCGCCGCCGTCGAGGCGGCGGCGCTCGGCCTGCCGCTCCTGGAGGTCGGCACGTACTGCGGGCGCTCCACGATCCTGCTCGCCGACGCCGCCCGCGCGGCCGGGGTCACGGCCCTCACGGTCGACCACCACCGCGGCAGCGAGGAGCAGCAGCCGGGCTGGGACTTCCACGACCCCGAGACCGTGGACCCGGTCGTCGGCCGGATGGACACCCTGCCCGCCTTCCGGCGGACGCTGCACGCGGCGGGCCTGGAGGACCACGTGGTCGCGCTGGTCGGGAAGTCGCCCCAGGTCGCGAAGGTGTGGGGCGGCGGGCTCGGCCTCGTCTTCATCGACGGCGGCCACACCGACGAGCACGCGAGCGCCGACTACGAGGGCTGGGCGCCGCACGTCGCGGACGGCGGGCTGCTCCTCATCCACGACGTCTTCCCCGTCAAGCACGACGAGTGGACCGGCCAGGCTCCGTACCGCGTGTACCTGCGGGCACTCGCGTCCGGGGCGTTCACCGAGGTCTCGGTACACGACTCGCTGCGCGTCCTGCGACGAACGGGCGCGGGGATCTGACACCGCGGTTATCGTCGAGGCGTGTCATACGTGGGCCCGGACGGGGACGACTTCGAAGACTTCTACCGCGACGACGATCCGCGGCGGGGCGGTGGCCGCCGCCGGTTCGGCGGCCGGCCCGTGCTGGTCACCGTCGCCGCCCTGGTGCCGACCGCGCTCGCGGCCTGGGTGCTGTGGCAGGTCGTGCACGGGCCCGCCGAGAGCGAGCCGCCGAAGGTGCTGCCCGCGGCGGGCGGCCCGGCGTCGACCTCGGCCCCGGCCTCCCCCTCCCCCAAGGCCGAGTCGCCCTCCTCCGCCTCAGCGTCCGCGTCGACGTCTCCACCGGCTCCGTCCAAGACCGCGCCCAAGAAGCCGACGGCACCCGCGGCCGGTGGTTCGGGCCCGCTGCGCGGGAAGGTCGTCGTCATCGACCCGGGTCACAATCCGGGGAACTTTCGGCACACAGCCGATATCAACCGGAGTGTGAACGTCGGCAACGGCAGCAAGGAGTGCGACACCACCGGGACCTCCACCAATGGGGGTTACACGGAGGCCCAGTTCACCCTGGACGTCGCCCGCCGCCTGCGCACGATCCTCCAACAGCAGGGCGCCACCGTGCAGTTGACGCAGAACGGCGACCGGGCCTGGGGCCCCTGCGTCACCGAGCGGGCCGCGATCGGGAACAGGGCGCACGCCGACGCCGTCGTCTCCGTCCACGCCGACGGCTCCGCCGCGGGCAACCGCGGCTTCCATGTGATCCTTCCCGCATCCGTGCAGGCCGGAGCCGCGGACACCCGCGCGATCGTGGGTCCCTCGCGCGATCTCGGTGAGCGCATCGCGGGCAACTTCCTCAAGGTCACGGGCGAGCCCCCGTCGAACTACATCGGCAAGGGCACCGCCCTCGACACCCGCTCCGACCTGGGCGGACTCAATCTGTCGACGGTTCCGAAGGTCTTCATCGAGTGCGGCAACATGCGGGACGCGCAGGACGCCGGGCGGCTCACGTCGGGAGCGTGGCGGCAGAAGGCCGCACAGGGCATCTCTGAGGGAATCGTGAGTTTCCTGCGCGGGTAGCTGTCACCCTGTGGATCTCGGCAGACACCCGCAGGACTCGGACGATAGTGTCGTCCGTACCGTGTGGGGTCACCCCCGCGCTCTGCGCCGCCTCCACCGAAGACCCAGACGACTGACGAAGGACCTCCTGAAGTGAATATCCGCTCCCTCACTCGAGGCGACGGCGTGGTGATCGGAGCAGCGGTAGTGCTGTTCATCGCCTCGTTCCTCGATGCGTTCGACAGCCCCGGCGGCGACATCCCGAATGCCTGGGACAGCCTCGGTCTCGTGATGGGGATGTACGTCTCCGGCATCATCGGCGCGGTACTGATCGTCGTCGCGCGCGGTTTCGGACAGCCGCGCCAGGTCGTCGGTCTCGACCTCGGGCAGTTCGGCGTCGCCCTGACGATCTTCTCGGCGTGGACGGCGCTGTGGACGATCTTCGATCCGTTCAGCTTCTACAGCGACAGCGTGCCGGACAGCGTCAGCGCCGGTGTCGGCCTGATCCTCGGCCTCATCGCCGCCCTGATCCTCGCCGCGGCGGCCGTCGCCACTCCCCTCGTCCCGGCCCTGAAGGGCGCTCTCGTCGGCGCCCCCCGCCCCCAGCAGCCGCAGCCCTACGGCCAGCCGCAGGGTGGTTACGGATACCCGGGCGCCCAGCAGCAGCCCGGCCAGCCGTACGGCGCCCAGCCGGGGCAGCCCGGTCCGGGGCAGCCCGGTCAGCCCGGCCCCGGCCAGCCCTACGGCCAGCAGCCGCAGGCGCAGGCCGCCGCCCCGGCCCCGCAGCCCGCCCCGACGCAGGGCGGCGCCTCCGACTTCTCGCCGTTCTGGTTCGCCGTTCCGGTGCCGCGCCCGCTGTACGCGGAGGACGGCAACCCGACGCCGATCGCCGAACTGGCCCCGGGTACCTGGTACTTGGCCGTCGAGCAGCGCGGCCCGGGCCTGATCGCCCAGACGCAGGACGGCCGTCGCGGCGTCCTCCAGGACACCAGCGGGATCCAGCGCGGCTGACACCGCACCGGCCCGCACAGCGCCTCGCGTCAGGCCCCTCGCCCACCTTCCGGGCGGGGGGCCTTTCGCGTACAGTCGCCCGGGAGCTGACGCACCGTCAGTTAGCGCCGACGGGAGGGGCTGACCACCATGCGCCTGGGCATCGCACTCGGCTACTGGGGACGCGGACCGGACCCCGGCCACCTCGGGCTCGTGCGGGAGGCGGAGGAGCTGGGCTACGACTCGGTGTGGACCGCCGAGTCCTGGGGCAGTGACGCCTTCACCCCGCTGACCTGGTTCGCCGCGCACACCTCCCGCATCCGGCTCGGCACCGCGATCGCGCAGATGGCGGCCCGCTCCCCCACCACGACCGCGATGCACGCGCTCACCCTCGACCACCTCTCGGGCGGCCGCATGATGCTCGGGCTCGGGCTCTCCGGGCCGCAGGTGGTGGAGGGCTGGTACGGGCGTCCTTTCCCGCGGTCCCCGCTGACCGCCACGCGCGAGTACGTGGACGTCGTGCGGCAGGTGCTGCGGCGCGAGGGGCCGGTGGCGGTCGACGGGCGGTTCCACTCCCACCCCTACCGCGGCGACGACGGCACCGGTCTCGGCAAGCCGCTCAAGCCCATCACGCACCCGCTCCGCGCCGATCTGCCGCTCCTGCTCGGCGCCGAGGGGCCGAAGAACATCGCGCAGACCACCCGGATCGCGGACGGCTGGCTGCCGCTGTACTGGTCGCCGACGCGGACCGACGTCTACGAGGCGTCGCTCACCGGCCTGCGCGAGGGCTTCATGATCGCTCCGATGGCCCGGGCGAAGGTGTGCGACGACGTCGCCGAGGGGCTGCTGCCCGTCAAGGCGATGCTGGGCTTCTACATCGGCGGCATGGGCCACGCGACCCGCAACTTCCACGCCGACCTGATGGCGCGGATGGGGTACGAGGCCGAGGCCCGGCGGATCCAGGAGCTGTTCGCCGAGGGGCGGCGCGAGGAGGCGGTGCTCGCGGTGCCGGACGCGTTCGCCGACGAGATCTCGCTCGTCGGGCCGCGCGCCCGGATCGCCGAGCGGCTGGAGCTGTGGCGCAAGGGCCCGGTGACGGACCTGCTGGTCCTCTCCCCGGACCCGCACACCCTGCGCGTCCTGGCGGAGCTCAACTCCTGACCGGCTCCCGTACGGCCGTCAGGAGCCCGATGTCAGCTGGGAGGCCGACGGCACCTTGTCCTTGACCTCGGCGCCCGCGCTCTTGCCCGCGTCCTTGACGCTGTTGATGATGTCGTCGAACGACCCGGCCACCGAGTCGACGCCGTCGCCCTTGCGCAGCTTGCTCGGCAGGTCCTTGAGCGCGTCGATGCCGGCGGTGAGCGGGGCGACGGCCTTGGAGAGCGTGGGGTCGCCCTCGGCGTTCTTCGCCGCGGCCTTCAGCCGGTTGTAGGTGAGCGCGCCCGCGAGGCCCGCCTTGACCAGCGCGAACTTGCGGCCGTCGGCGCCGGCCTTGAACTTGCCCGCGCGCCACGGCTTCACGATCCACTGGTAGGTGGCGCCGGCCGCGATGCCGGCGTTGGCCACGAACCGGGTCTTGGCGAGCTTCTGGCGCTCGGCCGAGCTGGACGGGGACGCGGACGACGAGGAGGCCGTGTCCTTGTCGTCGCCGCCGCACGCCGTGGTTCCCGCGACGAGGGCGCCGCACAGGAGGACGGACACGACCGTACGTCGCAGGGGAAGGGAGAAGCTGAGCACCGCGGGTACCTCCGGGGTGGGATGCACACTTCCCCGCAGCGTCACCCGTCCCCCGCATCATCGCCACTCGGGCGCCACCGTCCGGGTTTCATCGAACGGGTTGGGGTCAGACGGAGACCATGTCCTCTACTCGCAGCGGCAACAGCGCGGCCCGAGCGATCGTGGTCGTTGCCGACATCATGGCGCTGATACTCGGTCTGTGGATCCTGATGTACCTGCTCGATGCCAACCGCGGCAACGATCTGGTCCAGTGGATCCACCATGCGGCCAACTGGCTCGCCGGCTGGTCCCGTGATCTGTTCACCTTCGACGAGGCCTGGGCCCGCGTGGTCGCGGGATACGGTCTGGCCGCCGTCGTCTACCTCGCCATCGGCCACGCCATCGCGGGCCGACTGCGCTGATCCTCCCCCGCTAACCGCAGCAGTCCGGCTCCACGCCGGACGGCAGCTGCTCCCCTCCGAACACCTCGCACGTCGCCTCGTCTCCCCCCAGCGCGGCGACGGCCAGGAGCACGGAGCCCGCGGTCCACGTCGTCAGTTCCTCGGGCCAGATCGCCCGGTCCTCGAAGACGTAACCGGTCCAGTACAGGCCCGTCTTCGGATCCCGCAGGTGCTGGATGTCCTGAAGGATCGCGAGCGCACGGTCGGACTCGCCCATCGCCCACAGGGCGAGGGCGAGTTCGGCGCTCTCGCCGCCGGTCACCCACGGGTTCGGCACGACACAGCGCACGCCGAGGCCGGGGACGACGAAGGTGTCCCAGTCGGCCTCGATCCGGGCCTGCGCCTCGGCGCCGCGCAGCGCGCCGCCGAGGACCGGGTAGTACCAGTCCATCGAGTACCGGCTCTTGTCCAGGAAGCGGTCCGGGTGGCGGCGCAGCGCGTGCCGCAGCGCACCGAGCGCCAACTCCCAGTCGGGCTGCGGCTCTTCGCGCTGTTCGGCGATGGCGAGCGCGCAGCGCAGGGCCTGGTGGATCGACGAACTCCCGGTCAGCAGCGCGTCATTGACGGGCGTGCCGTCCTCCTCGCGCTTCCAGCCGATCTGTCCGCCGGGCTGCTGGAGCCGCAGCACCCACTCGACGGCCGCGTACACGGTGGGCCACATGCGGTCCAGGAACGCGTCGTCGCCGGTGGAGAGGTAGTGGTGCCAGACGCCCACGGCCACGTACGCGACGAAGTTGGACTCGCGGCCGCGGTCGGTGATGTCGTGCGGGTCGCCGTCGTGGTAGGCGGCGTACCAGGAGCCGTCCTCGTTCTGGTGCCGGGCGAGCCAGTCGTAGGCCCGCTCGGCGGCCTCGTGCTCCCCGGCCACGTCGAGGGCCATGGCGGCCTCGGTGTGGTCCCAGGGGTCGAGGTGGTGGCGGCGGAACCAGGGCAGGGCGCCGTCCGGGCGCTGCACCGCGAGGATGCCGCGCACCGTCAGACCGGCCTGATCCGCCGTCAGAACTCCTGGCAGGACGAGGAGTTCGGTCCTTTCGGGGCTGCTCACTCAGTGGCCCCGGCGGCCTTGGGCAGGTGCGGCTTGGTGGCGTACGCGACGAAGCTCTTGCCGACGACGGGGTTGAGCAGCTGCTCGGCGACCCGGGTCAGGGCGGGCTTCTTCATGATGTCCCAGACCAGGAGCTTGTGGTACGCCTTGACCGGCAGCGCCTTGTCGTTGTCGACGCCGAACGCGCACTTGAGCCACCAGTACGGGGAGTGCAGCGCGTGGGCGTGGTGGGTGCCGTACGGCTTGAGGCCCGCCTCGCGCATCCGGCCGAGGAGTTCGTCGGCCTTGTAGATGCGGATGTGGCCGCCCTCGACCTCGTGGTACTCGTCGGACAGCGCCCAGCAGACCTTCTCGGGGCCGTAGCGCGGGACGGTCACGGCGATGCGGCCGCCCGGCTTCAGCACGCGCACCATCTCGGCGAGCACCCCCTTGTCATCGGGGATGTGCTCCATGACCTCGCTGATGATGACGACGTCGAACGACTCGTCGGGGAAGGGGAGATGGAGCGCGTCGCCCTCCATCGCGGTGGCCGTGGCGCCGGCGGGGGCCTCACCGGCCTCCTTCATCGCGGCGAACCACTTGGCGACCTCGGCGATCTCCTCGGCGTTCTGGTCGAGGGCGACGACCTGCGCCCCGCGCCGGTAGCACTCGAACGCGTGCCGTCCGGCCCCGCACCCGAGATCGAGGACGCGGTCGCCCGCGGCGAGCGGGAAACGGGTGAAGTCGACGGTCAGCACGTGGCCCTGCTTTCCTCTGGGGTGTTCTGGTGAGGTCGTGACGAGACGGCGGGGGCGCGCTCCATCGACTCGCGGTACAGCTCGGCCGTGCCCTGCGCGGCCCGCGCCCAGGTGAAGCGGTCGAGGACCCGGGCGCGGCCGGCCGCGCCGAGCCGGCGGCGCAGCTCGGGGTCGGCGAGCAGCCGGCTCAGGCCCGTGGCGAGCGCGCCCGCGTCGCCGGTCGGGACGGCGAGGCAGGTCTCGCCGTCGGGCCCGGCGACCTCCGGGATCGCACCGCCCTTGGTGGCGACGAGCGGGGTCCCGGTGGCCATGGCCTCGGCGGCGGGCAGGGAGAAGCCTTCGTAGAGCGAGGGCACGCAGGCGACCTGCGCGGAGCGCACCAGGTCGACGAGTTCGGCGTCGCTGATGCCCTTCACGAACTCGACGGCGCCCTCCAGCCCGTACCGCTCCACGGCCTGCGCGACCGGGCCCTCCTCGGGCCGCTTGCCGACGACGACGAGATGGGCCTCGGGGTGGTCGGCGCGGACCTTGGCGAGTGCCTCGACGAGGAAGACGAGGCCCTTGAGCGGGACGTCGGCGCTGGAGGTGGTGACGATGCGGCCGGGGATCTCGGGCACGGCCGGGTCCGGGGAGAACAGGTCGGTGTCGGCGCCGATGTGGACGACGCGGATGCGGTCCTGCCGGACGCCGAGGTGCTGGACGATCTCGTCGCGGGAGGTGCCGGAGACGGTGAGCACGGAGGGCACCCGGCGGGCGACGCGCTTCTGCATGCGGGTGAAGGCGTACCAGCGGCGCTTGGACAGGCGCTGCTGCCAGGTCTCTGCGGCGTCCAGCTCCAGCTGCCGGTCCACGGTGATGGGGTGGTGGACGGTGGTGACCAGCGGGGCACCGATGTCGCCCAACAGGCCGTAGCCGAGCGTCTGGTTGTCGTGCACGACGTCGAACTCGCCGCGGCGGGCGCGCAGATGGCGGCGGGCGCGCAGCGAGAACGTCAGTGGTTCGGGGAAGCCGCCGGTGCGCATGGTGGCGAACTCGAGGGCGTCGACCCAGTCGCGGAACTCGTCGCGCTTCGGCGTGCGGAACGGGTCCGGGCTGCGGTACAGGTCCAGGCTCGGCAGCTCGGTGAGCGAGAGACCGGCGAGGTCCTCGCCGGCGTCGAGCACCGGATAGGGCTGCGCGCCAATGACCTCGACCCGGTGGCCGAGGCGGGCCAGCTCACGGGAGAGATGGCGTACGTACACGCCCTGGCCACCGCAGAACGGGTTGCCCTTGTACGTGAGGAGAGCGATGCGCAACGACTCCGCGGTCACTCCAGGCCACCCTTCTCTCCTGCTTGCCCGTGGACATCCCGGCCTGCCAGTGGACACTACGTGGGGACGCTAATCTAGAACAAGTTTCAGACTTGATCGTTCAATGAGGATCGAATCTACCGGCTGGTAGCGGGCCTGTGGCAGGCGGATCGGGTGATTCACGCCACGGGCCGTCACCGCGGGAGACGGAAGCGGACGGAAGCCGACGGATGCGGACGGAAGCAGGCAGATGACAGCTCCGGATGCCAGAAGCAGCGGCGCTCAGGGCGCCCCCGCACTCACCGAGCGACAGGAGGCGCGCCGCCGCCGGATCCTGCACGCGAGCGCCCAGCTCGCCGCGCGCGGCGGGTTCGACGCCGTGCAGATGCGGGAGGTCGCCGAGTCGTCCCAGGTCGCCCTCGGCACGCTGTACCGCTACTTCCCCAGCAAGGTCCATCTGCTGGTCGCCACCATGCAGGACCAGCTCCAGCACATGCACACCACGGTCCGTAAGCGCCCGCCGTCCTCCGACTCCCCCTCCGAGCGGGTCGCCGAGACCCTGATGCGCGCCTTCCGCGCCCTTCAGCGCGAGCCGCACCTGGCCGACGCGATGGTGCGCGCGCTGACCTTCGCGGACCGCAGCGTCAGCCCGGAGGTCGATCAGGTCTCCCGCCAGACCACGGCGATCATCCTGGACGCGATGGAGCTGGACGACCCGACCCCCGCCCAGCTCTCGGCGGTCCGGGTCATCGAGCACACCTGGCACTCCGCGCTGATCACCTGGCTCTCGGGCCGCGCGTCGATCGCCCAGGTGAAGATCGACATCGAGACCGTGTGCCGCTTGATCGATCTGACCTCGGCCGAATCCCGCCACTGAACCGCGTTTTTGTTGCCGTGCGCCCCTCCGACCTGCTGGGGCGCACGCTTCCGCGGCATGCGCCCTCGAACCTTCCGTTGGTGCGTCCTGCGAGTCGACATCCGGGATCTCCCCGCATCAAATGATTCTTGAAGGGACAAACAGGCTCGACCTACGCAGAGTTGACCACTCTGAGGGGGACATGTGATCCGGGTACTTCTCGTGCACGACTTATGCCTCATGCGAGGGGCCCTCGCCGAACGTCTGGCGAGGGAGCCCGACCTGGAGGTGCACCACACGCCCTGGCGCGGCGCGTCCCGCCGCGCGAGCGCGCTCCGGCCGCACCTCTGCGTGGCCGACCTGGACTGCGAGGAGAACTACGGGATGCCACCACTGGGAGACCTGCACACCGGCGGCCCGGGACGCGCGCTGCTGGTGCTCGCCACCTCCGGCCGCCCCGGCCTGCTGCGCCGGGCGGCGGAGGCGGACGCCCTGGGGTTCGTCGACAAGGCCGGGCCGGTGGAGCAGTTGCTGACGGGGATAAGACAGGTGGCCGAGGGCCGGCGGTACGTCGACGAGTCCCTGGGGTTCGGATTCCTGCAGGCCGCACAGAGCCCTCTGACCAGGCGGGAGCTCAGCGTGCTGTCGCTGGCCGCCGAGGGTGCGTCGGTCGCCGAGATAGCGCGCAGCCTGCACCTGTCGAACGGCACGGTGCGCAACTACATGGCCGCCATCACCCGCAAGACCGGCGCCCGCAACCGGGTCGACGCGATCCGCATCTCACAGGGGGCGGGCTGGCTGTGAGGACGGCCGGGCGGCGCCGTCCCACACCCCGGTCAGGTCCCGGTAGAGCGCGGAGCGTGCCAGCAGCTCCCGGTGACCGCCGCACAGGGCGTGCCGCCCGTCCATGACGAGGATCAGCTCGGCCCGGCGGGCCGAGCTGATCCGGTGGGCGATGACGACGAGGGCGCCGCCGGGCCGGGCCGCGAACGCCCGCTCCGCGCGCGCCTCGGCCGCCGGGTCGAGATGGCAGGTGGCCTCGTCGAGCACGGCCAGCGGGGCGGGCGAGAGGTAGGCGCGGGCCAGGGCGATCAGCTGGCGCTCCCCGGCGGAGAGCGCCGCGAGCACGGCCGGGCCGAGCGGGGCGTCGAGTCCGCCGAGCCGGTCCAGGAGCGGCCCGAGGCCCAGGACCTCGGCGGCGGCCGTCAGTTCGGCGTCGGGGACGCCGTCGGGGCGCAGATAGCCGAGGTTGGCGCGCAGGGTGCCGCCGAAGACGTACGCCTCCTGCGGGATCAGCACCCGCTGTGCGGCCGCCTCGCGCGAGCGGGCCGGGACCCCGCCGACCCGGACCTCGCCGGCGTCCGGCACGAGCAGCCCGGCGACGAGTCCGGCCAGGGTCGACTTGCCGATGCCGCTGGGCCCGACGACGGCGAGGTGGCCGCCGCGCGGGACGACGAGGGCGAGGCCGTCCAGCACCGGCTCGGCGCCGGGGCCGTAGGCGAAGGTCAGCCCGGAGACCTCCAGGGCCGGCGCTCCCGGCCGCGGCGCGTCAGCCTCCGTCGCGGGGTCCTGGGTCCCGCTCTCGTACGCGGTCAGCCTGCGCAGCACGACGACGAGGCGGGAGCCGCCGGTGCCGAGGCCGTGGATCAGGCTCTGCAGCGCGGGCAGCAGGGACTGGGTGACGTAGGCGACGGCGCCGACCAGGGCGCCCGGGGTCACTCCGCGCTCCAGGGTCCAGGGAGCGGTGAACAGGAGCAGCAGCAGAGGCAGTTGGCCGCCGAGGGCCAGCGCGAGGACCCGGGGCACCGACCAGCGCGCAAGCGTGCGCGAGGCCCGCGCCTCGCGGTCGACGAGGGTGCCCGCGGCGTCGGCCGTGGCGTCCTCGGCGCCTGCCGCGGTGACGTCCCTGAGGCCCGCGCACACCGTGCTGAGCCGGGTGGACACCGCTTCGTCGGCGGTGAGGAACGCCTCCTGGCGGCGGGCCAGCGGGCGCAGCGTGGCCAGGAACAGGGCGAGCCCGGCGACCAGCGGCGGGGCGACGACCAGCAGCAGGACGGGGGCGAGCGAGCACAGGCCGATCAGAGCGCCCGCCGCGGTGAACACGAACGACCGGGAGACCAGGACCAGGCCCGCGAAGGTGTCCCGGGCGATCTCGACCTGCTGGGTGAGCCGGGACACCGCTCCCCCGTCGGCGTCCCGCACCCCGCGCGCGACGACCCGGCGCACGAGCGCGTCCCGGGCCGGTTCGACGAGGTCGGCGACGGCGCCGTAGACCCGTGCGGTGCCCAGGGCGCCCACGGCCACCCCGAGGGCGGCGACGGCGAGCCAGAGCAGGCCGGTGCCCTGGCGTCCGGCGAGGAAGCCGTCGTCGAGGGCGCGGGCGAGCGCGAGGCCGAGCAGGAAGGTCTGGCCGGTCTCCAGGACCGACCACGCCGCGAGCCGGCCGAGCGGGCCGCGGCGGCGCAGCAGGAAGCGGACGCCGAGACGGGAGAGTTCGCTCACGCGGGGCCGTCCTCCCCCGCGAACACCGCCCGGTAGGCCGGATCGCGCCACAGCCGCTCGTGCGGGCCGAGGGCGCGGACGCGGCCGCCGTCGAGCCAGGCGACCGTGTCGGCGCGGGCCGCGGTGGTGGCGCGGTGCGCGACGATCAGGCGGGTGGCGCCGGGGGTGTGGTCGAGGAGGGCGGCGGCGATCTCGTGCTCGGTGACGGTGTCGAGGCTGGAGAGCGCGTCGTCCAGGACGAGCAGCCGCCCGCCGTGCGCGAACGCCCGCGCCAGGCCCAGGCGTTGGAGTTCGCCGCCGGACAGCGGCACGCCCGCGCAGGCGGTGGCGTAGCCGTCGGGCAGGCGGCGCACGAACGAGTCGGCGCGGGCGGCGCGGGCGGCCGGGACCACCCGGTCCTTCGGCGCGCCCAGCGCGATCGTGTCGGCGAGGGTGTCGCCGAGCAGGGCGGGGCGCTCGAAGGCGTGGCCGACGGCGGCGCGCAGGGCGGCGCGGCTCAGGTCGGGCAGCGGTACGCCGTCGAGGAGGACGGTGCCCTCGTCCGGGTCGGTGAGGCGGCCGGCGAGCGCGGCGAGCGTGGACTTGCCCGCGCCGGACGCGCCGACGACGGCGAGGGTGCGGCCCGCGGGCACGGTCAGGTCGACACCGTCGAGCACGGTGCGTCCGGCGCGCCGGGCCGTCACGCCGCGCAGCTCCAAGTGGCCACCTTCAAGCGGGAGTTCGGCGGTTCCGTGACGGGGTGCGGGCTGGTCGAGGACCTCGGCGACGCGGCGCCCGGCGGTCCGGGTGCGGACCAGGGCGCCGAGGTCGCCGACGAGCGCTCCGACGCCGGTGGCGAGGACGGCGTAGCGGGAGGCGGCCAGCAGCGCGCCGATGGACAGGTGGTGGTGGAGCAGGAGCAGGCCCGCCGCCGCGATCACCGCGATCTGGAGCAGCGGGGCGAGGGTGACGGCTCCCGCGCTCGCCCGGCCCTGCACCCGCCACATCCGCAGGCCCTGGCGGGACAGTTCGGGCAGCGGTGCGAGGACGCGCGCGGTCTCCCGGTCGGCGGTGCGGGCGGCGGCGATGGTGCGGGCCCCGCCGATCGCCTCGGTGAGCCGGGTCGCGAGGTCGCCCTGGGCGCGCAGGTAGCCGCTGACGCAGTCGGAGGTGGCGCGCGCGAAGGCCCGCAGGAGCAGGGCGAGGGCCGGGGCGCCGACGAGGAACACGAGCGCGAGGCGGAGGTCGATGAGTCCGAGGGCGACGATCGCCCCGAGGGGGGTGAGCAGGGTCGCGGTGAGGGCGGCGACGGTCGCGGGGGCGGGCCCGGCCTGGGCGGTGCCGCCGACGAGGCGGGCGACCAGGTCTCCGGCCGGGAAGCGGGCGGTGGCGCGCGGGCCGGTGTCCAGGACGTGCCGGACGAGGCGGTGGCGCAGCCAGGCGGTGGTGCGGGCGGCGGTCGTGCCGGTGAGGACGTCCTCGCAGCAGTCGAGCAGCGTGCCGGCGGCGACGAGCGCGGCACTGATCGTCAGCCAGTGGCGCGCGTCGCCCCCGGCGTGGCCGTCGAGCAGGGCGTCCAGGGTGCGCCCGAGGACGTAGGGGAGCAGCAGGCCGACGCCCGCGCCGGCGGTGCTGAGCAGGCACAGGGCCACGCAGCGGGCGGCGCTGTGCCGGATCGCGGCGCGCAGCAGGGCGTCGTCGCCCGGCTGCTCGACGGCAGGGGCGGGCCCGCCCTCCGAGGAGGACGGGCCCGCGGTGCTGCTGTCGGTCACAGGCACAGAAGGGTGCTGTTGGAGCTGAACTTGTCGCAGAGCAGCAGGCTGACGTTGCTGCCGGCGCCGCCACCGCCACCACCGTGGGTCGCGTCGGCTTCCATGTTCTGCAGGTCGAGAAGGGCCATGGTGAATCCTTTCGTCTGCGGCACGTGGGTACGTGCCGCCGGGGACGGGTGGTGCGGTTGGGACACGGTTCCGGGCAGGGCCGGAGCCGGCTCTAGGGCCGCCGGAGCGGCGGGAGGAACGGCAGGTGGGCCGGGGTGCCGTGGGCGGCGCCCAGGGCGAGCAGGCAGCCGGCCGTTCCGGTGGCGAGGTCCATGGACAGGCGCATCATCTGGTGGCCCGGGAAGGCGAGATGGTCGCGGTAGCGCATCGACAGCCAGCCGAGGCCGTCGATCTGCGCGGCGAGGTGGCGGGCCTCGGCCTGGGGCGCGGTGGTGCGGGCGAGGTGCAGGATCATGCCCGCGCGGCCTTCGAAGAGGCCGGGCTGGATGTAGAAGCGGGAGCTGGCGGCGGTCACGGCGCCCGCGCGGGCCCGTTCCAGTTCGGGGTCGGGCGCGAGGGCGAGGTAGTCGTCGACGACCATGCCGATGCCCGCGCTGCCGTCGGCGAGGTACGGCATGGTGCGCCAGCCCTCGTCGACGTGGAGGCCGCCGTCGGACGAGGTCCGGCAGCGCTGGAGGTCCAGTTCCAGGGCCTGCCGCGCGAGGCGCAGGAGGGCCGGGTCGCCGGTGCGTTCGTGGCGGCGCAGCAGGAACAGGGCGGGGCCGCTCAGCCCGCGCATCAGGCCCGCCCTGCGCGGCGACCCGCCGTTGCCGTCGGCGGCCAGGGCCTCGGTGATCCGCTCGGCGACGATGGCGGTGGCCTCGGCGGCGCGGTCGGCGAGGGCGCTCTCGCCGGTGGCGTGCGCGAGGTGGTCGAGGACGAGGCCGACTCCGGCGAGGCCGCTGTGCAACTGCACGGCGAGCCGTTGCCACTTCTCTCCCAGCAGGGTGTCGACCTGGTCGAGGGCGCGCTGCGGGTGGCCGAGGTGGTGCAGGACGTACGCGATGCCGGCGAGGCCGTCGTAGAGCCCGAGCGCGGTGCCGCGCGGCGTCGGCGCGGTGTGGTCCAGGAGCCAGCGCTCGCCCTGCTCGAAGCGGCCGGCGCCGACCAGGTCGAGGGCGTAGAGGACGCCGGCGGCACCGTGCGCGAGGCCGAGCCCGCCGCCGGTGGCGAACTGGACGACGTCACCGGGGAAGAGCCGGTCGTCGCGGTCGGGGGTGGCCGAGGCGAGGATGCCCGCCACCATGGAGTCGCGGCTGCGCGGCCAGTCGGCCGGCTCCGGCAGGGCGGTGGCGCGCGGCGCGGTGCGGCTGGGGACCGCCGGGGCGCGCTCCTCCCCCGGGCCCGCGTCCCGGGTGATCTCGGCGACGGCCTCGTCGAGGAACGTCCGGGGCACGGTGGGGAATTCGGCGGCGATCACGTCGGCGAGATGGGCGGCCTTGCCGCGGTCGACCACGAACAGCGTGGTGACGGGCAGGAACATCGCGAGGCGCAGGCAGGCGAGGGCGTAGCGGTCGATCTCGGGTCCGCTGCGGTCGAGCGGCGCCCAGAAGCCGGGGTGGGCGAGCAGCTGGCCGCCGCTCTCCTCGACGCGGGTGGCGGCCTCGAAGTCGATGAGGGTGACCGTGTGTTCGTCGGGGTCGACCATGATGTTGAACATGTGCAGGTCGTTGAAGACGACGCCGCGTTCGTGGACCCGGGCGACGGCGGCCTCGACCGCGGCGACGATCCCGAGCGCCCAGGCGGTGTAGGCGGCCACCTTCTCGGGGTCGGGGTCGGCGGCGAGCAGCGGATGCCGTTCGGCGAAGTAGGCGTTGAGCGGGCGGCCCGGCACGTGGTCCATGACGAGGAAGCGGTGGTCGTCGACGAGGAACCAGTCGCGGGCCTCGGGGGCGACGCCGAGCCCGGAGAGTCTCTCCAGGGCGGTCTTCTCGCGCTCCAGGCGGGCGATGGCGTCGGCGCCGTCGGCGGCCAGGCCGGCGTGCGGGCGGCCCTCCTTGAGGACCACGGTTCTGCCGTCGCGGGTGTCGACGCCGCGGTAGACACCGCCGCCGTTGGAGAAGTGCAGCGCCTTCTCGAAGCGGTAGGGCAGATCGGCGACGGTGGTGGCGTTGCGGGCGTCCAGGTGCGGCTTGAGGAAGCCGGGCAGGGTCACCCACTCCGGCACCTGGAACGCGGGCTCGCGGTTGTCCGGCACGAGCCGTCCGGTGGCGTCCTCGACGGCGCTGACGAGGGTGCCGCGCGGGTCGACGACCATGCGGCGGGCGAACGCGCCGTAGCGCACGAACAGCGGCCCTTCGCCCCAGCGGAGGTCGGTCAGGATGTACGGGCCGTCGAAACCGGCCAGCAATTCTCCGAGTTCCACGAGTATGCGATGACATCGCTCGTCGTCGGCCGGGTATATGGTGGCGAACTTTCCGCTGGTGTCGCGCCCGGCGTATTTCGCGTTCCGCAGATGGAGCAGGTGCGGAGCCGGTACGAATTTGAACGGTATCCCGCGGGATATGCAGTAGTCCCAGATGATCGCCGCGGTCTTGTCGGCGTTGGCCCGGGTCGCCGTCGCGTGGATCTTCCAGCCCTGCCAGGGGCCCTGGCGCGGGGTGCCGTCGTCGGCGAGGGGCGTGAGACTCAGCCACTCGCCGTTGCTGTCGGCGCGCCATCCGGCGGGGACCGGCCGGCGGGCGGTGTCGAACTCGGGCAGCGTGCGGCCCTGCCCGTTCCCGGAGAGCCGTTCCGGCGTCTCGTAGAAATTCGGGTCGGCAAGCGCGTATATCTCGTACCGCTTGTCCATGCGTCCGTTGCCCTCCTCGGCGTCCCGTTTCTCGGGTGGCGACCGGAACCGAGATTGACACGCGGTGAAGGAGGCCGGACAGTCACAGCTGTCATGAGATGACTGTGCGGAATGCACGGGGAATTGGAGTTCGAGTCGGGCGTTCGCGCGGGCGGAATCCGCTTTCTGTCCGGTGCCGGGGCGGGCGCCTCGGTACAGCAACGCCCGCCCCGGCCACGCGTCACTCCTCGGGCGGGAACACCGCCTCGCCGTTGTCCTGGAGGGTGATCATGATCGCCTCGACGGGGCAGCCCTCGGCGGCCGCGAGAACCGGCTCGTTGGCGTCCGTGTCGGGGTGCTCCGGGTGGGACTGCCGGGCCGTGTCCAGGCGGAAGGCGTCCGGCGCGTGGTTCACGCACATGCCCGACCCGATGCACACGCTCCGGTCGACCTCCACGTGCCACCGGTCACCCATGCTCAGGCCCCCTCGGGCTCGTACCCGGCGGGCAGGTGGATCATCTTGTGCTCGAAGTACTCGCCGTACCCCTCGGGCCCGAACTCCCGCCCCACGCCGCTGTTCTTGTAGCCGCCGAACGGGCCGAGCATGTCGAGGCTGAAGGTGTTGACGCTGTACGTCCCCGTCCGCACCCGGCGCGCGACGTCGATGCCGCGCTCGACGTCGGCGGTCCAGACGCTGCCGCTCAGGCCGTAGTCGGAGTCGTTGGCGATCTTCACGGCCTCGGCCTCGTCCCCGTAGGGAAGCAGGCAGATGACCGGGCCGAAGATCTCCTCGCGGGCGATGCGCATGGAGTTGTCGACGTCGCCGAAGAGGGTGGGTTCGACGTACCAGCCGCGCTCGAAGCCCTTCGGCACGCCGCCGCCGGTGAGGATCTTGGCGCCCTCCTCCTGGCCGATGCGGATGTAGTCGAGGGAGCGCTGCTGCTGGCGCTTGGCGACCAGGGGGCCGAGTTCGGTGGCCGGGTCGAGGGGGTCGCCGACCTTGAGGGCGCCGGCCGCGCTCGCGAAGGCGTCGGCGAACTCCTCGTAGCGGGAGCGCGGGACCAGGATGCGGGTCTGGGCGACGCACGCCTGGCCGTTGATCATCCACGCGAAGGGGACGATGCCCGCGACGGCGCTCGCGGCGTCGGCGTCCTCCAGGATCACGGCGGCGGACTTGCCGCCCAGCTCCAGCGTGACGCGGGTGAGGTTGCGGGAGGCGACCTCCATGACGCGCTTGCCCGCGCCGACCGAGCCGGTGAAGGAGATCTTGTCGATGCCCGGGTGGGCGACCAGGTACTCGCTGACCTCGCGGTCGGCGGGCAGGATCGAGAGGACGCCCTCGGGCAGCCCGGCTTCGGCGGCGATCTCGGCGAGGAGGTAGCCGTCCAGCGGCGTCTCGGGCGAGGTCTTCAGGATCACCGGGCAGCCGGCGAGCAGCGCGGGGGCGAGCTTGGCGGCGGCGGTGAACTGCGGGACGTTCCAGGGGACCACGGCCGCGACGACGCCGACGGGCTCGCGGCGCACGAGGAGCTTGCCGAGCACGCCGTCGCGGGCCTGCTCGTACGTGAAGTCGCGGGCGACGGTGATCGCGGAGTCCCAGACCATCATCGCGGCGAGGGCCTGCACCATGATGCTGGCGGTGAACGGGGTGCCGTTCTGGCTGCTGATGACGCGGGCGATCTCCTCGTGGCGCACCGCGAAGGCGTCCTTGATCTTCGTGACGACCTCGATGCGCTCGTCGAGCGTCATGCGCGGCCAGGGCCCCTCGTCGAAGGCCCGGCGGGCGGCGGCGACGGCCCGGTCGACGTCGGCGGGCGCGGCGTGCGGCACCCGGCCGAAGACCTCTCCGGTGTGCGGGGAGACGACCTCGATGACGTCCTTGCCGAGGGGATCGGTCAACTCCCCGCCGATGAACAGCTGTCCGTGTTCCACGAGCTCGGTCATGGCTGACTTCCTCTTCCCCGACCATTTCTGACGGTGTTTCAGAACTGATACCAGTTCTAGTTGGGATACGGAAGGGTGGGAAGGGGCCGGGCACGACGAGCGACCGGGCATAGGGTGCGCGGATGCTTCCCGAGCCGATCCGCACCCCGCACCTCACCCTGCTGCCGCTGGCCGTGACCCACGCCGACGAGATGGCGGCGGTGCTCGCCGACCCGGCGCTCTACACCTTCACCGGCGGCGAGCCGCCGTCAGCCGGGGCGCTGCGCGCGCGGTACGCCCGCCAGGTGGCGGGGTCGCCCGACCCGGCAACCGCGTGGCTGAACTGGGTGCTGGAGGAGACCGGCTCGGAGCGGCTGACGGGATACGTGCAGGCGACCGTGGCCGACGACGGCACGGCCGATGTGGCCTGGGTCGTGGGCACCCCGTGGCAGGGGCGCGGCTTCGCCCGGGAGGCCGCGCTCGGGATGGCGGGGTGGCTGGCGGCGCACGGCACGGCGGAGCTCGTCGCCCATGTCCACCCCCGGCACCACGCGTCGGCGGCGGTGGCGCGCGCCCTCGGGCTCACGGCGTGCGGCGAGGACGACGAGGGCGAGACCGTCTGGCGCGGACCGGCCGCCGATCCGGGCGACCGGGGCAACCATTGAAACAAGTTCTACAAGTTCCATTACAGTGACGGGAGTTCGGCACGGCGGCCGGTGCCCCTCGGACACGGGCTGGGGGACCAGTGACGGAGGCGACAGAGGTGGCACAGGTGACGAAGGCTACGCAGGTGACCGACCACGGCGGAGGCGTGCAGAGCATCCGGGTCCCGATCCCCGACAACCCTCTCGGCCACACCCTCGTCTACGTCCTCGACACCGACGCGGGACCGGTCCTGGTCGACACCGGCTGGGACGATCCGGAGTCCTGGGACACGCTGACGGCCGGGCTCTCGAACTGCGGCACCTCGGTCGGCGACCTCGCGGGCGTCCTGATCACCCACCACCACCCCGACCACCACGGGCTGTCGGCGAAGGTGCGCGAGGCGTCCGGCGCCTGGATCGCGATGCACGAGGCGGACGCGGCCGTGGTGCGGCGCACCCGGGAGAACGACCCGTCGCGCTGGTACGCGTACATGGCCCGGAAGCTGGAGGCCGCCGGGGCGCCCGAGGCGCACGTGGCGCCGCTCACCCGCGCCCGCGACGACGGCGTCCCGCGTCGTCTGCCCGGCCTCGACCCGGCGCTGCCCGACCGCACCATCACCCCCGGCGACCTGCTCCCCCTGCCGGGCCGCAGGCTGCGCGCGATCTGGACGCCGGGCCACACCCCGGGCCATGTCTGCCTGCACCTCGAAGAGGACCACCCGGCCCAACTCCCCGGAAACGGGCGCCTGTTCAGCGGCGATCACGTCCTGCCGGGCATCACCCCGCACATCGGCCTGTACGAGGACCCGGACGACACCACCGTCACCGACCCCCTCGGCGACTACCTCGACTCGCTCGAGCGCGTCGGCAGGCTCGCCCCCGCCGAGATCCTCCCGGCACACCAGCACACCTTCACCGACGCGCCCGCCCGCGTCCGGGAGCTGCTGGAGCACCACGAGTCCCGGCTGACCGATCTGCTCTCCCTGCTCGCGGTGCCGCTCACGCCCTGGCAGCTCGCGGAGCGCATGGAGTGGAACCGTCCGTGGGCCGAGATCCCGTTCGGCTCGCGGACCATCGCGGTGTCGGAGGCGGAGGCCCATCTGCGCCGGCTGGTGAAGCTCGGACGGGCGGAGGCGGCCGCGGGCAGCGACCCGGTGGCGTACGTCGCGGTGCCCTGACCGGAGCGTCACCGGGACGCCGTCCCGGGGTCCGGGGATCTTTGCCGCACCTGGATGGTCGGGTGGAACACGCAGGCGTATGGTCCTGGCCAAGAGCTCACTTGAGCTGGAACGACAAGGGGGCGGCCGCCGATGGCGCCGGACGAGGCTGTGGTCGGCTGTACGGGGAAGCTGGTGCTCGGCACACGGGGTGCCGGGGGGCCGGGCGAGGTGCTGGTACGGGTCAGGGGCGGGACCGAGACGTTTCTCGCGTGGTCCGACGAGCCTCTGGAGCGCGGGACGACCGTGCTCGTGATCGAGTCGCGCGGCACCCGGCAGGTCGTGGTCATGGCCTGGACCGATCCTCTCCTCGCCGACGGCGACGGCGGCGCCCGCTAAGGAGACGTCAAGGATGTTCGGATATCGCGTTCCCGCCCCCGACGAGGCGATGTTGATCTCGGGTGGCAGGCGGGGACTTGGGGGAGCGCCGTTCCGCGTCGTCACCGGGCACGGCAAGTTCGTGCTGCCCGTGTTCCGCAAGACCCGCTTCCTGTCGCTGGCCATGGCGGAGGCGGAGGTCGTCGAGAAGTGCGTGACCAAGCAGGGCATCGCGCTGACCGTGCGGGCCGTCATCGCCTTCAAGGTGGGCAACGACCACGAGTCGATCGTCAACGCCGGGCAGCGCTTCCTGTCCGACCAGGAGCAGATGTCGGTGCTCACCGGGCGGATCTTCGCCGGTCATCTGCGCTCCATCATCGGCTCGATGACCGTCGAGGAGATCGTCACCGAGCGGCAGAAGCTGGCGACGGAGGTGCTCGACACCTCCAAGGCAGAGATGGCGAAGATCGGGCTGCACGTCGACTCGCTGCAGATCCAGTCCATCGACGACGGGGCCACCGGGTACATCGAGGCCATGTCGCAGCCGCACAAGGCCGCCATCCAGCGCGCCGCGAAGATCGCGCAGGCGCAGGCCAACCAGGCCTCCGTCGAGGCCGAGCAGGCGGCGGCGCGCAAGCAGGCCGAGTTCGCGCGGCAGACCGCGATCGTGCAGGCCGAGTTCAGCGCCGAGGTGGACCGGGCCAAGGCGCAGGCCGACCAGGCCGGGCCGCTGGCGCGGGCGCACGCGCAGCAGGAGGTGCTCGCGGCGCAGACCGAGCTGGCGCTCAGGCAGGCCGAGCTGCGGGAGAAGGAGCTGATCGCGGAGGTCGTGAAGCCGGCGCAGGCCGATGCCGAGCGGATCCGGGTGCTGGCGCTGGCCGAGGCCGAGCGCATGAAGATCCAGGCCGAGGCCGCGGCGTCCTACGACCGGGTCGCGCTGGACCGGATGCTCATCGATCAGTTGCCGCAGATCGTGAAGGAGGCGTCCGCCGGGCTCGCCGGGGCCAATGTGAACGTCCTGAACGGGGCCGACGGTCTCGGCGAGATCGCGGCCGGGCTCGTCGGGCAGGGGCTGACGATCCTCGACTCGGTCCGCAAGAACCTGAGCGGTGACGAAGCGGGCTCCGCCGTCGAGCGGTACCTGGGCGGTCCCCGGGGCTCGGACGACGGCGCCGTCGAGGTCCGCTGACACGTTCCCGTGCGGCGCCGTCGTGGGCCGGTCCCGGGTCGTTCTTCGTGCCCGGCCCGGTGGCCGCTTCTCGCGCAGTTCCCCGCGCCCCTGAGATGCCTTCGGCATCCAGGGGAGGCTGCGCGCAGCGCATGCCTCAGGGGCGCGGGGAACTGCGCGACCAGCCCCCACCGGGGCCGCGGACGAACGACGGACCCGGCGCGGCACGACCCCGAAACCTGGCGCCCGGTACAGTGAAGGCGTCGTCATCAAGCGTGTGTGAGGGGAAGCCGGTGGGAGTCCGGCGCTGACCCGCAACCGTCACAGCCGGATTGCCTCACCCGCCTCATGATCGGCTCAGAACCGTCGAGGCATACGGAGCTGGAGCCGCCCGGTAGCAGCAGCGTGCCGTGCCGCCCGGCTCCCCGCAGGGAGAGGCACCCGCCCCAGCATGAACATTCGCCGCAGCGCCGCACTCGTCGCCGCGACCGTCGTGATCGGCGGCGCGGCGGCGCCGGCCGCCCTCGCGGACGGTGCCTCCCCCTCGGCGTCCCCGAAGGTCGTCGTACCCAGCGGTCTGTACGGGTCGAGCGACCCCACGTACGACGGCGTCTGGCGCCAGTCCCTCGCCTTCGTGGCGCAGAAGACGGAAGGCGTCCGGCCCGCCGCGAAGGCCGTCGACTGGCTGGCCGGGCAGCAGTGCGAGGACGGCGGCTTCGCCGCCTTCCGGGCCGAGCCGGGCAAGGCCTGCGACGCCAGGACGCCCGTCGACAGCAACAGCACGGCCGCCGCCGTCCAGGCCCTGGCCGCCGTGGGCGGCCGCGACGGCGAGGTCGCCAAGGGCGTGGCCTGGCTGAAGAAGAACCAGAACGGCGACGGCGGCTGGGGCTACAACCCGGGCGGCGCCAGCGACGGCAACTCCACCGCGGTCGTGCTCGGCGCCCTGTCCACCTCCGGCGAGGAGCCCGCCGAGGTGCGGTCCGGCTCCGGCAAGTCCGGCCTCGACGCCCTCGGCACCCTGGCCCTGCCCTGCTCGGACGGGAAGAACGGCGGCGCGCTCGCCTACCAGCCCGGCAAGAAGGGCGAGCTCGTCGCGAACGCCGACGCCACCGCCGCCGGTGTCCTCGGCGCCCTCGGCTCCGGTTTCGCCGCCGAGAAGGGCGACGCCCCGGACGCGTACACCTGCGAGAGCGGCGACGCGGCGAGGACCGCCGACGGCATCGCGCACAACGGCGCCGTGTACCTCCAGAACCAGCTCTCCACGCACCTGTACCTGAAGTCGCAGCTGGCCGGCGCCGCCGACCAGCCCGACTACGGAAACACCGCCGACGCGGTGACGGCCGTCGCCGCCGCCGAGGGCATCAAGTACACCAAGGACCCGTACGCCTGGCTGGAGAAGAACGCGCAGGACTGGGCGAAGGGCGCGGGGCCCGCCGCCTACGCGCAGTTGATCTTCGCCGCGCACGCCACCGGCAACGACCCGCGGGACTTCGGCGGCACCGACCTGGTGAGCGCGCTGAACAAGACGGGCCCCGAGCCGGCCTCCGGCAAGTCCGCCGACTCCGCCGACGAGAAGAAGGACGACGGCGGCAGCGGGGTGTCCTGGTGGATCGTGGGCGTCATGTTCATCGCCGCCGTCGGCGCGGGCATCCTCATCAGCGGGCGTAAGAAGCAGCAGAAGTGAGCCGCGCCGCCCGACTGCTGCTCGTCCTGCTCGCGGCCGTCCTCGGCCTCGCCGTCGCCGCGCCCGCGCAGGCCGCCGGGTACCGGTACTGGTCGTTCTGGGAGAACGACGGCGGCTCCTGGACGTACGCGACCATGGGCCCCTCCCAGAGCAGGCCGTCGGACGGGGACGTCGAGGGGTTCCGGTTCGCGGTGAGCGCGGACTCGAAGGACGCCACGAAGCCGCGCGCCGCCGCCGACTTCGACGCGGTCTGCGGTGACACGGCCGCGCGGGACGGGAAGAAGCGGGTCGCCGTCGTCATCGACTTCGGCACGGCAGCGGACGCGCCCGACGGCGAGACTCCGCCGAAGGCGCGCACCGCGTGCGCCCGGGTCGGCGGGGACGCGACCGCCGCGGACGCGCTGGCCGCCGTCGCCGAGCCGCTGCGCTACGACAGCAGCGCGCTGCTGTGCGCCGTCTCCGGGTATCCGAGGACCGGCTGCGGCGAGCAGGTCGGCGGGCAGGAGCGGCAGCAGTCGCCGGGCGCCACGGAGTCCTCGAAGAAGTCGGGCGGCTCGCTGCCGTCCGTCGGCGTCCTCGCGGGGGTCGCCGCCGTCGTCGTGCTCGGCGGTGCGGCGATCTGGCAGGCCAAGCGCCGCCGCGGCTGAGCCATGGGTCTCGACGCACTGCGGGCCCCGCGGGCGAGCCGTTCCCGTTCGCTGCACCCGGGCGCCTGGTGGATCTGGGCGCTCGGCCTCGGCACCGCCGCCTCCCGCACCACGAACCCGCTGCTGCTCGCGCTGCTCGTCGGCGTCGCCGGATACGTGGTGGCGGCGCGCCGCACGGAGGCGCCGTGGGCGCGGTCGTACGGCGCGTTCGTGAAGCTGGGACTCGTCGTGATCGGCATCCGGCTGGTGTTCGCCTGCTTCCTCGGCTCCCCCATCCCCGGCTCGCACGTCGTGCTGACGCTGCCCGAGGTGCCGCTGCCCGACTGGGCGCAGGGTGTGCGGATCGGCGGGCGGGTGACGCTGGAGGGCCTGGTGTTCGCCCTGTACGACGGGCTGAAGCTGGCCGCGCTGCTGATCTGCGTCGGCGCCGCGAACGCGCTGGCCTCCCCGTCGCGGCTGCTGAAGTCGCTGCCGGGCGCGCTGTACGAGGCGGGCGTCGCGGTCGTCGTCGCCCTGACCTTCGCGCCGAACCTCGTCGCCGACGTCCGGCGGCTGCGGGCGGCCCGCCGCCTCCGGGGCCGCCCCGACAGCGGGCTGCGCGGGCTGCTCCAGGTCGGCCTGCCCGTCCTGGAGGGCGCGCTCGAACGGTCGGTGGCCCTCGCCGCGGCCATGGACGCGCGGGGCTACGGGCGCACCGCAGAGGTGCCGCCCGCCGTGCGCCGGGCCACCGCCGCGCTCACCCTGGGCGGTCTGATCGGCGTGTGCGCGGGCACGTACGGGCTGCTCGCCTCCTCGGGCGCCGGGTACGGGCTGCCCGTGCTGCTCGCCGGGGTCGTCGCCGCGCTCGGCGGGCTCTGGCTGGGCGGGCGGCGCTCGGTGCGCACCCGCTACCGGCCCGACACGTGGGGTGTGCGGGCCTGGCTCGTCGCCGGATCGGGTGCGGTCGCCGCCGCCGTGATGATCTGGAGCGCCGCCCGGGACCCGGCCGCGCTCGCGCCGTCCGTGGTGCCGCTGACGGCGCCCGCGCTGCCGCTGTGGCCGGCCGCGGGGGTCCTCGTCGGACTCCTTCCGGCATGGGTCGCGCCGGTCCCCGAACCCGTACAGCGAAAGCAGGAGTCGTCGTCATGATCCGCTTCGAGGACGTCTCCGTGACGTACGACGGCGACCGGACGCCCACCGTGCGCGGCATCGAGCTGCACGTGCCCGAGGGCGAGCTGATGCTGCTGGCCGGGCCGTCCGGCGTCGGCAAGTCGACGCTGCTCGGCGCGGTGAGCGGGCTCGTGCCGCACTTCACCGGGGGCACCCTGGCCGGACGGGTCACCGTGGCCGGGCGCGACACCCGGACGCACAAGCCGCGCGAGCTCGCCGATGTCGTCGGCACGGTCGGCCAGGATCCGCTGGCGCACTTCGTGACCGACACCGTCGAGGACGAACTCGCCTACGGGATGGAGTCGTTGGGGCTGCCCGCGCCGGTCATGCGGCGCCGGGTCGAGGAGACCCTCGACCTGCTCGGGCTCGCCGGTCTGCGCGACCGGCCCATCGCCACGCTCTCCGGCGGCCAGCAGCAGCGCGTCGCGATCGGTTCCGTCCTCACCCCGCACCCGCGCGTGCTGGTGCTCGACGAGCCGACGTCGGCGCTCGACCCTGCCGCCGCCGAGGAAGTGCTCTCCGTGCTCCAGCGGCTCGTGCACGATCTCGGGACGACCGTGCTGATGGCCGAGCACCGGCTCGAACGGGTGGTGCAGTACGCGGATCAGGTCGCGCTGCTGGCCGGGCCCGGGGAGCCGTTGCTGGTCGGGGACCCGGCCGCCGTGATGGCCGAGTCGCCGGTGTATCCGCCGGTGGTGGGTCTGGGGCGGCTGGCGGGATGGTCGCCGTTGCCGCTGACGGTCCGGGACGCGCGGCGCGCCGCCGGACCGCTCCGGGACCGGCTGGCCGCAAGAACAGCCCCTCCGGCGTTCGAGGAGCGGGGTCCGGGGCGGAGCCCCGTGGCGGTGACGGGATCGCCGCTCGCGGAGACAGCCGGGCTCGGCGTCCGCAGGGGCCGCGTCGACGCCCTCCGCCGAGTCGACCTCCGGGTCGCCGGAGGCGAGATCGTCGCTCTGATGGGGCGGAACGGCGCCGGGAAGTCCACGCTGCTCTCCAGCCTCGTGGGGATGATCAAGCCGACCGTCGGATCGGTGCGGGTCGACGGGCTCGTGCCGCACAGGGCGACGCCCCGCGACCTCATCCGCAAGGTGGGGCTCGTCCCGCAGGAACCCCGCGACCTGCTCTGCGCCGACACGGTCGGCGCCGAGTGCGCCGCCGCCGACAAGGACGCGGAGGCGGCCCCCGGCACCTGCCGGGCCCTGCTCGGCGACCTCCTGCCGGGGATCGCCGACGACACGCACCCGCGCGATCTGTCCGAGGGGCAGCGGCTCACCCTGGCGCTGGCGATCGTGCTGACCGCCGCGCCGCCGCTGGTGCTGCTCGACGAGCCGACGCGCGGGCTCGACTACGCGGCGAAGGGCCGTCTCGTCACGGTCCTGCGCGGGCTGTCGGCGCGCGGGCACGCCATCGTCATGGCCACGCACGACGTCGAGCTGGCGGCGGAGCTGACCCACCGGGTGGCGATCCTCGCGGACGGCGAGATCGTCGCGGACGGGCCGACCCCGGAGATCGTCACGTCGTCGCCGTCGTTCGCGCCGCAGGTGGCGAAGGTGCTGGCGCCGCAGCCGTGGCTGACCGTCGCCCAGGTCCGGGAGGCGCTCGCGTGACCCCCGTCCCCGACCGGCAGGCGAACCCCGTCCGGCTCGGCCCGCGCTCCGTCGCCGCGCTGCTGCTGGTCAGCGCCGTGGGCGTGGTCTCGATCGGCTGGCCGCTGATCGCCGGGCCGGGCTCGCAGGTGACCGCCCATTCCCAGGACGCCCCCTGGCTCTTCGCCGCGCTGCTCGTCCTGCTCGTCGCCGTCGTCGCCGCGACGATCTCCGAGTCCGGCATGGGCCCGAAGGCCGTCGCGATGCTCGGCGTGCTGGCGGCGGCGGGCGCGGCGCTGCGGCCCATCGGCGCGGGCACGGCCGGGATCGAGCCGATGTTCTTCCTGATGGTGCTCAGCGGGCGGGTGCTCGGGCCCGGCTTCGGGTTCGTGCTCGGCTCGCTCAGCATGTTCGCGTCCGCGCTGCTCACCGGCGGGGTCGGGCCGTGGATGCCGTTCCAGATGATCTCCATGGGCTGGTTCACGATGGGCGCCGGGCTGCTGCCGGGGGCGGACTCGCTGCGCGGGCGGGGCGAGCGGCTGATGCTCGCCGCCTACGGGTTCCTCGCCGCGTTCGCGTACGGCACGATCATGAACCTGTCGGGCTGGCCGTTCATCGACTCCCTCGCGTCGTCCGTCGCCTACCAGCCGGACGCCCCGCTCCACGACAACCTGGCCCGCTTCCTCGCCTACTGTCTGGCGACCTCGCTCGGCTGGGACCTGGGCCGGGCCGCGCTCACCGTCGTGCTGACCCTGGTCGTCGGCGGCGCCGTCCTGAAGGCGCTGCGCCGGGCCACGCGGCGGGCCGCCTTCACCGCCGACGTCAGCTTCGACGAGCCGCGGCCCTGAACCACTCCGCGATCCCGGGTGCGGCCTTCTGGAAGCTGCCGAAGTGGTCCGCCTTCCCCTGGTCCAGGACCGGGGCGCCGCCGAGCCGCTTCGCGCAGCTGTGGGCGTTGCCGATCGGGACGTCCGTGTCGGACTCCCCCGCGTACAGCCGCACCGGCACGTCCGGCTTCCAGGCGCAGCTGCGGTCGTTGGCGTCGATCGCCGCCTTCAGCGCTCCCGTGGGGTGCTTCATCCGCGCGGCGAACCCGGGGGTGAGCAGTTCCTCCACCGAGCCGGGCAGGCTCGTGACGATCTCCTCCTCGGTGTGCCGGCCGTCGTAGAGCGCCTCGACCCGGTCCGCGTACGGGGCGCGGAAGGCCTCGGCGGGGTCCCGGTAGAGGGGGCGGAGCCGGTTCTGGGCCACCAGGAAGTACGAGGTGTAGACGACGCCGCTCGCGGGGTTGACCCGGCCGTCGAAGAGGGCGGGGATCTCCTGGCCCGACAGGTCGTAGGGGCCGCTGACCGGGGCCAGCGCCCGCAGCCGGAAGCCGTGTGCCGGGCCGCGCCGCAGCTCCTTGCCCAGTGCCATCGCCACCTGGCCGCCCTGGGAGAAGCCGGTCGCGTACACGTCGCCGGTGAGCGGGCGGTCGAGGCGGCGGCCCGCCTCCCGGGCGGCGCGCAGCATGTCGACGGCGGCCGTCACGGACGAGGCGGTGTCCATGTAGGGATGGGTGCCGGGGCCCTGCCCGAGGCCCAGGTAGTCGGGGGCGGCGACGGCCTTGCCGGTGGACGAGGCGTAGAGGTACGAGGGGATGCGGCCGAAGTCGTCTCCGACGGAAGGGGCGTAGTCGCGGGCGACCATCGTGCCGTGGGTGTCGGAGACGAGGCCGAGCCGGTGGGCGCCGCCGGCCGGGACGGTGAACAGGCCCGTGGCGGTGGTGGGCCGGCCGTACGCGTCGAGCGTGCGGTAGGTGAGCCGGTAGGCGCGCACCCCCTGCCGCACCGTCCCGGTGTCCATCTCGTGGTCGGCGAGCCAGCGCGTGACCCCTGCCCGGTCGAGGGAGGCGACGGGGGTGACGGAGACGAGCGACCCCCGTGCGCCAGTCGCCGTCCCCGTGCCCTGTCGCGCGGCGACGGCGGGGGCCGCGGCGGCGCCCGCGAGCAGCAGCGCCACCGCCCCGGCGAGGCCGCGCCGCACTGCCGAAGTCCCCATGAACGTACGCGAGTTGTGCGAGTGGTTGGTCATGGTTCGACGGTAGGGATCGGCACCCGGCGTCCGACATCCGAGCCGCCCCCGGAGCGGGGGTGGGTCTGGGTACACCCCCTGCCGGGGGTCCGCCCGTGGTCAGGCGCCCAGCGCGGTTCCTCCCACGGGGCGCATCCTGCGCCGGAGGGCCGGTGGGGCGGTGGAGTTGCGGACCACGAGTTCGGGTTCGTGCAGGAGCTCGGTGGCGCTGGTGGGGACACCTCCGATCTGGTTGGCGAGGAGGGTGACGGCGGCTCGTGACATGGCCTCGATCGGCTGGCGGAGCGTGGTCAGGGGCGGGTTGGTGTAGTTCATGAAGGCGGAGTCGTCGTAGCCGACGACGGAGAGGTCCTCCGGGACGGCCAGGCCCGCGCGGCGGGCCGCGCGGATGGCGCCGAGGGCCAGGATGTCGCTGCCGCAGATGAGGCCGGTGATCTGCTGCTGGAGGAGTTCGCCCGCCGCCGCCTGTCCGCCCTCGAAGGAGAACAGGGCGTGCCCCACGAGGTGCTCACGGACGTGCGGTCCGCGGCGGGCCGTCAGTCGGGTGAAGGCGTCGGCCTTGCGGCGCGAGGGGCCGTGGTCGGACGGGCCGACGAGGAGGCCGATCCGGCTGTGGCCGAGTGCGGTGAGATGGGCGTGGGCCTGTTCGACGGCGGTGGCGTCGTCGGTGGAGACCTGGGGGAATCCGGCGGACCCGTGGCCCGTGGACGGCTGGGCGACGGCGGCGTTCAGCAGGACGACGGGCACGCCCCGCTGGACGAGCGACTCGTACTCCTGGGTGTTGAGCCCGCCGCAGAAGATCACGCCGCACACGTGCTGGTCGAGCAGCATGGAGACGTACTCGGCCTCGGTGAGGCCGCCGGCGGTCCGGGTGCACAGCACGGGGGTGAAGCCGAGCTGGACCAGGGCGCCGCCGGCGACTTCGGCCAGGGCGGGGAAGATGGGGTTCTGCAGTTCGGGCAGCACGAGCCCGACGAGGCGGGAGCTGGCGCCGCGCAGTTGGGTGGGCCGTTCGTAGCCCAGGACGTCGACCGCGGTGAGGACCGCTTTGCGGGTGGCGTCGGAGACGCCGGGTTTGCTGTTGAGGACGCGGCTGACGGTCGCTTCGCTGACGCCTACGCGGCGGGCCACTTCGGAGAGCCTGCGGGCCATGGAAGGTGCTTTCTGTCCAGGAGGTGTCCACGTGGTGTGCCCGACGGGACGTCGGACCCCGGGCCGGTCACCCGGTGCGCAGCCACACCGTGGTGTCGGGCGCCAGCGAGCCGGGCGCGGGCGTGCCCGGTGCGCTGCTGAGCAGGATCTCGGCGTGCGGGGGCAACGGCTGGTCGGTCCCGGACAGGTTGGCGACGCAGAGGAAGCCGGGGCCGCGCCCGAGGACGAGCACGTACGGGTCCGAGTCGTGCCAGCGGAAGGAGCCGCCGCGCAGGTCCTCCGCGTACCGGCGGCGGGCGGCGAGCGCGGCCCGGTAGAAGGCGAGCATGGACTCCGGGTCCGCCTGCTGGGCCTCGACGGTGTGGGCGGCCCAGGCGGCGGGCTGGGGCAGCCAGGGCTGTGCCGTCGTCGTGGGGCTGAAGCCGAACGGAGGCTCCGTGCCGGACCACGGCAGCGGTACCCGGCAGCCGTCCCGGCCGATGTCCTGGCCCCCGGTGCGGTGGAAGATCGGGTCCTGGCGCAGGCCGGCGGGGATGTCCTCGACCTCCCACAGGCCCAGTTCCTCGCCCTGGTAGAGGTAGTGCGCGCCGGGCAGGGCCAGGGCGAGCAGCAGGGCGGCGCGGGCCCGGCGGGTGCCGCGTTCGAGGTCGGTGGGGGTGCCGTGCTGACGCAGTGCGTGGCCGTAGGAGCTGTCGGTCCGGCCGTAGCGGGTGACGTGGCGGGTCACGTCGTGGTTGGAGAGCACCCAGGTCGGGGAGGCGCCGACGCCCGCGTGGGCGTCGAGGGTGTCCTGGATGACGGTGCGCAGGGCGCCGGGCTCCCACGGGCTGTTGAGGTAGTCGAAGTTGAAGGCGGTGTGCATCTCGTCGCTGCGCAGGTAGCGGGCGAAGCGTTCGGGGTCGGCGAGCCACACCTCGCCGATGAGGGCGCGGGCGGGCTCGTAGCCGTCGGCGACGGCGCGCCAGGAGCGGTAGATGGAGTGGACGTCGTCGCGGTCGATGTAGGGGTGGTCGGGGGGTGTGCTGTCGGGGGCGAACTCGGGCAGGTCGGGGTCCTTGGCGGGCATGGTCGCCGAGTCGATGCGGACGCCGTCGGCGCCGCGGTCGAACCAGAACCTGAGGATGTCCTCGTGCTCCTCGCGGACCTTGGGGTTGTTCCAGTTGAGGTCGGGCTGCTCGGGCGCGAAGAGGTGCAGGTACCACTCCCCCGGGGTGCCGTCGGGGTCGTCGACGCGGGTCCAGGCCGGGCCGCCGAAGACGGACTGCCAGTCGTTCGGCGGCAGTTCGCCGTCGGCGCCGCGTCCCGGCCGGAACCAGAACAGGTCGCGGGCCTCGGCGCCGGGGGCCGCGGCGCGGGCCTCCTGGAACCAGGCGTGCTGGTCGGAGACGTGGTTGGGGACGATGTCGACGATGATGCGCAGGCCCAGGGCGTGCGCGTCGGCGATGAGCGCCTCGGCCTCGGCCAGGTCGCCGAACGCGGGGTCGATGCGCCGGTAGTCCGCGACGTCGTATCCGGCGTCGGCCTGCGGGGAGGCGTACCACGGGCTGAACCAGAGGGCGTCGACGCCGAGTCCGGCCAGGTGGGACAGGCGCCCGCGGACTCCGGCGAGGTCTCCGATGCCGTCGCCGTCGGCGTCGGCGAAGGAGCGCGGATAGACCTGGTAGATGACGGCGTGGCGCCACCATTCGTCGTGGGCGTCGGTGGATCGGGCCACGAAAGGGACTCCTTGCATGAGATGAGGGGTGACAGAAGTGCGGAGGAGGGCGCTATCCCTTGAGGGCGCCCGCGGACAGGCCGCTGATGATGTGGCGCTGGAAGAAGAGGAAGAGGACCACCATCGGGACGGCGGCGATGGTGAGACCGGCGATCATCTCGGTGGGCGGCACCTGGGTGGTGGACGTGGACAGCCGGTGCAGGGCCACGGACAGGGTCTGCCGGTCGGGGTCCTGGAGGACCAGCAGCGGCCACAGGAAGTCCTTCCACATGCCGACGACCGAGAAGATGGAGACCACGGCGAGCACGGGACGGGACAGCGGCAGCACGACGCGCACGAGCACCTGGAGGCGGGAGGCCCCGTCGATGGACGCGGCGTCGAGGATGTCCGTGGGGATCTGGTCGAAGAAGCGGCGCAGCACGTAGATGTTGAACGCGTTGGCCGCTCCCGGCAGCCACAGCGCCCAGGGGGTGTTGACGAGGTTGACGTGGAACAGCGGGAGGTCGTTGACCGTCAGGTAGGCGGGGACGAGGAGGGCCGCGGCGGGCAGCATGAGGCTGGCGAGCATGCCGGCGAAGACGATGTTGCCGAAGACCGGGCGCAGCTTGGACAGCGCGTACGCGGCGCAGACGTCGACCGCCATCTGGATCGCCCAGCCGCCGGCCGCGTAGTACACGGTGTTGAGGAAGAAGTGGGCGATGTCCATCTGGGTCCAGGCGTCCTTGTAGGCGCTCAGGTGGACCGACTTGGGCAGCAGCGTCGGGGTCTGTTCGGCGAACTGGCGGGGTGTCTCCAGGGCGGAGCTCGCCATCCACCACAGCGGGTACAGGAAGGCGGCCGCGAAGGCGATCACCGTGAGGGTGAGGATCGCGTAGTAGAGACGCCGGTTGCGCGGGCGGGCGAGTTCCTTGGCGGAGATCAGGCTGCGCTGCGCGGACTCGGCGGCGGATGTGGCCTTGGACATGTGCTTCTCCCTCAGCCCTGGTCGCCGTCGCGGGTCAGGCGCAGATAGACGGCGGCGAAGACGCCGAGGACGACGAACAGGAGCACGCTCATCGCGGCGGCGAGGCCGAAGTCGTTGTTGACGGCGAACGCGTAGCGGTAGATCAGCGTCATCACGGTGATGGTGGAGGTGTTGGTGAAGCCGGTCATCTGGAAGGGCTCGATGAACACCTGCATCGTCGAGATGATCTGGAGCAGGAGCAGCACCAGCATCACGAAGCGCATCTGCGGCACGGTGACGTGGCGCAGCCGCGCCCACATTCCGGCGCCGTCCAGTTCGGCCGCCTCGTACAGCTCACCGGGGATGGACTGCAGCGCGGCGAGGTACATGAGGGTGGCGCCGCCCATGTTGGCCCAGGTGGAGACGAGGACGAGCGAGATCATGGCGGTGTGCGGGGACTGCACCCACTGGGAGGTGGGCAGGTGCGCGCCGTGCAGGAGGGTGTTGAACAGGCCCTGGCCCGGATCGTAGAAGTACTGCCACAGCATGACGCTGACGATCGGCGGGAGCATGACCGGCAGGTACACGGCGATGCGGAAGTAGGCCTTGAAGTGGCGCAGTTCGTTGAGGAGGACGGCGATGACGAAGGGCACGGCGTAGCCGAAGACCAGGGCCAGGCCGGTGAACTCGGCGGTGTTCTTCCACGCGGTCCAGAACAGCGGGTCGGCCAGCAGGGTGCGGTAGTTGCCCAGGCCGATCCACTGCGGGTCGGTGATGAGGTTGTCGCGCTGGAAGCTCAGGACGATGCCGCGGACGAGCGGATACCAGGAGAAGTAGGCGAAGCTGAGGATCCCGGCGGCGAGGAAGCCGTAGGCCAGGGCGTTGTCCGTGAGCCGCCGGCGCAGGTGCGGCCATCGGCCGGGCCCGGGGGCCGTGGCGGGCAGCGGCGGGCGGACCTCGCTGCGCCGCGGCGCGAGGGACGTCGCCATGGTTTCTCCTTGTGGTTCGGGGGTTCGGCGGTACGGGGTGGGGCCGGGGCCGTGCCGCGGGGTCAGGTGCCGCGGCACGGCGGGACGGCGGCCGCTACTGGGCGGCGAGGAGGGCGTCGACCTGCTTCGAGGCGTCGCCGAGCAGCTTGTCGATGTCGGCGTTCTTCTCGGTGAGCACCTTGGCCATGGCGGTGTCCAGGACGGCGTAGATCTTCTGGGCCTGCGGCGGTTCGAGGCGGAGCGGGATCCCGCCGATGGCGTCGCTGAACGGCTTGTAGTTCGCGACGGGCTGGTTCGCGTACTTCTTGTCGGCCGCGGCCTTGGTCTTCTGCGCGGCGCCGGTCCAGATGTTGGGCTCGGGCAGGCCGACCGGCTGCTTGTGGGCGGCGGCGCGCTTCTGGCCCATGGTGATCCGGTCGGGGTTCTCGAACTTGAACATGATCCAGGCCAGGGCGGCCTTGGTCTGCGCGGGGCTGTTCTTCGGGTTGAACATGAACCCGCCGCCGCCCGCCAGCGTGCCCTTGCCCTCCGGGATGGCGCCGAAGCCGTACTCCTTGGGGTCGCCCTTGTACTGCGCGGCGATGGTGGGGATGTTGTCCGAGGTGGCCAGGTACATGCCCAGCTTGCCCGCGCCCATCATCTGCAACAGGTCGGCCCATTCGAGGAGTTGGCGCTGACCCATGGAGTTGTCGGTCCAGCGCATGTCGTGCAGCTGCTGGAGGACGGCCCGGCCGGTGGCGTTGTCGAAGTCGGCCTTCCAGGTGCCGTCGGGCTGCTTCTTGGCCACGTCACCGCCGCGGGAGTACATCTCCGCGGTGAAGTGCCAGCCGCCGGTGTTCGACTTGCTGTAGTCGCCGTAGCCGGTGATCCCCTTGCCGAGAGCGGCGATCTTCTTGGCGTCGGCGCGGACCTCGTCCCACGTCGTGGGGGGCTTGTCGGGGTCCAGGCCGGCCTTCTTGAACAGGGTGCGGTTGTAGACCAGGCCCATGGAGTAGTTGCCCTCGGTCACGCCGTAGGTGCGGCCGGCCTCGTCCTGGAAGACCTTGCGCAGCTGGGGCTTGACCTGCTGGGCCTCCGGATAGTCCTTGAGGGCGTCGGTGATGTCGGCCGCCTGGTGCTTGGCGATGATCCCGGCCGGGTCGGTGAGGTAGACGTAGTAGGCGTTCTCCAGCTGGCCTCCGGCGAGCTTGGTGGAGAACGTCTGGGGATCCATCTGCCCCTCGTGCGGGACGACATGGATCTTCGGGTTGGCCTTCTCGAACGCGGCCACGTCCTGCAGGAAGATCTTGCGGTTGACCGGGTCGGTCTTCGCGGGCATGTCGTTCACCGTGATGGTGATCTTGCCGTTGGGATCGGCGGATTCGTCGCCGGAGGCTCCGCAGCCGCTCACGGAGAGGCCGAGTGCGGCCACCGCGGCCACGGCGATGCCGACGCGGGCGTTTCTGCCCACCGGTATTGCGGTCATGGATCGTCCCTGAGGGTGAAGTGGAGAGGCACAGCGTCGATACGCGGCCCGTCGAGGTGACGCACAAGTTACGGCCCCCACGAACGGCGAGCAATACACAAATCTGAATACGCAAAGCATCAATAACACCTGCGGACTTCCGAGAAATCTTCTGACGAAACCGGACGCAAGAACCCGACATCGGGGCCGCCCGATCCGTCCCGCACCCGGCTCACCGGGGCCGGACCGCCAGCCAAGACAGCGCTTCCTACCCTGGCTGAGCTGGCAAGAAGAGAGTCCGGGCGATGAGACCGCGGCCCGCGGAGCACGCAAGAAGCAGAGCAAGAATCCGACCTTCGGCACGTAATTGTGTTCCCTCGGATCGGACCGCTTCCCGGCCTCAACTCCGCTGCACGCAGCGGTAGTTGGAGCCGTGCAAACAACGCAACCGATTTCATGGGAAGGGCCGCCGGAATTCGCGGATGTCCGCACGCATTGCCCGCGCATCACAGCGCCGTTACGGTGCGCGTCACTCACCCGCCCCCTTTTCCGTGGGAGTTCCCCATGTCTCGAATCGGCTCCGTGCTCCGCCCGGAGCGCACCAGATCCCGGCTCCTTCTGGTGGGCACGGTCCTGGCCGTGCTGTGCGCCGCGCTCGGCGGACTCGGCACCCCGGCCGTGGCCGCCTCCACCACCTACCAGGCCGAGTCGGCCGCGCTCAGCGGCGGCGCCGTCGTCCAGAGCGACCACACGGGCTTCACCGGAAGCGGCTTCGTCGGCGGCTACACCGACTCCGCCAAGGGCGCCGCGACCACGACCTTCACCGTCACCGCGGCGAGCGCGGGCGCCCACACCTCCGCCCTGCGCTACGCCAACGGCACCGGCAGCACGCAGACCCTGTCCCTGTACGTCCGCGGCACCAAGGCGGGCACCGTCTCCCTGCCGGCCACCGCGGACTGGAACACCTGGGCCACGGTGACCAGTCCGGTCACCCTGACCGCGGGCAGCAACACCATCGGGTACGTCTTCGGCTCCGCCGACTCCGGCAACGTCAACCTCGACGCGCTCACGCTCACGGCCGCCCCCGCGGCGGTCGACGGCCGGTACGAGGCCGAGTCCGCGGCGCTGAGCGGCGGCACCGCGACCGAGACCGAGCACTCCGGCTACCAGGGCACCGGTTACGTGGGCGGCTACACCGACTCCCACAAGGGCGCCGCCGCCACCACGTTCACCGTCACCGCGGCCGCCGCCGGGTCCGCGGACGTGGCGCTCCGCTACGCCAACGGCACCGGTTCCGCCAAGACGCTGTCGGTGTACGTCAACGGCAGCAAGGCCCTGACCACGTCACTGGCGGCGACCTCCGACTGGAACACCTGGGGCTCGCGCACCGAGTCCCTCACCCTGAAGGCCGGTTCCAACACCGTCGCCTACCGCTTCGACTCCGCCGACTCGGGCAACGTCAACGTCGACAACATCACCGTCTCCGCGGGCTCCACCGAGCCGCCCGGAGGCGGCGGTGACGGCGCCGCCCCGGGCAAGGCGTACGAGGCGGAGACCGCGTTCGCCACCGGCGGCCCCGCCAAGGCCACCTCCCTGTCGGGGTACACCGGCAGCGGCTACCTCACCGGTTTCACCGCGCAGGGCGCCGAGACCGTCATCGACACCGCCGTGCCGTCCGCGGGCACCTACCCGCTGGCCGTCACCTACCGCAACTCCACCGGCTCCGCGCAGACCCTCTCCCTGTACCTGAACGGGGTCCGCTCCCGTCAGCTGTCCCTGCCCGCCGCCGACGGCTGGGCGTACGTCTCCGTCGACGCCAAGCTCCGCGGCGGCCTGAACCTGATCGGCCTGCGCACCGAGTCCGGCGACAGCGGAAACGTCGCGGTGGACAGCGTCTCCGTGGACGGCGGCACCGCGCCGGCCGCGCAGGGCGCCACCCTGCCGTACACCGAGTACCGGGCGGCCGACGCCTCCACCAACGGCACCAAGCTGGCCGTCAGCACGAGCTATCCGAGCCTGTCCGCCGAGTCCACCGGCCGCAGCGCGGTGAAGCTCACCGCCACCGGCCAGTACGTGCAGATCACGCTGACCAAGCCCGCCAACGCGCTCGTCGTGCGCTACTCGATCCCGGACACCGCGAGCGGTTCCGTCACCACGGCGCCGCTGTCCCTGTACGCGGGCTCGTCCAAGGTGACGGACCTCCAGACCACCAACAAGTTCTCGTGGCTGTACGGCGCCGGGTACTACGACACCAACACCCCGGGCAACGCGGGGGACTCCACCGGTCACCACTACTTCGACGAGGTCCGCTACCTCCACACCAGCACCTGGCCGGCGGGCACCGTCCTGAAGCTGCAGAAGGACGCCGGGTCCACCGCGGCCTCGTACACCGTCGACGTCGTCGACACCGAGCTGGTCGACCCCGCCGCCACCATGCCCGCGGGCTACGTGTCGGCCGCGGACTACGGCGTGACGCCCGGCGCCGCTGACGTGACCAGCTCCCTGAACTCGGCGCTGAGCAGCGCCGCGAGCGCCGGCAAGGGGCTGTGGCTGCCGTCCGGCACCTACTCGATCTCCGGCCGCGTCAACCTGTCGGGGGTCGCGCTGCGCGGCGCCGGACCCTGGTACACCACGCTCAGGTCCACCGCGGAGAACGGGGCGGGCGGCCTCTTCTCGACCGGCGGCCGGGTCCAGATCGCCGATCTGTCCGTCTTCGGCGACCAGACCTCGCGCAACAACGACTCCGGCGCGGCCGCCATCGAGGGCAGCTTCGCCTCCGGCTCCCTCATCTACAACGTGTGGATGGAGCACACCAAGGTCGGCCTGTGGGCACGGCCCGGTACCGGTCTGCTCGTCTCCGGCGTCCGGGTGCGCGACGTCTTCGCCGACGGCCTGCACGTCCACGGCGGCTCCGACAACACGCGCGTCGAGCAGTCGCACGTGCGCAACACCGGCGACGACTCCCTCGCCCTCGACACCGAGGACGGCAACGTCACCCACAGCACCGTCTCCCACAACACCGCCCAGCTGCCCATCCAGGCCAACGGCATCGGGGTCTACGGCGGCGGTGACAACACCCTGGAGAACAACGCCGTCAGCGACACGGTCGCCTTCGGTTCCGGCATCACCATCAGCACCTACTTCGGGCAGGGCTTCAGCTCCGACATCTACGTCCGGGACAACCTCCTCACGCGCTGCGGCTCGTACCACATCAACTGGGCCACCACGATCGGCGCGCTGTGGATCTACGCCGACACCGCGGACATCACCCAGCCCGTGCACGTCGACGGCAACACCATCAAGGACAGCACCTACCAGGGCGTCCTGCTCAGCTACGCCAAGAAGATCAGCAACCTGTCCCTCGACGGGAACACCATCGCCAATGCCGGAACCTACGGCTTCGACCTCAACAACGTCACCGGCGGCATGACCGTCGCCAACACCACCGTCACCGCGAAGACGGGCGGGCTGCTCAACAACTCCCCCGGCTTCACCGTCACCCGGGGCAGCGGCAACAGCGGCTTCTGACCGCCCCGCACCGGTGGCCGTCCCCCGCGCGGGGCGGCCACCGGCCCGTCTCCTCGCACTGACGTGCGGATACACTCCGGCCATGGCCCGCAAGCTCGCAGAAGTAGCCCGCCGAGTGGGCGTCAGTGAAGCAACCGTCAGTCGCGTCCTGAACGAGAAGCCGGGCGTGTCCGACAGCACCCGGCAGGCCGTCCTCACCGCACTGGACGTCCTCGGCTACGAGCGGCCCACGCAGCTGCGCGCCGCGCGGGCCCGTCTGGTGGGCATCGTCCTGCCCGAGCTGCAGAACCCCATCTTTCCCGCGATCGCGGAGATCGCCGGCGGCGCCCTCGTCCAGCTCGGTTTCACCCCCGTGCTGTGCACCCGCACCGCGGGCGGTCTCACCGAGGCGGAGTACGTGTCCATGCTCCTGGACCAGCAGGTCGCCGGGGTGATCTTCTGCGGCGGGCTGACCGGGGACGAGCACCAGGCGCTGCTGGAGCGCGGGGTCCCGGTCGTGCTGCTGAACGCGGCCGTCGACTATCCGGGCTTCCCCAGCGTCAGCACCGACGACGAGGCCGCCGTCCGCCAGGCCTTCGCCCATCTCACGGCGATGGGACACACCGACATCGGCCTGATGGTCGGCCCCGGTCACCACATGCCGTCACGCCGCAAGGCCACCGCGTTCGAGGCCCTGACGGCGGGCAGCACCGGCCGGCACCCCGTCGGCCACGCGCTGTTCTCCTTCGAGGGCGGCCAGGCCGTCGCCTCCGAGCTGCTGGCCCACAAGGTCACCGCGCTGATCTGCGGCAGTGACGTCCTCGCCCTGGGGGCCGTGCGCGCCGCCCGGCGGGTGGGGCTGCGCATCCCCGACGACCTGTCCGTGGTCGGCTTCGACGACTCCGCCTTCATGAACTACACCGACCCGCCGCTGACCACCCTGCGGCAGCCGATCGAGGCCATGTCGCGGGCGGCCGTCACCCTGCTGGCGAACCAGATCTCGGGTGACAGCCCCACCCCGCACGAGCTGCTGCACGAGCCGGAACTCGTGGTGCGCCAGTCCACGGCCCCGCTGCGGTAGAGGGGTCCTTCAGAGCCGCTGGATGATGGTGCCGGTGGCCAGCGCGCCGCCCGCGCACATCGTGATGAGGGCGAACTCCTTGTCCCGGCGCTCCAGTTCGTGCAGCGCGGTCGTGATGAGGCGGGCGCCGGTCGCGCCGACCGGGTGGCCGAGGGCGATCGCGCCGCCGTTCACGTTCACCTTCTCCAGGTCCTGGTCGAAGACCTGCGCCCAGGAGAGGACGACCGACGCGAACGCCTCGTTGATCTCGACGATGTCGATGTCCTTGAGGGTCATGCCGGCCTTGCCGAGCACCGTGCGCGTCGCGTCGACCGGGCCGTCCAGGTGGTAGTGCGGGTCCGCGCCGACCAGCGCCTGCGCCACGATGCGGGCGCGCGGCCTGAGCTTCAGGGCCCGCGCCATCCGCTTCGACGCCCACATGATGGCGGCGGCGCCGTCGGATATCTGCGAGGAGTTGCCGGCCGTGTGGACGGCGGTCGGCATGACGGGCTTGAGGCCGGACAGGCCCTCCATGGTCGTGTCGCGCAGCCCCTCGTCCCGGTCGACCAGGCGCCACATGCCCTGCCCGGCGGCCTGCTCGGCCTCGGTGGTCGGCACCTGCACGGCGAACGTCTCGCGCTTGAACCGCTCCTCGGACCAGGCGATCGCGGCCCGCTCCTGCGAGATGAGACCGAGCGAGTCGACGTTCTCTCTGGTCAGCTCGCGGCGCCGCGCGATCCGCTCGGCGGCCTCGAACTGGTTGGGCAGGTCGACGTTCCCCTCCTCCGGGAACGGCTTGCCCGGGCCGCGCTTGGAGCCGGAGCCGAGCGGGACGCGCGACATGGCCTCGACGCCGCAGGAGATGCCGACGTCGATGACGCCCGCCGCGATCATGTTGGCGGTCATGTGCGAGGCCTGCTGGGAGGAGCCGCACTGACAGTCGACGGTGGTGGCGGCGGTCTCGTAGGGCAGGCCCATCGTCAGCCACGCCGTGCGCGCCGGGTTCATGGACTGCTCGCCCGCGTGCGTGACCGTGCCGCCGACGATCTGCTCGACGCAGTCGGCCTTGATGCCGGTGCGGCCGAGGAGTTCACGGTACGTCTCCCCCAGCAGGTACGCCGGGTGGAGATTGGCGAGCGCGCCACCGCGCTTGCCGATCGGGGTACGTACGGCCTCGACGATGACGGGCTCGGCTGCCATGACAGTCGTCCTCTCCACGCAATCCCGGACGGATGATCCTCAACTGAAACTAGAACGCGTACCAGTTATGCATGCAGTCTCAGCGTGATTACCCCCGGTACGCAAGGGTCGTGCAAGCACAACACACGGAACCAACACACCCGCGCCCCTTGCCACTTCTAGAACCCGTTACTACCTTTCGAGCCATAACTGACGGAGCGTCAGACAGAATCTGGAGTGACCCCATGCCGTGCCCCGCGCTGCCCGACGGGTTCGACTTCACCGATCCCGATCTGCTCCAAGACCGAGTGCCGTACCCGGAGTTCGCCGAGCTGCGGCAGGCCGAGCCGGTGCGCTGGATCCCGCAGGAGCACGGGATCTCCGGCTTCGACGACGCGGGGTACTGGGCGGTGACCCGGCACGCCGACGTCAAGTACGTGTCCACGCACCCGGAGATCTACTCCTCCAACGTCAACACCGCCGTGATCCGCTTCAACTCCTCGATCCAGCGCGACCAGATCGAAGTCCAGAAGATGATCATGCTGAACATGGACCCGCCCGAGCACACCCGCGTGCGCCAGATAGTGCAGCGCGGTTTCACGCCACGCGCCATCCGCTCCCTGGAGGGCGCGCTGCGCGCCCGGGCCGGTGACATCGTGCGGAAGGCCGTCGAGCAGGCGGGCCCCGACGGCTCGTTCGACTTCGTCACCAACATCGCCGTGGAACTGCCGCTCCAGGCCATAGCCGAGCTCATCGGCATCGCGCAGGACGACCGCTCCAAGGTCTTCGACTGGTCCAACAAGATGGTGGCGTACGACGATCCGGAGTACGCGATCACCGAGGAGATCGGCGCCGAGGCCGCGATGGAGATCGTGAGCTACGCGATGAACCTCGCCGCCGAGCGCAAGCAGTGCCCGGCCAAGGACATCGTCAGCCAGCTGGTCGCGGCGGAGGACCAGGGCAACCTCTCCTCGGACGAGTTCGGCTTCTTCGTGATCCTGCTCGCCGTCGCCGGGAACGAGACGACCCGCAACGCCATCACCCACGGCATGCACGCCTTCCTGACCCACCCCGACCAGTGGGAGCTGTACAAGCGCGAGCGCCCCTCGACCGCGGCCGAGGAGATCGTGCGCTGGGCGACGCCGGTCGTCTCCTTCCAGCGCACCGCCACCCAGGACACCGAACTCGGCGGCCAGAAGATCAAGGAGGGCGACCGGGTCGGCATCTTCTACTCGTCCGCCAACCACGACCCGGAGGTCTTCACCGACCCCGACACCTTCGACATCACCCGCGACCCCAACCCGCACCTCGGCTTCGGCGGCGGCGGCCCGCACTTCTGCCTCGGCAAGTCCCTCGCCGTCCTGGAGATCGACCTGATCTTCAACGCGATCGCCGACGCCCTGCCCGACCTGCGGCTCGTCGGCGACCCGCGGCGGCTGCGCGCGGCCTGGCTCAACGGCGTCAAGGAGCTTCAGGTGGCGGGGCCCGCGAAGGGGTGAAATCCGGCCGGATCCATCCCCCTGAATGAACACTTTCGTTGCGTTATGCGTCTTCTCCCTGGGATCTGAGTCCTGAGACCCGAGTCCTGAGACCTGGGACCTGGGACCTGGGACCTGGGACCTGAGAAGACGCGACGCGACGAGAGACGGATGGATCGGTACCCGTGGCCACGGTCGACCTGCCCTGCGCACGCCCCCGCACGCCCCCGGCCGTACGGCACCGCGTGCCGCTGCTCGCGACCGTGCCCACGCTGCCGCTGTACGCGGTGTGGGCGCTGTTCCTCGCGACCGGCGGCGGCGATCTGGCGGCCCAGCAGGCGTGGGCCCGGTTCGCCGCCGACCACGGGACGTCGGCGTACAACCTGTTCTGGTACGGCGGCATGCACACCGCCAACTACTCGCTGATCTCGCCGTACGTGATGGCCGGTCTCGGGGTCAGGCCGGTGACGGTGGTGTCCGGACTCGCCGCCGCCTGGCTGGGCGCGGTGCTGCTCGTGCGCACCGGCATCGCCCGCCCGCTGCCGCCCGCCGTCCTGCTCTCCCTGGCCCTGTGGTGCGACGTGGCGTCGGGCCGCACCACCTTCGCGCTCGGCGTCGCGCTCGGCCTCGGCGCGTGCGTGGCGCTCACCGGACGGCGCGGGTACGCGGCGGGCGCGCTCTGCGCGGCGCTCGCCACGACGGCGTCCCCGGTCGCGGGGCTGTTCCTGGCCGTCGTGGGGGCCGGCTGGCTGGGCGTACGGGACTGGGGGCGGGCCGTCGCGTACCTCGTGCCGCCCGCGCTGGTCGTGGGCGCGACGACGCTGCTGTTCCCCTTCCAGGGCGAGCAGTTGATGCCGCCGGACCGGATCTGGCCGCCGGTGGTGTTCTCGCTGGCGCTGGTGGTGGCCGGGCCCCGGCGCTGGCGGGTGGCACGGTGGGCGGCCGGTGTCTACGCGGCCGGCACGGTCGTCACCTACCTCGTCCCCTCCCCCGTCGGCACGAACGTCGAGCGGCTCGCCGAACTCGCGGCGCCCGCCGCGTTGTTGGCGGCGCTCCTTGCCCGGCCGCCGGGCCGGTACCGGCTGCGGTCGCTGGCCCTGGCCGTGGCGCTCGTGCTGTCCTCGGCGTGGGTGGCGCAGAAGACCGTCGACGATCTGCGGGTGTCCACCCGCGTGCCCGCCTGGGCGGCCGACACCCACGACGTCGTACGGGAGCTGGAGCGGCTCGGCGCCGACCGCACCCGGGTGGAGGTGATCCCGGCCCGCAACCACCGGGAGGCGACCGCGCTCGCGCCGTACGTGAACATGGCGCGCGGCTGGAACCGGCAGCTGGACGTCGAGCGGGGGCGGCTCTTCTACGACGGCACGTTCTCGGCGGCCACCTACCGGGCGTGGCTGGACCGGTGGGCGGTCGGCTTCGTGGTGCTGCCGGAGGGCACGCCGGACGGGTTCGCGGAGCAGGAGGCCGCGTTCGTCCGCTCGGGGCCCGGATATCTGGAGCCGGTGTGGCGCGGCCCGCACTGGCGGATCTACCGGGTGCGGGACGCGGTGCCGCTGGTCTCGGCGCCCGCCGCCGTCGTCGGGTCGGACGGGGCCCGGGTCACCGTCCGCTTCGAGCGGGCGGGCACGGCGACGCTGAAGGTCGCCTACTCGCCGTGGCTGACGTCCGAGCGCGGCTGTCTGACGGTGCGGCCGCAGCCCGGCGGCGAGTTCACCGAGCTGGTGGCGACGGCGCCCGGCACCTACCGGGTCGGCTCCGGCTGGGAGCGGGCGCCGTCGCCGGGGCCGTCAGCTTCCGGGTGTCGCGCAGGGTGAGGCGGAGCCGGTCGGGCTCTCCGAGGGGCTGGGCGAGCCGGTCGGGCTCGCGGTGTCCGTCGGGGACGCGCTGTCGGACGGGCAGCCGCCGTCGCTGGGGGTGCCGGTGCCGGGCTCGCTGGTCTCCGGGGGCGTGGGCGTGTCCGTCGGGGAGCCGGTGACGGGCGGGGTCTCCGAGCTGGTGTCGGAGGGCCCGGGGGTGGGGCTGGGGCTCGGCTCGCCGGTGTCGGTGGGCTTGGGCGTGGGGCTGGTGGTCGGGGTCGGGCTGGGCTGCCGGGTGGGCGGCGGGCCGATGACGATGCCGCCGCCGTCCTTGTCGCCGACGGGCTTCTTCGCCGGGGTCTTCGAGCCCGCGCCGGGGCTGTCCGGGACGACGCCCCTGCCGTCGGCGACGGTGTGCACGCCCTTGCGGTAGAACTCCATCCAGTACAGGACCGTACGGAGATAGTCGCGCGAGTAGTTGTAGCTGAGGATCGCCCGCTCCAGACCGCCGCCGGTGCCGACGTCGCGGTTGCCCGCGCACAGGTAGTGGCCCGCCGCGAGGGCCGCGTCGAAGATGTTGTTGGGGTCGGAGGTTCCGTCGCCGTTGCCGTCGGCGCCCCAGCGGCGCCAGGTGCCGGGCAGGAACTGCATCGGCCCGACGGCCCGGTCGTAGACGGAGTCCCCGTCCCAGCGCCCGCCCTCGGTGTCGCGGATGAGCGCGAAGCCCTTGCCGTTCAGCGCCGGTCCGGTGATGCGGTGGAGGGTGGTGCCGTGCGCGTCGACGTCGCCGCCGCGCGCCTGCCCGGACTCGACCTTGCCGATCGCGGCGAGCAGTTGCCACGGGAGGCGGCAGCCCGGGTCGCTGCGGCCGACGGACGCCTCGGCTCTGCGGTAGGCGGCGAGGACGGTCGCGGGGATGCCGGCCTCGGCGCGGATCTCCGTCGGCGGGAAGGTGATGTCCGGGTTGTCCGGTGTCGTCAGCGGCGGCAGCTCGGTGTGGTACGAGTCGTCGCCCTGGGAGGGCACCTCGGGCAGGGTGCCGGAGCCGCCCGCGAGGGCGATCGGGTCGGTGCCTCTGTCGTGGCTCTTGGTCAGCTCTTCCACGACCCCCGGGGCCTGGGACGCCGTGAGCACGGCCGTCGCGGCGACGGCGATCGCGGTGCCGCGCAGTCGTCGGCCGAGGCGGGGGCGTTTGCTCAGTCGCGGGGTACGCATGAGGACCCTTTCGTCGGTTCGTCAGCTGCTGAAGGTGTCGAGGGCGGAGACCAGCCAGCGGCCGTCGCGGTGCACGAGGTCGACGGCGAGCATGGCGCCCGCGTAGTTCCCGGCGGAGTCCTTCGCCTTCGCCGCCGTGCTGGTGCTCGACTGGTCGGCGTAGACGAGGACCCGGGCGCGGTCGCCGTCGATCCGCTCGACCGCGCTGTCGGTGACGGTCGTGGTGACGACCGTCTTCTGCTTCTGCGCCTGCGCGAGGACGGGCGCCAGCAGGGTGCGGTGCTGCTCGACGGCCTTGCCGGTGAGGAGGGTGGCCGCGGCCTTCTGCTCCGTCCTCGGGTTGGCGTAGTCGTAGGAGAAGAGCGCGTTGACGGCCTTCTCCGCCTGTCCCTTGACGTCGCTGGTGCGGGCCGCGTCGGTGAGCGCCGTGTTCTGGGCGGCGGCGGTGTCGGTGAGCGCGTGGGACCGGGCGTGCGCCCAGCCGGCGAAGGCGCCGAGGAGGACGGTGAGCAGGCAGAGGGCGGCCAGGAGGCGGCGCGGGGGCGCTGCCGCTCGGGGGGTGGCGGCCTTCTCGGTCGTACGGGGTTCAGGGCGCGGCCGGGTCTTTGTCGCGGGCTCCGGGGTTACGGCCTTGACCGGGGTCGCGGTCTGCTCGGCCCGCTGGTTCTGGCGCTGTCGCTGGCGGTTGAGGGTGTGGCGGGTGGTCGACGGCATGGTGGCTCCTCTTGCGGCTGCGGCGCGCGCTCAGTCGGTGGTGGTCGAGGCCGAGTCGCCGACCTGGGCCTGGGCGAGGGCGCTGAGTTTCCAGTGGCCGTCGGTGCGGGTGAGTTCGCCGAGCATCCGGCTGTCCTTGTCGGTGGCCTTCTGTCCCGCCGCCTTCACGGTGATCCGGAGCGCGACCATGACGCGGGCCTTTCCGGCCCGCTCGTCGAGTTCGGTCAGGGCGCCGTCGAGCACCTTCGCCGTGCTGACCGTCTTGGCGCTCGTCACCTGCTTCGCGAACTCGGCGCGGCCCTTGACCAGTTGGGAGTGGAGGGCGCCGGTGGTGGAGCTCTCCCACAGGTCGAGCCCGCTGTTCAGGTTCTGGTGGTCGAGGGTGTTGAGGTTCTGCACGGCCTGCTCCCCCGCCTCCAGGGCGTCGTCACGGGCGGCCGCGAAGGAGGCCGTGTCGTCGTGCGCGGCCCCGTACCAGGACCAGCCTCCCCAGACGGCGAAGCCGCCCGCGACGAGGGCGAGCACGACCGCCACGACGAGCAGGGGTCTTTTCAGCATGGTTCACCTGGCCTTGATGTCGACGATCTGCCATACGTCGTTGTGGAGTCGGGCGGTGACGGAGAGCTGGGCGGCGGAGCTGACCGCCTTCTTGTCGCCGCGGTGCGTCGACTGGTCGAGGAAGACGAGCAGGTGCGCGGTGTCGCCGCGCAGGCTGACCGTGCCGACGCGGACGGCGTCGGTGGTGAGGGTGACTTTCTGCGCCGGCGCGTTCTTCTGCACCTGGGTGAAGAGCTCGGCGTACTGCTTGGCGGCCTTGCCCGTGAGGACCTGGTCGGCGGTGCGGGCGGTGGCGTTCGTGCCGTCCGGCGTGTACGAGAAGATCTTGGCGAGGGCGCTGCTGATGTCGCCGTTGACGCGGTTGGTGGCGTCGGCGTCGGTGAGGGCCTGATTGCGGGTGGCGGGTTCGGTGCGCAGGTCGTGGGCGAGGTAGAAGAGGACGGCGCCGGTGACGGCGAGGACGCCTGCCACGACGGCGGCGACGATGACCTGTACCCGCCCGCCACGGGGACCGGCCTCCGTCTCCGGGTCCGCCTCCGTGGGCGGCTGCTCGCGCAGTTCCCCGCGCCCCTGAGCGCCGCCGGCGTCCGGCTCGTCCTTCGGCTGCGCCCCGGTGGCCGGTTGCTCGCGCAGTTCCCCGCGCCCCTGGCGGCGATCATCGGCAGGCTCGCCTTCAGCCGCCGCCCGCCCCTGGCGGCGGTCGGGCATCAGGCGTCGCAGGGCCTTGGGCAATCTGCCGCCTTGGGCGGCAGGGTGGGCAAGGCGGCTCCCGGTGCCGGGTTCCTCTTCAGGGGCCTCCACGTCGATGTCCTGGGTCATTCCGACTCCCCCGTCACCGGCACGGCGCCGAGTGACTTGATCTTCCAGGTGCCGTCGGCGGCCCGGCTCAGGACCGCCTCAAGGCGCTTGCGCTCCGGCGCCGCCGAACCCGTCGTCACCCGTACCGTCGCGATCAGCTTCGACGTGCCCGCGCGGTCGTCCAGCGCGGTCACGGCGGCATCCGTCACCACCCCGCGCGACGAAGCCCCGGCGGCCGGCGACACCGAGGACAGCGACGCCCGAAGCGGGCCCGTCGTCACCGATTTCCATTCGCGCACCCCGGCCTTGGCGCGGGCCGCCGTCGACGCGTCCAGCGTCGTCAGCCGGGCAACCGCCGAACGACCGTCGGAGAGCGCCGCATCGCGGGCCCGGCCGTACGCGAGGTCGCTGTCACCCCGCGCCTGCGCGTACGACCAGGCCCCCGTACCGCACACCACGAGCGCCACGGCGAGCCCCGCCCCCGTCAGGGCCCGCCTCACCGCCCGCTCCCCTCGGAGAGCCCGAGCAGCCCGGCCATCCCGGAGGACGCCGCGGACGTCCCGGAATCGTCGGCCACCGAGGGAAGGGACAGCGCGCCCGGCTGTGCGGGCCTGGGCACGGCGCCGCCGCCCGGCGCGTGGGCCGAGCCGCGTACGTTCACGCCGCTCGACGCCGGGGCCGTGCAGCGGGCGCCGGTGTTCGTGGCGGGCGCCGCGCCGAGATCCGTACCGAGCCGGTACGTGGTGCCCGAGTAGCCCGCCGTGCACGGAAGGGGCTTGAAGAACGTGACCGCCATACCGAAGTTGACCTTCTTCCCGTCGACGGCCGTGGCCCCCGCGGCGACGGCCGCGGGCAGCTTCACGAGCAGTTCCTCGGTGCCGCGCTGCCGGGTGACGGCGACCTCGGAGGTGGTGAGGAGGTTGGCGAGGACGACGCCGACCTCGGGGTTCAGGTCGCGCAGCAGGCCGCTGATCCGGGTGGCGGCGTCGGGTGCGGCCATGACCAGGCGGCGCAGGTCGGCGTCGGAGCCCTTGAGGGTGGAGGCCAGTTCGCTGGCGCCGGACGCGAAGGACTTGATGGCGTCGCCCTCCTCGGCCTGGGTGCGCAGCACGACCTCGCCGTCGGCCATGAGCTTCGTGGTCTCGGGGAGGGCCTTGTCGGCGGCCTGGACGAAGTCCGAGCCGTTGTCCATGAGGAGTTGCAGGTCCTCGCCGCGCCCCTCGAAGGCCTTGCCGAACTCGTCGACGACCGTGCGCAGGTCGTCGAGCGGCACGGACGTGGTGAGGTTGTCGACGCTGGACAGGACGTCGGTGACCGGATTCGGCACCGAGGACGCGGTCCGGTCGATGCGGGCGCCGTCGGCGAGGTACGGGCCGCCCGAGCGCTCCGGACGCAGGTCGATGTACTGCTCGCCGACCGCGGACAGGCTCGCGACGACGGCCTTGGCGTCGTCGGGGATGCCCGGCGCGGACTTCTTGATGCGCAGGTCCGCCTCGACCCCGTCGCCGGTGAGGTTGATCGCCCCGACCCGGCCCACCGAGACGCCCCGGTAGGTGACGTCGGAGTGGGTGAACAGGCCGCCGGTGCGCGGGAGTTGCACCTTGACCGTGTAGTAGTCGGCGGCGCCGACGAAACGGCCGAGGTCGGCGTAGCGGATGCCGAGGTAGGCGAGGACGACGACGGCGATGAGCAGGAAGGCCAGGTTCTTCAGCCGGATGGCGAGGGTGATCACCGGGAGGCACCCCCGCTCGGGCTCGCGCTCGTACTGGTACCCGTGCCCGTACTCGTGGGCGTCGAAGGAAGGGGCAGCGGCGACGAGGGCTCGCCCGTGGTCTTCCCCGGCGCCTTCTTCAGGGACTTGCGCTCACTCTGCGGCGTGGCCGTGGGCGTCGCCCTCCCGTCGCTCTCCTCCAGCGGCGGGATCAGTGTCGTCCCCTTCACGGCAGCCATGTCGAGATAGGTGTTGAGGTAGTCGCCCTTGATGCCGTTCATGACCTCGTCGGTGAACGGGTAGGTCAGCAGCACCTGGAGCGAGTTCGGCAGGTCCTGGCCCGAGTCGGCGAGCGCCTTCAGGGTCGGGGCGAGGGCCTTGAGGTCGGCGACCATGTCGGCCTGGCTGCGGTTGATGGTGTCGGTGGCGACGTCCCCGAGCCGGTCGAGGGAGCGCAGCATGGTCATGAGCGAACCCCGTTGTTCCTCAAGGGTCTTGAGGCCGGGTGAGAGGTCGGCCAGCACGGTGTCGACGTCCTCCTTGCGGTGCGCGAGGGTCGCCGAGAGCCGGTTGACCCCGTCGAGCGCGGCGGTGATGTCGCCGCGGTGGTCGTCGAGGTCGGTGACGAGGGTGTTGACCCGGCGCAGGGTCGAGCGGACCTGGGTCTCGCGGCCGCCGACGGCCTGGTTGAGTTCCTGTGTGATGGTCTTGAGCTGGTTGACGCCGCCGCCGTTGAGGAGCAGTGACAGCGCGCCGAAGACCTCTTCGACCTCGGTGTTGCGGCCGGTGCGGGCGACGGGGATGCGGGCGCCCGCGTGGAGGGTGCCGGTGCCGTTGTCGGGCTCGACGAGCTGGACGTACTTCTCGCCGAGGAGGCTGGACTGCTCGATGCGGGCGCCGGCGTCGGCGGGCAGCTTGACGTCGCCGTTGATGCGCATGGTGACGCGGGCGGTCCAGCTGTCCTTCCCGGCGAGTTCGATGTCGGTGACCCGGCCGACGGCCACGTCGTTGACCTTCACCGCGGACTGCGGGACGAGGCTGAGCACGTCCTTCATGTCGGCGGTGATGGTGTACGGATGGGCGCCGAGGTCGGCGCCGCCGGGCAGCGGCACGTCCTCCAGGCCGCCGAACGACGGCGTGGGGACGCTGATCACGCCCAGGGTGAGGAGGAACGCGACGGTGACGACGGTGGCGCAGCCGAGCCCCGCGCCCGCGCGGGCGGTGGATCGCCGGTTCACTGGTCACCTCCCACGGAGGGCAGCGGCAGCAGCGGGCCGCCCTGGCTGAGCTCGTTGAGGTTGGCCCGGCCGTCGAGGGTGCGGGTCTTCGGGTTGTACGCGTTGAGGACGTTGCCCGCGGCGAGCGGCGCCACGTCGAGCGCTTCGGCGAGCGAGGCCCGCTGGTCGACGAGGGCCTGGGTGAGCGGGACCAGCTTGTCGACGTTGTCCTTGAGCTGGTCGCGGTGGTGGTCGATGAACTGCTTGACCCGGCCGAGCGCGGTGCCGAGTTCCTTGAGGGCGCCCGCGAGGTCGTCGCGGTTCTCGGCGAAGTAGCCGGTGACGTCGTCGAGGGTCTCCTGCGCGGTGCGCACGCCCGAGTCCTCCTGTTTCAGCATCGTGGTGAAGGACTGGAGCTGGGAGAGCGTGGTGAACAGGTCGTCGCTGCTGCCGTTGAGCGTCTTGGCGGCCTTGCCGAACTGCTCGATGCTGTTGCCGAGTTCCTGCCCGTTGCCCTTGAGGTTCTCGGCGCCGGTCTTCAGCAGCCCGGACAGCGCGCCCTTCTCGTTGGCGCCGTCGGGGCCGAGCGCCTTGCTGAGGTCGGTGATGCTGTCGTAGAGCTGGTCGATCTCGACGGGGGTACGGTTGCGGGAGGCGGGCAGGACCGCGCCGTCCTTGAGGGCCGCGCCCGACGAGTAGGCCGGGGTGAGCTGGACGTAGCGGTCGGCGACGACGCTGGGCGCGACGGCGACGGCCCGCGCCCCGACGGGCACCTTCACCCCGTCGTCGACGGCGAGCGTGACCCGCACCCGGGTGCCCTCGGGGTGCACCCCGTCGACCCGTCCGACGCGCACACCGAGGATCCGCAGGTCGGAGCCGTCGTAGATGCCGACCGCCCGGTCGAAGTAGGCGGTGACGCGCATCCCGCTGTCGCTGGTGGCGCTGACGCCGACGACGCCGGCGGCGATCAGCACCGCGAGCGCGAGGGTGCCGATGAGCAGCCTCTTGGTGGTCCGTGTGATGGCCATGGCCGCGTCAGCCCCCGTTCCCGTAACTGCCGTTCTTCGGTGGTCTGCACGACTTCGCGGGGAGCGACTTCTCGGGCAGGTAGGTGCGCGGCACGACGCCGCACAGGTAGCTGTCGAACCAGCGGCCGTTGCCGAGGGTGTTGCCGACGAGCCGGTAGTAGGGGCCGAGGAGGGAGAGGGTCTTGTCGAGCTTGCCCTTGTTCTCGGCGAGGACGGTGGTGACCCGGCCGAGCGCGGTGAGCGTCGGGCCGAGCTGCCGGTCGTTGTCGTCGACGATGCCGCTGAGTTCCCGGCCCAGCGCCTCGCTGCCGCTGAGCAGCGCCTTGATGGCGGTGCGCCGCTTCTTCAGCTCGGTGAGCAGCGATCCGCCGTCGTTGATGAGGGTCTCGAAGCTGGACTGCTTCGTCTGGAGCGTCTTGGTCAGCTTCTTGCTGCCGGCGAGGAGTTCGGCGAGCTGGCTGTCGCGGGACGAGACCGTCTTGGACAGCGCGGACAGCCCCTTGACGGCCGCCTTCACGTCGGGCGGCGAGTTCTTGAAGGTCTCCGAGATGGTGTCGAAGCTGGCGGCGAGCTGTTTGGTGTCGATCTCGTCGACGGTGCCGCTGAGGTCCTGGAACGCCTGGGTGACGTCGTACGGGGAGGTGGTGCGGGCCAGCGGGATGCGGGCGCCGGGGTCCTGGCGGCCGGTGCCGACCGGGTCGAGCGCCACGTACTTCTCGCCGAGGAGCGTCTTGATGGCGATGGCGGCGGTGGTGCGGTTGCCGATCCAGGTGTCGTCGTCCTTGATCTTGAAGCTGACCTTGACCTTGGGTCCGTCGAGGCCGACCGAGGTGACCTCGCCGACCTTGACTCCGGCGATCCGCACCTCGTCGCCCTCGCCGAGTCCCGCGGCCTCGCTGAAGTCGGCGCTGTAGGAGGTGCCGCCGCCGATGTAGGGCAGGCTGCTCGCGTTGAACGCGGCGAGCGCGACGATGCCGAGCGCGACGAGCCCGGCGACGGCGATGAGGACGGGGTTGCGTTCCTGTACGGGCTTCAGCCACGGCCGTTTCCCGCTTCTGTGAGCCGTCGTCATCCCTGGCACCTCGCTTCGTTGACGGAGATACCGGTGGGTGCCTTCGACCCGTCGGACATGGCGACCCCGCTGACGTGCGCCTCGCAGAGGTAGAGGTTGAACCAGGAGCCGTAGGAGGTGAGCCGGGACAGGGCGGTGAGCTTGGCGGGCGTCTTGTCGAGGAAGTTCTGGATCTGCGGGATCCCGTCATTCAACTGGTCGGACAGACGCCCGAGTTGCATGATGTCGCCCTTGAGCGGGCCTCGGGTGTCCTTCAGGAATCCGGCGGTGACGGTCGTCAGGTCGCCCATCGCGGCGACGGCCTGGCCGAGCGGTTCGCGGTCCTCGTTGAAGCCGGAGACCATCTGCTGGAGCGTGGTGACGAGGTCGTCGAACTGGTCCTCGCGGTTGTTGATCGTCGACAGGACCTCGGTGAGGTTGCCGATGACCTCGCCGATCACCTTGTCCTTGGCGGCGACGGTCTGGGTGAGCGAGCCGACGTGCTGGATGAGGCTGTCGACGGTGCCGCCCTCGCCCTGGAGGACCTTCACGATCGACCCGGCGAGATCGTTGACGTCCCCCGGGGACAGTCCCTCGAACAGCGGCTTGAAGCCGTTGAAGAGGAGCGTCAGGTCGAGGGCGGGCGTGGTGCGGTCCAGCGGGATGGTGTCGCCGGGGGCGAGGTCGGCGCCCGCGGAGCCGGTGCCGCGCTCCAGGGACACGTACCGCTGCCCGACCATGTTGAGGTACTTCACGCCGGCCGTGGTGGTGGCGGGCAGCGTGCGGTCCTTGTCGACGGTGAAGGTGACCTGGGCGGTGCGGTGGTCGACGACGCGGACGTCGGTGACCTCGCCGACCTTCACGCCGGATATTCGTACGCCGTCGCCGTCGATGAGCCCGGTGACGTCGGTGAACAGGGCCTTGTAGCTGCGGGTGTCGGTGTTGACGCCGCTGTTGGCGATGGACAGGCCGAGCACGGTGGTGGCGAGCGCGGTGACGAGGACGAAGATGAGCGACTTCGTGATCGGTCCGGCGAGCGAGCGCCGCCGCACATGGCTGAAGTCTCCCTGGGGGGTACTCACTTGAGCTTCACCTCCGTTCCCCGGTAGACGGGGCCGACGAGCAGGCTCGACCAGTCGGGCAGGGCGTCGGGCGAGGTCTTCGCGGAGGGCGCGATCAGCTCGTTCACCAGGTCGTTCTCCTGCGGCGAGTTGGCGGACCCGAGATCCTGTCCCGCGACGGAGTCCGACGCGGTGACGGCTGCGGGGGTGCGCGCGGAGGCGCCGCCGAGGTAGGGCACGGAGTAGCAGTGCGGGGTGCCGCCGGAGCCGTAGGACGGGGTGTCGCGTCCGGCCTGGTAGGCGCCCCGGGAGGCGACGGTCGTGACGTCGACGTGCAGGCCCGGCTCGTCGGTGCCCTTGCCGAGCGCCTTGTCCATGCGCGGGACGAAGTCGGCGAGGGTGCGCAGGGTGCACGGGAACGACGACGAGTACTTCGCGAGGATGTTCAGCGTGCCGCGCGAGGTGGCGGACAACCGAATGATGTTGTCCTTGTTGGCCCGCAGGAACGCATCCAGGTCCTCGGCGGTGCGCGTGGTGTCCCCGTACGCGGCGGCGAGGTCGCTCTGCTTCTCGGCGATCGTGCCGCTGGTGGTGGTGAAGTCGGTGAGCGCGTCGAGGATGCCGGGCGCCGCGTCGGCGTAGACGTGGGAGACCTGGACGAGCTGCTTCAGGTCCTCGTTGAGCGTCGGCAGGTTCGGGTTGAACTTCTTCAGGTGGGCGTCGAGCTGGGTGAGCGTGTCCCCGAGCTGGTCGCCGCGGCCCTGGAGCGCCTGCGACACGGCGGACAGGGTCGCGGAGAGCTTCTGCGGCTGGACGGCGGTCAGCATCGGCAGCACGTCGTCGAGGACCTGCTGGAGTTCGATGGCGTTGGCGGACCGGTCCTGCGGGATGGTCGCCCCGGCGGGCAGGGTGCGCGCCCCGGAGGCCGTGTCCTCCCCGTTCGCCGGTACGAGGGCCACGTACCGCTCGCCGAACAGCGTGGTCGGCAGCATCTGCGCGTGCACGTCGTCGGGGATGCGGTCGAGGGCGCCGGGCTTGAGGGCGAGGACGAGCCGTGCCCCGGTGTCCGTCGGTTCGATCTTGCGTACTTCGCCGAGGACGACACCGCGCATCTTGACCTCGGCGCCGAGGTGCATCTCGTTGCCGACGGAGCCGGTGTCGACGGTGACCTCGTCGGAGTCGGTGAAGTCCTTGTTGTACACGGCCACGGCCAGCCAGATGAGCAGGGCGGGCACGAGGAGGAAGGCGAGGCCGGCGAGGCGTCGTCGGATGGTGTCCACCGTCGCTCACCCCGCCACTTTCACGGTCGTCGTCGCGCCCCACAGGGCGAGCGAGAGGAAGAAGTCGGTGACGGCGATGACGACGATGGCGTTGCGCACCGACCGGCCGACCGCCACGCCGACGCCCGCCGGACCGCCGCTGGCGCGGAAGCCGTAGTAGCAGTGGGCGAGGATCACCATCACGCTGAAGATGAGCACTTTCAGCACCGACAGCAGGACATCGGTCGGTGAGAGGAAGAGATCGAAGTAGTGGTCGTACGTGCCTTGCGACTGTCCATTGAAGACGACGGTGACGATGCGCGAGGCGAGGTAGGAGGAGAGCAGCCCGATCGCGTAGAGCGGGATGATCGCGACGACTCCGGCGATGATGCGGGTGGTCACGAGGTACGGCATCGAGCGCACGCCCATGCCTTCGAGGGCGTCGACCTCTTCGTTGATGCGCATGGCGCCGAGCTGGGCGGTGAATCCGGCGCCGACGGTCGCCGACAGGGCGAGTCCGGCGACGAGGGGCGCGATCTCGCGGGTGTTGAAGTAGGCGGACACGAAGCCGGTGAAGGCGGCGGTGCCGATCTGGTCGAGGGCCGCGTAGCCCTGGAGGCCGACGACGGTGCCGGTGGCGGCCGTCATCGCGATCATCACGCCGATCGTGCCGCCGATGACCCCGAGCCCGCCGGAGCCGAACGCGACCTCGGCGAGGAGCCGCTGCACTTCCTTCGTGTACCGGACGATGGTCCGCGGTATCCAGACCAAGGCCCTCACATAGAAGAGGAGTTGGTCGCCGCCGCGGTCGAGCCAGACGAGTGGAGAAGCCATGCGGGACTCAACCTCCCTTCGGTGGAACGATCTGGAGGTAGATCCCGGTCATCACCATGTTCACGAAGAAGAGCAGGATGAAGGTGATGACGACGGACTGGTTGACGGCGTCGCCGACGCCCTTGGGGCCGCCGCGCGGGTTGAGGCCGCGGTAGGCGGCGACGATGCCCGCGATGAACCCGAAGATGAGGGCCTTCAGCTCGCTGATGTAGAGGTCGGGGAGCTGGGCGAGCGCCGAGAAGGACTGCAAGTAGGCGCCGGGGGTGCCGTGTTGCAGGATGACGTTGAAGAAGTAGCCGCCGAGGGTGCCGACGACGGACACCATGCCGTTGAGCAGGATGCTGACGGTCATCGCGGCGAGCACGCGCGGCACGACGAGCCGCTGCACGGGCGAGACGCCCATGACGGTCATCGCGTCCAGCTCTTCGCGGATCTTCCGCGACCCGAGGTCGGCGCAGATGGCCGAGCCGCCGGCGCCCGCGATGAGCAGGGCCACGATGAGCGGGCTGGCCTGCTGGATGACGGCGAGCACGCTGGCGCCGCCGGTGAACGACTGCGCCCCCAACTGCTGCGTCAGTGAGCCGACTTGCAGGGCGATGACCGCGCCGAACGGGATGGACACGAGGGCGGCGGGCAGGATGGTGACGCTGGCGATGAACCAGAACTGCTCGACGAACTCCCGGAACTGGAACGGCCGCCGAAAGGTGTCCCGCACGACCCGCAGCCCGAGCGCGAAGAGCTGGCCGGTCTGACGGAGGGGGGCCAGGAGGGCCCCGTAGGGGCGCGGGGAACTGCGCGAGCGGCCACGACGCTCCTGCACACGGGTGTCTTCCGGAGCGGGCAGACGAGTATCCGCACTCACGAGGCTCCACCCCGCCGAGGCAGCGTCATGGTGGGCGCGAGCCCATCCTGCCGCCCGTAGGAAGAACGGATGGCCTCCTGCGCGGAACCCGGCAGCGTATCCATCATCCCGAGCACCCGCTCGCGCCGCCGCGCCACGGCGGCCCGCTCCCCGAGCCCCGGCGACGGCTGAAGCTGCGGCACCAGCGCCTTGGGCTGCGGCGCCACCATCCCGCCGGAGGCCTCGGCGGCGAGCGTGGCCTCGTCCTTCTCCTCGCTCATGCCGATGGGCCCGTGCTTACTGGCCGTCAGGAACTGTGAGACGACAGGTTCTTGGCTGGTGAGCAGCACCTCACGCGGCCCGAAGGTGACGAGGTGCCGCCGGAACAGCATCCCCATGTTGTCGGGGACGGTCGCGGCGATGTCGAGGTTGTGGGTGACGATCAGCATCGTCGCGTCGGTGGTGGTGTTCAGGTCGATGAGCAGCTGCGAGATGAACGCGGTGCGCACCGGGTCGAGTCCGGAGTCCGGCTCGTCGCAGAGGATGATCTGCGGGTCGAGGACCAACGCCCGTGCCAGACCGGCGCGTTTGCGCATACCGCCGCTGATCTCGCCGGGCAGCTTGCCCTCGGAGCCGAGGAGGCCGACGGCGTCGATCCGCTCCATGACGATGCGGCGGATCTCCGATTCCTTCTTCTTGGTGTGCTCGCGCAGCGGGAAGGCGATGTTGTCGAAGAGGTTCATCGACCCGAACAGGGCGCCGTCCTGGAACATCAGCCCGAACAGCTTGCGGGCCTCCATGATGTCCCGCTCGGGGCTGCGCGCCATGTCGACGCCGTTGACCAGGACGCGGCCGTGCTCGGGCTTGAGCAGACCGATCAACGACTTCAGGAAGACGGTCTTGCCGGTTCCGGACGGCCCGAGCATGACGCTCACCTCGCCCGCGGGCAGGGTGAGACTCACGTCCTGCCAGATGTTCTGCCGGCCGAAGGACTTGGTGAGTCCCTCGACCTTCACTTCGATTCCCATCGCTTCTCACCTTCAGCGAGCGAACTCGGCAGCGCACGGTAATTCGCTTCATACGTGCCGGACAAGATCTCGGAGCGGCCGCCCCGAATCTTCCTGAAAACTTGTCATCCAGTGATAAGAGAGCCGTTCTCTCCTGTCGGAAGATGAGTAGAACCACGGAGCCCCAGGGGCTCTGATAGTTCGTGGCGGGGTCCCGTCTCGCCGGGGGTACGACGAGAGACTGGGACCCCGCCACGGAGGCGCCGACCGGAAAGGAGGATTCCGGTCGGCCCTCATCACACCCCTGGCCGACGGGGGACGCCGACCAGGAGCGGAAGAACATTTCTGGAGACGTTACGGCCGAGTAACCTTGGCTAGCAATAGGGGTTCGGCAATTTCGCGCCGGTCCGTAAAGGGCGTCCGGTTTTTTGTCACCGGGCTATAAGAGGGTCAGGCGGGTGGGGTGATGGTTTGTTTGGGGGTGAGGGTGTAGGTGGCCACAACGTTGAGCGTCGCGCCGGGGCCGAAGAGCCCGAGGCACCTCGTATCCGCACCGGCCACGACTTGGCTACCGGGCGCTCCGTTGAGGCCGATGCCCAGCTTGCCGGTGGTGTTGTCGTACTGGCCGTAGAGGGTCCCGGTCCACTTCACAGCACAACCGGTCGCCGACCAGTTGAGCGTGATCCCACTGATGGACACGTCGATCACGGCGGGGTTGGCAGCGTTGCGCTGCAACAGATTGACCTTCCAGGGAGCCGCACCCACGGTCATGGCGAAGGGGATTCCCGCCACCGAGCAGTTCGAGAACGACTGCACAAGAGTCCCTGCCGCCAGACCGTCGGCGTCACTTGTCGCCAGCGAGCCCGAGATGTGCCCAGCCCTACAGCTGAGCGTCGCGCCGCTCCCTGCCAGGAAACTGGGATTGACCGCGTCCCCCGCATAGCTCCCACCAGGACTGACCGTCCACACCCCACTCCCCGTGGCGGACGCCGACGTACCCGACACCCCCAGCGCGGCGACGAGCGCGAAGGCCCCCGTCACCGCCCTGCGCAGCGGTAACCGCATCACTTGACCGCCGAGTGCCAGTACTGACTGAACACCTTGCCCTGGTTCGGTGCGGCGGCGCCCGGGTCGTTCAGGGTGCCCAGGTAGGTCTGGGTGTTGTTGAGCTTCACGCTGTTGGTGCCCGAGGCGGCCGGGAGGCCGGACTTGAGGTTGACGGCCCAGTTGAAGGCGCCGAGCCCGAGGGGACCGCAGCCGCTCGCCCCCGGTGCCGCGAAGGTGAGGTCCTGCTGGGTCGAGCCGGTCAGCGCGAGCCGGCCGAACGGGCCGGTCTCGGCGGGCGTGCCGTTGGAGGTGGCGCTGTCCGCGGCGATGTTCGGCGCGGCGGCGTTCCCCGGACGCAGGATGATCGGCGCGGACTTGGTGCCGATGTAGCAGTTGTTGCCGATGAGCGGGTTGCTGAGGTGGATGCGGACCGGGATCGAGATGATCGGCACGCCCTCGGAGACTCCGGCGAGGAGCTGGAAGTCGGAGGGGGTTCCCACGGACTCGACGGTCGCCACGATCCGGTTGGTCGTGCTGTCCTTGATCTGCCCGCAGACGGCGCTGACGACGGGCACCGAGCTGGGACACATCAGCCCGAGCAGGCCACCGGGCAGGTCGGCGGGGTCGGCGATGAGCGCGCCGTCCGACGGTGCGACCACCGAGTTGGTGCCGTCGGAGTGGGTGACGATGCCCACCTGGAGGTCGGTCTTCCCGGTCGGGACGACCGAGCTGCCGATCTTGATGACACCACTGGGCGAGCTGGAGGAGATGCACGTCGCCTGGTTGTCGATGCCGTCGGCGCCCAGCATGGCGGCGTTGTCGACCGGGCAGCGGTTGAACGGCGCCCAGTTCCCGTTCAACTGAGTGCCGGCGGCGGAGGACGTACCGATGGAGGCGATCGTCGCCAGGGCGGCCGTCGCGCCGAGGACGGACACGCGTCTGAGAGTGGCCATGCCGGTTTTCCCTTCTCGTAGAGGAATGCGAGCCCGGACGTTACTCACGGGAAACCTTTCGCACAATGCCCTTGCTGACAGTTGTTCCACTACTCGTGGGTTTATCGGCAAGTGAGCATGTACGAGGTCCATTTGCTCACCGGGTGAGTGTTTCTCGCGGTGCGGCGAAAATTCGTCACTCGCCGACAAGGAAAGTGACGTGACCTGTATGCGGCGAGACAAGAAAAACTGCGCATTCCGATCCGTGCGAGGAACCTGGCGCATTCCCATTGCGGCTTCGGGTTACCAGCTCGTAACGTCCCGTCTCGAAGGCGACGCAGGTTGGCCCCCAGGGTCGGCCCCTCGGGGTTGCCTGACGGTGCGACAAGATCGCGTCACCGGGTAACGGTCACGCTCCAATTCACCCTCACTCAAGCGGAGGAAACACCGTGCGTAGATTCGCCCGTAACACCGCCATCGCCACAGCCGCGCTCGCCTCGGCCCTCGGCCTGTCCGTCTCGTCGGCCTCGGCGGGCGCGCTGGCCACGTACACCGTGACGCCCGGCGGCGCCTTCACGGCCAACGCCACCACCCCCACGATGAAGGTGGGATCCGCGACCCTCAGCTGTGCGTCGTCGAAGGCGACGGGCACCCTGAAGTCCGGGTCCGGCCTGGCCGGGGCCAAGCTGGGCTCCATCACCGGCCTGTCCTTCACCACCTGCACGGTCGCGGGCATCCCGTTCACCGTCACCACGACCGCGACGGTCGCCAACCCCTTCTACGTGAACGCCACGGGCACCACGGCGAACCACATCGACGGCAACATCAGCAACATCAGCGCCACCATCACCGGTACCGGCTGCAACGCGACCTTCGCGGGCACCACCACCGGCTGGTACGAGAACACCACGAAGACCCTGCACGTGACCGGTGGCGGAACCCTCGCCGCGCAGGCCGGTGCCAGCTGCCTCGGCCTGTTCACGGCCGGCTCGCACGCCGACTTCGTGGGCAACTACGTGATGACCGCCCAGCAGACGATCACCTCCCCGTGATCCGGTAGCTGCGCTGTGCCCGCCGTCGAGCTTCCGCTCGGCGGCGGGCGTGCGCGTGTTTCCGGAGCGGAACGGCACCGGGTGAGAGCTCACGACTTCAGGAGGCAGGACCGGATGAATGCGATCGGAAAGCGGACCGGGCTGCGTGCACGGCGCTCGGTGCGGGTGGCGTCGGTCGCCTCGGCCGCACTGGTCGCCGGGCTGCTGTCCGGTTCTGGTTCACGAGCCGATGAAAAACCCCCCTCCTCAGTGGAGTTGGGCTACCAATGCAGCCTGCCCGCGACGACGGAAACGGACGCTACGGCAGCGACGAAGCTGACCACCACCGTCAAGGTGAGTACCCAGTTGCCGACGACGGCTGTCACGGGCCAGCCGATCCAGGCCGGCCCCGTCCAAGTGGAAGCCGCACTGCCGCGCGCCGGACTCGCCAGCCTCCTGCCATCGGGAGCGGATGTGACAAGTGAGGCGTCGCTCGCGGTGGAGGTCCGCCAGAACGAGGACAAGGCGACGACGACGTGGTCCGGCCTGGACGCTCGGGCCACCATGCCCGCGGACGGCGAAGAGCTGGTCCTGCCGTACACCGGGGACGTCTCCTCCATCACGGTCAACTCCACAGGCGACATTGAATTGTTCGCCGGTGATCTCGCCCTGACGCTGACACCCTCGTCCGGTGCGCCGGTCACCGTCTCCTGCTCTCCGAGCGACCCCGAGCCGCAGCTGGCCCGGGTGGCCGTGCCGGGTGGGGACGAGACGGAACCGGGTGACTCACCCTCCTCGTCTGCAACACCGGGCGACGGAAAGGGTGAGTCCCGCGACGGCGTCACCGTCGCTCCCAAGGACGAGCCGAAGGCGGACGAGGTCACATGCGGGCCGAGGCCAACCGGTGAGCCTGACATCAGCCAAGCCCCGCCCCCGCCCATACCTGCTGAGGCCGAGCCGGTCATAGGCGGCGGATTCGGTGGCTGCGCCTACGCCGCGGGCCTGGCCACGGTACGCAAGCAGAACGGCTCGATGATCATCAACGATCCGTCCGCGTCGCCCGCGCTCATGAACGTCTCCGGCGCCTTCCAGGCTGTCGGCGTCCAGGACCCGGTCACGGGGGACCAGTACAGCCGCTACGACTCCATCGCGAAACTGAGTCTGCCGGACGCCGATTCGACGTTCCTCAGCTTCGGCTTCGTACCGGTCTCGGCGAAGGTCGCTTTCACGACCGGGATGGTCAGCATCTCCACCGGAAACCTGAAGGCGCCCTTCGACGCCTTCGCCGCGGTGACGTTCATGCAGTCCCTGCGCATCAAGTCGGTCAAGGTGAACGGCACCACCCTGCCCGTCGGCCCCAACTGCCATACGAAGGACTTCCGGGTCACCCTGCGCGGCATCATCAACGACGACGGGTCCGGTACTTACACCAACGTCCTCTTTGGCGGTCTCCTCACCGGCAAGGTCACCATCCCTGAGTTCACCGGCTGCGGAACCGGCGGCGAGAACCTCAACCCGCTCTTCACCGCGGCCATCAGCGGACCGGACAACCAGATCTCCATGAACCAGGCGATGGTCTGCGCTCCCGAATACGGCTTCGGCTGCCCGCCGGCCATGCCCACCCTCCCCCCGATCAAGACCCCGTGACCACCCCACCGCCCCATCACTTCTCAGCCACATCCCCCACACAGCGATCAATCTCTGCGCAACAGATGTACAACGCACAGTAGTTGTTCTAATTTTCATGGACCCAGTTGGTATGCACCTGGCGGGTGGGACAGCAGCGCACCCGTGCGTCGTCGTCCCGCCCGGCTCCCCCACCCGGCGCTCGGACAAGCGAGGAAGCGGCCATGCCCCTGCCCGCGCACACGACGGATGTCGACGACCCCCTGGGGCCCCTGCCCCGGGAGTTCGCGCGCATCATGCGGCCCGAACTCCCCGGTCTCATCAAGGAGATCGGGGTCGAGGTGACGCGCGCGTTCCCCGAGTACGCGGCGCTGCTGAGCGGGCCGAGTGGCGCGGCGATCCGGCAGGGTGTCGAGCAGAGCCTGTACGCCTTCGTGGACCGGGTCGCCGATCCGAACGCCTCCACGGCGACCCGCGACGAACTGCTCCGCAAGTTCGGCCGGGTGGAGGCGTACGAGGGCCGGGACCTGGCCACCCTCCAGGGCGCCTACCGGCTCGGCGCGCGGGTCGCGCTGCGCCGCGCGAAGGACCTGGGCCGCCGCTTCGACCTCTCCCCCACCCTCCTCCTCACCTTCGCGGAGGCCGTCTTCGCCTACATCGGCGAACTCGAATCGCTCTCCCACGAGGGGTACATGGAGGTGCAGGCGCGAGCGGGAGTGGCCGGCGAGGTGGTGCGAAGACGGTTACTGCATCTGCTGCTCGCCGGAACGCCGTTGGGGCACACCACCATCCACAACCTGTGCGAGCAGACCGGGTGGCAGCTCCCCGCCGAAGTGACCATGATCGCGATGCGGACGCCGGCCGAACACATCCAGCCAGGTCTGGCCGTCGACGTCCTCGCCGATCTCGGCGCCCCGCAGCCGCACTTACTGATCCCGGGCCCGCTCACCCGGGAGCGCCGCGCGATGCTGGAGGCGGCCGCCCCCGGAAGCTCGTACACGATCGGACTGACCCTGCCGACCGAGCAGGCCGCCGACTCGCTGCGCTGGGCGCGGCAGGTGCTTCAGCTCGTCGATGATGACATCGTTGCCGATGAGCAAGTCCTGGACTGCGCGGACCACTTGGTGACACTGTGGCTGCTCGCCGACCCGGCGCTGGTCACGGAGATCGCCACCCGCGAACTGGCCCCGCTGGACAAGTCGTCCGGCACCCGCCGCGCCCGTCTCGTGGAGACCCTGCACGCCTGGCTGACCACCCGGGGCACGGCCGAGCAGGTCGGCGACGCGCTCGGCGTCCACGCCCAGACCGTCCGCTACCGGCTGCGCAAGCTCGACGCCCACTTCGGCGACCGCCTCGAAGCCCCGACGCACCGCTTCGCTCTGGAGGCCGCGCTGCGCGCCCTGCACCTGCGGGACAAGAACGTCTACGACGCGGAGTAACCCGCCACAAACGCGCTGAACGCCTCCGGCGAGAACGTGACGTGCGGGCCCGCCGGGTCCTTGGAGTCGCGGACGGCGACGGCGGCGCAGGGGGTTGCGGCGACCTCGACGCACTCGCCGCCCTGGTCACCGCTATAGCTGGACTTGGCCCAGGCGAGGGCCCCGAGCGGCGCGCACTCCACACAGTCGCCGCCCTGGTCGCCGCTGTAGGTCGACTTACGCCACTGGATGCCCGCCATAACGCTCCTCCATCACCCGCCGGATCAGCCGCGCCGAGTCCGCGAGGGACAGAGCGGCCGCCTGCAAATGATCGTAACGGAGCGAACAGTCCTTGACGGTGGTCGGGTTGGCCGTCGGATGCCCTTGTCCGTAGCCCTCGGTGTAGACGATGGACGGGTCGGTCGGGAAGCGGTACAGGTTGTACGACCCTTGCAGTCCCGCGTGCGCGCCCGCCGAGAACGGCAGCACCTGCACATTGACGTAGGGATGCGCCTCGTACGCCAACAAGTGCGCGAGTTGGCCGCGCATCACCTCCGGGCCGTCCCCGACCTCCTGGAGCAGCGCCGCCTCTCCGAGGATGACCCAGAGCACGGGCGGCTGCTCCTTCTCCAGGATGCGCTGGCGGGCGAGACGGACCTCGGCGCGGTCGTCCAGGTTCTCGCGGTCCATGGTGCCGAGGACGGCGGTCGCGTAGGCCCGGGTCTGCAACAGCCCGTGCACCATGTGCGTCTGGAACGTACAGATCTCCTCGGCCCGCACCTCCAGCTCGGCCACCTGCTGAAACCACACCGGCAACTGCGACCGCAGCACCAGCCCCACCAGCCGCGACAACAACCCATCGGTACCCAGCGCGGCATCACACCGCTCGCTGAACTCCGGGGTGGGCAGCTTCCGGGCGGTCTCGATCTGTCCCACCAGGGAGCCGGTGTAATTGACGATCTGCCCGAGCTGCTTCTGAGTCAGCCCCGCGGCCTCCCGGTGTCGGCGCAGCTCGAAGCCGTAGTAGTCGAGCGGCGAGGCGCCCGGGTCGAGGACGTTGATATGGACCATGCACAGCCCCCTCAACTCGGCCCACGAACGGGCCTGTTGCATCCAGTCGATTGCTCAGCGTAGTCACGCTTCGCCACGCTCGTACCGTGAACAAGCAAACCGAGCAGCCGCACGTCTACACGCTGCGGCTCACCGTCGGCACCCACTCGGCCCGCCATGTGCGCCGCATCGTCCACCGCCTGTGCGCCGACTGGACGGTGCCGCCGGACACCGCCGACGACCTGGCCCTGGGCGTCACGGAACTGCTGTCCAACGTCGTACGGCACGTGCCCGGCGCCCGCGCCGAGGTACGGCTGCTGCACGACGCGGAGACCGGTCACGTCCGCGTGGAGGTGACCGACGGCGGGCCGCAACTTCCGCAAACGGCGCCCGCGTTGCCGGACCCCTGCGCCGAAGACGGCCGGGGTCTGGCCATCGTCGCGGCGGTGGCGGTGAAGTGGGGTGTTCAGCGCCCCGACGCCGGGGGCGAGGGCAAGACGGTGTGGTTCGAGTGCCGGTCGAGCGCGGTGACGGAGCCGTCGGGATGCCAGAGCACCGCGTGATGGTCGCCCTCGGCGTCGATCGACACACCAGCCGCGTAACCCCGGTTGTTGATGGCGTGGGCGGCGCCGGTGACACTGCCCGGGAGGAGGTTCAGGTCGGTGCAGGTGCCGTCGGGCGACCAGCGGACGGGCCGCACGGGGCCACCGGGACGGCGGGCGACGCCGACCACGGTGCCCGAGTCGTTGATGCCCGCGGCGACAGCGGTTCCACCGCCGGGAACGGGCAGGCGGCTGACGGTGCCGTCGGCGTCCCAGCGCACGGCGTCGCCCACGGGGTCCGCCGTCGAGATCTGCTCGTCGCCCGGCACGGCCTCGCCGACGATGACCCCGGCCCGGTTCACGGCACGCCCGGCGCCGGTCTCCATCCCTGCGGGGAGCGGGAGTTCGGTCACCGTTCCGTCGGGGTCCCAGCGCACGGCGGCGCCCCTGAGGCTGCTCTGACCGGACTGGCCGACGACCACGCCCGCGTCGTTGATCCCCAAGGCGCCGCTCTCGTCGTCGTCGTGCAGGGTGCCCAGGTCGGTGATCGCCCCGGAGCCGTCCCAGCGGACCGCACGGAACCCGCCGTCCTCTGCGTCCGCCACGCCGGCTGCCACCCCGCCCGCGTTCATGGCCGTCACATGCGAGAACGCGCCTCCCAGGGTGTCCATCTCGACGAGGCCGTCGTCCCCGGGCCGCCAGCGCACCGGCACCGTGAAGCGGTCCTCCGTCATGAACTCACCGGCCACGTCACCGCCCGCCCCGATCGCGGCCGCCTCGCCGCCGTAGTGCCCCGCGATCACGGGCGGCCGGACACCGGCATCCGTCCCGTACCGCCAGACGACGGGGAACTGCGCCTCGCCCTCGGCGACCGCGGCCCCCACGACGGTGTTGTCATCGGCCAGACCGAGGGCGGAACTGGCCTCGACCGAGGCCGGAAGCGGTGCCCCGTCGACGTGCCGGGCGGGTCTGGGAACACCCCCACGACCACCGCCCCCGCCCGCACCCGCACCCGCACCCGCACCCGCGTCGGAGCAGACCAGCGCCGCCCCCAACGCCACGATCATGATGAGTGCCCGTTTCATGACAGCCCCCGTGCTGCGTCAGCGAGAAACCCCTCTCCGCCGAGGATGGCACGCCGACGACCCGTCAGCTATGGCCAAGGGCAACCCGTGAGAGTGATCGGCACGCCTAGGCCAACAGCACATGCCTCCTGCGCTTCGACTCCGCCGACGGTTCCGGATACCTCCTCGCCGTCGAGTCCCAGAGCGCGCCGGGCAGGGCCAAGCCGAGCACGTGGGCGTACTACGCGGCGCACCTGTACGCGAAGTACGGGCTGCCACCCGTCCTCCTCGTCACCTGCCAGGACCGGGCCACGGAACGCTGGGCCGCGCGGCCGATCGACATCGGACCGCCGCAGTGGGCGACGCTCACGGTCCGGCCGCTGGTGCTGGGGCCGGGCAACGTCCCGATGATCACCGATCCGGAGGCGGCGTCGGCCGACCTTCCGCTCGCCGTACTGTCGGCCGTCACGCACGGCAAGGACCCGCACATCGGTGCCATACTCAAAGTGCTGGGTGCCGCGCTGAAGACCGCCGACCGGGACACGGCGATGGTCTTCTCCGAACTCACCGAACTTGGCCTGGGAGCCCTCCCGGCCGCAGATCTCTGGAGGAACCTGGTGTCCGTCGACCTCTCCTCCTTCCGCTCCCAGACCGCACAGAACCTCCGGGCGGAGGGGCGGGCCGAAGGCCGCGCCGAAGGCCGGGTGGAGGACATACTGCGCATCCTCGACCGCCGTGGCATCGCCGTCCCCGACGAGGCCCGCGCCACCATCACCGGCTGCACCGACCCCGACACCCTGGCCACCTGGTTCGACCGCGCCATCACCGCCACCACCATCGACGACGTCCTGGCCGACCCGACCGAGCCCGACTCCCCCTCAACCTGACCCCACACCCCGCCCGGCCACGGCGGCCCCGCCCACCACCTGGGCGGGGCCGTCCGCCTTCACCGCCTCGCCGGTCACGGTCCGCGCCCGGGGCCCCTGAAGCGCGTACGTCAGGAAGAACCCGAGGCCGACCACCGTCGCCCCGCCCACCGCGTCGAGCACCCAGTGGTTGCCGGTCGCGACGATCGCGGAGACCGTGCACAGCGGGTGGACGAGGCCGAACGCCTTCATCCACCAGCGGCGGGACAGGACCACGATCACGACGCCGCACCACAGCGACCAGCCGAAGTGCAGCGACGGCATCGCCGCGTACTGGTTCGTCAGCTGGGTCAGCGTGCCGTAGTTCGGCTTGGAGAAGTCCTGGACGCCGTGGACGGTGTCGATGAAACCGAGTCCCGGCATCAGGCGCGGCGGCGCGAGCGGGTACGCCCAGAAGCCGATGAGGGCGAGCAGGGTGGCGAAGCCGAGGGCCGAGCGGGCCCAGCGGTAGTCGGCGGGGCGGCGCACGTAGAGGACGGCGAGGACGCTCAGCGGCACCACGAAGTGGAACGACGTGTAGTAGAAGTTGAAGAAGTCCGTGAGCCAGGGCGCCTGGTGGAAGACCGTGTGGTTGACCCAGTGCTCGACGTCGATGTGCAGGAACTGCTCGATCGAGTGGATCTGATGGCCGTGGGCCTCCGCCGTGGCCCGGCCGCCGGAGATGGTGCCGCCCGTCGCGGCGAGGCGGACCTGCTGGTACGCGGAGTAGCCGACGCGGATGAGGAGCAGTTCCAGGATCAGGTTGGGCCGGGCGAGGACCCGGCGCCAGACCGGGACGAGCGGCACCCACGACCAGCGGGCGGGCACGGGCGCCGCGTACTCGGTGGGGACGGGGGTCTCGTACAGCGGTGACGTACGGGAGAGGAAGGGGACGACGCAGGCGGCGGCGAGCGCGGCGATGAGCACGATGTTGTCCCGGACCGGCACCAGGAACGCCATCTCGGGCAGCATCATCTTCGCGGGGAGCGTGAGCGCGAGGACGACGAGGACGGGCCACATGTAGCGGTCGGAGGCGCGCTTGCCGACCCGGCCGACGACGGCGAGCAGCACCCACAGGAGCTGGTGCTGCCAGGTGGTCGGGGAGACGGCGACGGCCACGCAGCCGGTGATGGCGACGGCGAGCAGGAGCTGGCCGTCGCGCGCGTAGGTGACGGCGCGGCGCAGGCCGAGCACGGCGACGGCGACGGTCAGCAGCGCGAAGAGGGCGATCTCCAGCGGGCCTTCCAGGCCGAAGCGGAGCAGCATGCCGTGCAGGGACTGGTTGGCGTTGGCCGCAGGGTTGGTGGAGAGGCCGGCCCCGGCCAGGTGGTGGATCCAGTACGTCCACGAGTCGTGCGGCATCGCCGCCCAGGCCAGCGCGGTGGCGGCGGCGAAGGTGACGGCGGAGGAGACGGCCGCGCGTCTGCGGCCGGTGAACCACAGCAGCGGCACGAAGAGCAGCACCGTCGGCTGGAGCGCGGCGGCGACGCCGATGAGCACGCCCGAGGCCCGCTCGTCGCGCGCGGTGAAGCAGCCGAGCAGGACGAGGAGGACCGGGATGATGCTGGTCTGGCCGGTGGTGAAGGCGTTGCGCACCGGCAGCGACAGCATCAGCAGGCTGATCGCGACGGGCGCGGCGAGCAGCGACGTACGGCGGGAGACGGGCTGCGGCAGCGCGCGGGCCGCGACCAGGCCGAGGACCACGACGAGGGCGAGCGAGCCGAAGGTCCAGCCCCAGCCGAGCGCCTGCTCGGCGGCGCGGGAGAAGGGCTTGAGGACGAGTCCGGAGAACGGGGTGCCGGTGAACCGGTCGGGCGTGTCGTACAGGGAGTCCTTGACGTGGAGCACGCCCTGCGGGCCGATCCAGGTCTCCAGATCGGTGAGGCGCTCACCGCGCGGGGTGCTCAGGACCGCCACGAGTTGACGGGCCGCGAGGACGGCGGCGATCAGCCACAGTCCCACCCGCAGGACACTCGTCCGCCCGGTCACCGCTCCCGCGGGTCCCGCCGGCCTCCTGTGCTCGACATTCGCCACGCGCTGCCCGACCTCCCACCATCGTCGGAGGGTTCACACCGCCTCCATCGGTGCCCCCTTCGGTGTGAGACGCAGGCAACCCCTGCTTCACCTGTCCGTCCCTCCGGATTTGACCGGAAGATGCCATTGAAGACGGTGGCCCGCGCCACTTAGTTGCCCGTTCCACGTATCCGGTTCCGCGACATAGCTCACAGTTCAGCCCGATCGAACTGTCCGTGGCGCTCTGCGTTTCCCCAGGCCGGAGGCGGTTTACGTGCGGAGCGTAGCGGATGTGGCACTCAGCGCAATGATCGCGATGCGCCCTATCGTCGCTTTCGGCCGTTCCGCTGACGCGTGGACGGCCTTGCCGTTGTCCCCCACGAAAGGCAGGCGAGCGGAACCTTGTCGAGCGCCGCTTCCATCGCACACAGTCCCAGCAGGCTCCACGCTCCGGCGCGGGGCCGCGGCAAGAAGGCCGAGCAGGACGTCACGGTCACCGACCCCACGCTCGTGAAGCGGGCGGTCAAGGCCGCGGCCCTCGGCAACGCGATGGAATGGTTCGACTTCGGTGTCTACGGCTACCTGACCGCGACCCTGGGTCACGTCTTCTTCCCGACGGCGTCCAGCTCGGCGCAGGTGCTGTCCACGCTCGGCACGTTCGCCGCCGCGTTCCTGGTGCGGCCGATCGGCGGCGCCTTCTTCGGGCCGCTCGGCGACCGCATCGGCCGTCAGCGCGTCCTCGCCATCACCATGATCATGATGGCGGCGGGCACCCTCTCGATCGGCCTGATCCCCTCCTACGCCACCATCGGCGTGTGGGCGCCCGTCCTGCTGATCGTGGCGCGCATGGTGCAGGGCTTCTCGACCGGCGGTGAGTACGGCGGTGCGTGCACCTTCATCGCCGAGTACGCGCCGGACAAGCGGCGCGGGTTCTTCGGCTCGTTCCTGGAGCTGGGCACGAACGCCGGTTACGTCGCCGGTGCCACCCTCGCCACGGTCCTCATGACGACGCTGCCGGACGACTCGCTCTACAGCTGGGGCTGGCGCATCCCGTTCCTGGTCGCCGGTCCGATCGGCCTGGTCGGCCTGTACGTCCGCATGAAGCTGGAGGAGACGCCCGCCTTCCAGAAGCTGGCGGAGGAGGCCGAGGCGAAGGAGAAGTCCTTCCCGAAGCCGAAGCTCAAGGAGATGTTCGTCGGCAACGCGGGCGCCATGGCCACCTGCATCGCGCTGGTCCTCGTCTTCAACGTCACCGACTACATGCTGCTCTCCTACATGCCGACGTTCCTGAGCGAGGAGCTGCACTACGACGCCACCCACGGCACGGTCGTCCTCATCGGCGTGATGCTGCTGATGATGCTGGTGCAGCTGCCGATGGGCATGGCCAACGACCGCTTCGGCCACCGCAAGGTCATCGGCGGCGCCTGCCTCGGCTTCGTGCTCCTGTCGGTCCCGGCGCTGCTGCTGATCCAGGCCGGTTCGACCTGGGCCATCGCCCTCGGCCTCGCCGGCCTGGGCCTGCTCCTGGTCGGCTTCACGTCCTCGATGCCGTCGACGCTGCCGGCCCTCTTCCCGACGAAGGTCCGCTACGGCTCCCTCTCGGTGGGCTTCAACCTCTCGGTCTCCCTGTTCGGCGGCACGACCCCGCTGATCGCGGCGGCGCTGATCGCGGGCACCGGCAACCTCATGATCCCGGCCTACTACATGATGGCGGCGGCGCTGGTGGGCGGGATCGCGGCCTGGCGCATGCGCGAAACGGCCGGCCGGCCGCTGCCCGGATCGCCGCCCGCCGTCTGACGCATCGCGGCTGCCGAGCGCCCCGCCAGGGGCGCGGGGAACTGCGCGCTCAGCCACGACGAAAGCCGCGGACGCGTCTGCTCATCCACCGAGCAGACGCGTCGGCGGCTTTCGTCGTGGCTGGTCGCCTGGGTCGTTCTTCGTCCGCGGGCCGGGGCCGCTTCTCGCGCAGTTCCCCGCGCCCCTGAGGCGGGCGCTGCGCGCCGCCTCCCCTTGAGGCTGTGCTTCGCGCGCCTCTCCTCTGCAAGGGGGCGCACCTCTCTTGATGAGATGGCGCACGAAGTGCGCATCTCAGGGGCGCGGGGAACTGCGCGAGAAGCGGCCACCGGCCCGCGGACGAACGGGCGGACCGGAAGGCACGGGCCACCCTAAGGTGGCCGTATGACGACACCGCCCCCGGGAACCTCGGCCTCGGTCGACGCCTACCTGAGCGACCTGCTGGCCCCCGCCGACGAAGCCCTCGGCGCCGCCCTCGCGGACAGCGACGCGGCCGGCCTCCCCAGCATCCAAGTCTCCGCCGTCAACGGAAAACTCCTCCACCTCATCGCCCGCATCCAGGGCGCCCGCCACATCCTGGAGATCGGCACGCTCGGCGCGTACAGCACCATCTGGCTGGCCCGCGCCCTGCCCGCCGACGGCACCCTGATCACCCTGGAGTACAGCCCCCACCACGCGGAGGTGGCCCGCGCGAACCTCACCCGCGCGGGCCTGGACAAGACAGTCGAGGTCAGGGTCGGCGCCGCCCTCGACTCACTCCCCCGACTGGTCGACGAGGAACGGGACTTCGACCTGGTCTTCATCGACGCGGACAAGGCCAACAACCCGAACTACCTGGAGTGGGCGCTGCGCCTGACCCACCCCGGCAGTGTCATCGTCGTCGACAACGTGGTGCGGGGCGGCCGGGTCGCCGACCCCGACAACACCGACCCGGACGTCATCGGCACCCGCACCGCCCTCCAACTCCTCGCCGACCACCCCAAGTTGGATGCGACGGCGATCCAGACGGTGGGCGCCAAGGGCTACGACGGCTTCGCCCTGGCGTACGTACAGGAGTAGCCAGGCCCTAATGGGCAGCGAGGACCGCGGCGGCCTCGGCGAAGTCCGCGTGCGCGGGACCGAAGACCCCGATGGCGGTCCGGAACACCGAGCGGTCCGTCAGGGCCCGCGCGAGGCGCACGGGGTCGCCGGGGAGCCGCCGGGCGAGAGCCACTCCTTCGTCGAAGTGCGGCGCGAGCCTCTCCTCGAACAGGTAGGGGTGACTGCCCTGGCGCAGGACCAGCCGGACGCCGATCCTGCGCCGCACGTCGGCCAGTTCGGGAAGACGGCCGGCCTCGTCCAGGGCCCGCGCCCGCTCCTGGAGTTCCGGCAGCGCGCCGAGGAAGACGTCACGCGTGGCGCCCGCCCGGCCGACGTCGGTACCGAACGGGAGGAGTGGCGACCCGGCGCTCGCCGCGGGCTCGTCATCCCGCCCCGACAGGACGAACAGGGTGGCCCACCGGTCGAGGTCCCAGATCCCGTGCCGGGGCCCGTCGTCCCCGGCCAACTCCTCCAGGACGGCCAGGACCTCGCTCCGGGTGGCCGCCGCCTCCGCTCCCCGGCCGGCCGCCTGGTACATCCGCGCCAGGTGGACCAGCTCCCAGGCCAGCGCCGGAAGGGCCGACACCTGCTCGGCGGCCTCGCGCCGCGTTCCGTCAACGAGCCGCCGGAAGACGGATGTTGCCGCGTCGTCCCGCCCGGCGCCCGCCAGGTTCGCCGCCCACGGGACCAGTCGCCAGAAGGGCTGCTCCGCCGGGTCCCCGGGGGCCGCCGCCTCATGGAGCACCGCCGCCTCCTCGAAGCGCCCCTCCTCGGACAGGACCCTGGCCAGCGGCTCGCTCCGCCCCCGTCCGGCCAACTCCTCGCAGACCGCCCGCCCTTCGTCCCGCCGCCCGACGGCGAACAGCGCCCGCTGGTGGGCGTCCAGCGCGTCGCGGAACCGCTCTTCCCGACGCGGCGTCCCGGCCTCGATCCTCCGCACCGCCTCGACGGCCTCACCCGTCAGCAGCAGACTCACCTCGGGATCCCGGGTGCGGTAACTCATCAGCAGCAGCGCGCCGACGAACTTCGGGAGGTACGCCTTCGGGCTCACCTCCGCCAGAACCCGGTACGCGTTCACCTCTTCGAGCAGACCGAGCCGTCCCGTCCCCAGCAGCAACACCCGCGCCCGCAGTACCGCGTCGTGATCGAACTTCCCCATGCGTCCCCTGTCTCCGGGTGGATTCACGAGGGAGATTCTGGGAGTCGCCGACCGGACCGGACAAGGTTCGCGAACTGTGCTTTCCGTCCTACGAAAAACGCCGCTGACCTGTCATGATGGACATGCTCCCGTACTGATTCAGGGGGACGGCGCCGGACAGGCGACCCCTACGCCTCGTGGTAGAAGCCGACGTGCACGCTGCGGGGCCCGCTCCGGTCGAGGACGACGACCTCGCCCGAGCCGTCGCGCGGCAGTGGGGTCATCCCGCCGTAGGCCAGCGGCAGGCCGGGCTCGTGCGCGGCCTGCGTCTCGAACCGCACCCGTACCTCCGACGACGGATCGGCCTGCGACCCGCGCAGCCAGAACACGCTCCACTCGCCGTGCGGCCCGCACCGGAACTCCAGGTGCACCCGCGACACGAACAGCCAGTCCTCGGGAGTGACCAGCCGGCACACGCTCCCGTCCCGCCCCACCCGCAGCACGGCCCCCGGCTCGCTCGGCGATTCGGCCATCGTCATCCCCGCCGTGGCCCCCGCTTCGGCTCCGGTCACCGTGGCCATGGTCAGCTCCAGCACCGCGTTCCCCCCACCGTTCACGTCATCACGAAGGATGTCCGTAGCGGCCGCATCCTAAGCCTCACGCACCGTCCCGCGCCGCCTGCGGGACAATGTGTTCATGACCGAACGCAAACCACCCGGCGTCAGCTTCGAGTCATTCGTCGACAAACAGATCCGCGAAGCGGAGCGCCGCGGGGAATTCACCGCGCTGTCCGGCGCGGGCAAGCCCTTCTCAGCCGACGACGACTCCACCACGTACGACGAGAACTGGTGGATCAAACGGAAGATGGCCCGCGAGGGCCTGTCCGTCCTGCCACCCTCCCTGGCCCTGCGCAAAGAGGTCGAGGACGCCTTCGCGGCCTTCCCGAGGACCCCGTCCGAGCACACGGTCCGCCGGGTGCTCACGGAGCTGAACGACAAGATCCGCGACATGATGTTCAAGCCGCCGCCCGGCCCGCCGCTCGGCCTGAAGCCGTACGACGTGGACGAGGTGGTCCGGCAGTGGCGCCTGGACCGCGCGGGCCGCCGCCTGCCCGTCGCCGGACTCACCGTGTGCCAGGTGCAGGTGGACGCCCACCTCACCCTCGTCCTGGACACGGGCGCCCGCATCGTCGTCACGGCCCCCGCCACCCTCGGTACGGCTCCGCTCGACCCGGCCGCCCAGGACGTCGCCCCGGCGCTCGCCCTGTTCGGCACGGAGACGGTCGCGGCCGTGGTCCACCCCGGCGGACGGCTGAGCGTCGAGTTCTCCGACGGGTCACGGCTGACGGCCACCGAGGCGTGGAGCGTCACGGACGAGCACGGCGCCCCGCTCACCTGATCCGTATCCCGCCTGCGGCAGGATGGCGGACATGAGCATCGTCAAGATCAACGTCCTCAGCGTCCCCGCCGAGCAGCGCGAGACCCTCGAGAAGCGCTTCGCGTCCCGCGCGGGCGCCGTCGAGAACTCCGACGGCTTCGAATGGTTCGAGCTCCTCCGTCCCGTCGAAGGCACCGACGACTACCTGGTGTACACGCGGTGGCGTGACGAGGAGTCCTTCCAGGCCTGGATGGAGGGCCCGATGAAGTCGGCCCACCAGGGCGGCGGCGACCGCCCGAAGCCCGCCGCCAGCGGCTCGTCGGTGTGGTCCTTCGAGGTCGTGCAGCAGGCGGCGCCCAAGGGCGAGTAGCCCCGCCGGCGACACGCGTACGCCCCGCACCTCCGGACGAGGTGCGGGGCGTACGCGTGTCGGGGTCCTGCCGCCCGGCCCCGTGGTTCTGCCGCGCTCTTCCGTACGCGCGTAGACCCTGGCACGATCTGATCCGATCCACCTGCACCACAGGCGCCCCGCACGTTCCCCCACCATCACTTGCCCCGGCACCGGCAGGAAGGACCCCCCTCCCATGCGTGTTCGTTCCGCACTCACCGCGCTCGCGCTCTCCGCGGCCGCTCTCGTCGCCCCCGGCTTCGGTGTTCTCACGACCTCGACCGACGCCTTCGCCGTCTCCAAGATCACGCACGCGACCGCCACGTCGATGTTCAGCTCGGTCGGCATCACCTGGTCGTCGTCCGGCGGCTGTTCCAACCGCAACGTCTCCACCTGTACGTCGTTCGACCAGCTCAACCTGGCCACCGCGCAGGGCGCCCAGACCCTCAAGTCGGCCAGCGGCTGCGCGCTGAACATCACCGGCGGCACCGAGACCGGCCACGCGAGCGGCACGTACTCGCACTGGAACGGCTACAAGCTCGACTTCGCCAAGAGCACCTGCCTCACGAACTACATCAAGAACAACTTCTCCTACATCGGCCTGCGCGGCGACGGCGCCCCGCAGTACAAGGCGGCCTCCGGCAACATCTACGCCGACGAGGGCAACCACTGGGACGTGACGTACTACAACTGCGGCGGCTGCTGACGACAGCGCCGTGCCCGCGACCCGGTGAGAAGGGTCGCGGGCACGGCGCTGCCGGAACGCTCAGAGGTTCAGCAGCTTCTCCGCCGTCTCGCGGTAGTCGCGCAGCGCCAGCCGCAGCCGCTCCGTGTCGTCCGCGGAGTCCTGCCAGGACGTCCGCAGGGTCCGGTGGTGACCGGCGAGGGTCTCGGTGAGGCGGGCCGTCAGGTCCTCCAGGACGTGGTCGGCCTCCTCGACGGACGCGCGGGGCTGGTCGACGAAGCCGGTGACCGCCTGGCGCAGCCGGTCGGTCAGCTCGTCGTGGGTGCCGGTCGGGACGAGGCGCGCGTTCGTCGCGCCGTGGCCGTTGCCGGTGCCGTTTCCGGTGCCGTGGACGTTGTCGCTGCCGTGGTCCCGGCGGTGTGCGCCGTGCTTGTGGCCCTCGGTCCCGGCGCCGAGCGCGCCCGGCTCCTCGGCGGCCGTCCGTCCGGGCGTCTTGTCGCGGCCCGGTGCGGGCGTGCTCAGGGCGGTGTCGCCGGGCTTCTTGTCGGTGCCCGTGGGACGGGTGGTCGTGGCGCCCGCGGGGCGGGTGGTGTCGGTGCCCGTGCCGGGTGCGATGTCCGCGTCCGTCGGGATGCCCGCGCCGCCCGTGCCGGTGCCCTTGGCCGTACTCGTCCCTGCACCCGTACCCGTACCCGCACTTGTGCTCCTGGGCGTGCCCAGGGCCGTGTCCCGGGTGAGGTCACGGTCGTCGGCCCTGTCCGTGGCACGGGTCGGGTCCTGGTTCGGGGCGACGGTCTCGTCCCGCTTCACGTCCGGGTCGTGCTGCAGGCTGTCCTGTCGCTTCTGTCGGTCGCGCTCGATGTCCGTCATCGTGTTCCTCGGCTCCCCTCAATTGCCCTTCGCCAGGCGGCCCTTGAGGCCACCCCGGCTCTGCTTGTGCGGCTCTGCGGTGTCGGCGGCCGCAGCGGTGTCCGTGTCGGTGCCGGGCGTCCGGCGCGCAGTACGCTCCGTGCGCTCCGTGCGCTCAGCGCGCTCCGTGCCGAGCAGGACGTCGAACAGGGCCCGCGCCTCGACCATCGCCGTGCGCAGCTCCTCCGTACCGGCGCGGCTCTCCTCGGCGCCGCCCGGCCGGGACTGCGCCGCGTGGTGCACCCGGTGGTAGCCGTGGACGTGCGGGCCGTGGTGCACGGAGAGCGCGGCGAACTGCTCGTCGTAGCCGGCGCCGTCGGGGAAGCCGCGGTCCTTGGCGAGGTCGGCCAGGAGCTGGTCGGCCTCGACGACCGCGTCGGCGGGAGACTCGACGAAACGCTCCTGGGCCTCGGCCCAGCGCGTCAGGTACCGCTCACGGGCGGCAGGCTCCAGCGGCTGCTCCCGCAGCGAACCGTGCTGCTTCACCCGCTCGGCAAGCTCCTGCTCCGCGGCCTTGGTGTCGCCGTCGTGCCGGGCGACCGCCCGGTCGTACTCGGGGCCGAACCGGCGCTTGAGGCCGTGTCCGCCCGGGGACTTGGTGCGCGCGGCGAAGATCCCCGCCGCGGCGACGACCACGACCCCCACCACTATCAGAGCGATGATCACGCCTGTCGACATGAATGTCTCCCGACCTTCCCACTGTCAGTCTCGGTATCGGAATCCGTCCCGCACCGAGTTGCCGCCCCTGACGCCTCCAAACAGATCGCCTCGCACACGCGCCGAATTGGGTTGCGGTCGCCCGCCCCGGCGGCCCCACAATGCGCCATGCGCAACGCCTGGACCATCACCCCCGAGCCGTACGGCTCCCCGGCCGCCGCCGCGCTCTGGCGCGCGTACTACACCGAGGTCAGCGACCGCTGGTACCTGCTGCACGAGGGCCGCAGGACCGACCCGGCGGAGCTGGAGCGCGGGATCGCCGCCGAGAACGGCTCACAACTCGCCCCACCCACAGGCCAGTTGCTCGTCGCGCGGTACGAGGGTGACCCGGCCGGCACCGCGGGGGTGCGGCTCGCCGACACCGGCACGGCCGAGCTGACCCGCGTGTACGTACGCCAGGAGCTGCGAGGGAAGGGCGGCGCGGCCCTGCTGGTGGGCGCCGCCGAGGACGCGGCCCGGGCGCTCGGCGCCGCGCGCCTCCGGCTCGACACGCGCTCGGACCTGACGGAGGCGCGGGCGCTGTACGCGCGGCTCGGTTACGCGGAGACCGAGCCGTTCAACGACGACGTCTACGCCGAGCACTGGTTCGTGAAGACGTTGTCGTAGCGGCGGTCCGCTGCGTCAGGAAGCTGCCGTGGCGGCGGTCCGTGCGGCGCCGTCGTGCGGGCGTTCGGCGTCCGAGCCGCACATCTCGGCGTTGAGCTCGGACACCAACTGGATGAGGTCCGTGGGGCGTTCGTCGTCCCACCAGTCGCCCAGCAGGTCCGCCAGGGACTCCTCGCGGGCCGCGCCGAGGCGGGTGGCGACCGTGCGGCCCTCTTCCGTCAGGACCAGGTCGAGGCCCTCGCGGACGGCGAGGTGGCGCTCCTCCACCTGACGCGCCGCCTGAAGGATCACGGGCAGCGGCACGGCGCTGCGTTCGGCGAGGGCGGAGGGTTCGGCCCACCCGTAGCGGTTGATGCGCAGGACGAGCCAACTGGCCGCGGGCAGCAGGTCGTAGCCCGCCCTCGCGGTGATCTTCTCGTAGATCTCGCGGCGCCCCTCGCGCGTACCGAGCACGGACAGGGCCCGCGCGCACTCGTCGTACGACGACCGTTCCACCGGGTTGGAGGCGAGGGTCTGGGTCGCGTCGGGCGCGGTGACCGAGCCGCGCAGCGGGTCCTCGCGCAGGAACCAGGCGAGGGCGAAGGCGACCAGCACGATCGGGACCGCGTAGAGGAAGACGTCGGTGATCGACGTGGCGTACGCGTGCAGCACGGCGGGCTGGAGCGCGGCCGGGAGCCCGGCGATGCCGCGCGGGTCCGCACCGAGCGAGTCCGGCGAGGCACCGGGCGGCAGCTGCTGCCCGGCCAGCGCCGAACTCAGCCTGTCCGTCAGCCGGTTGGCGAAGATCGTGCCGAAGATCGCGACGCCGAAGGAGGCGCCGATGGAGCGGAAGAAGGTGGCACCGGAGGTGGCGACGCCCAGATCCTCGTACGGGACGGCGTTCTGCACGATGAGCACGAGGACCTGCATGACGAGGCCGAGCCCGAAGCCGAAGACGAAGAAGTAGCCGCTCATCTCCCAGGCGGAGCTGGTCTCGGTGAGATTGTGCAGGAGGAGCAGGCCGAGCGCGGTGACGGCGGTGCCCACGACCGGGAACACCTTCCAGCGTCCGGTGCGGCTGACGATCTGCCCGGAGCCCGTCGACGCGATCAGCACACCGGCCACCATCGGCAGCATGTGCACGCCGGACATGGTCGGCGAGACCCCGTGCACGACCTGGAGGAACGTCGGCAGGTACGTCATCGCGCCGAACATCGCGAAGCCGATGACGAAGCTGATGACGGCGCAGAGGGTGAAGGTGCGGACGCGGAACAGTTTCATCGGCAGCACCGGTTCCGCGGCCCGGAACTCGGTGAACACGAAGGCGACGGCGAGCAGGACGCCGAGCACCGCGAGCCCGATGATCTGGGCGGAGCCCCAGGCCCAGGTGGTGCCGCCGAGCGACGCCACGAGGACCAGACAGGTCGCCACGGACGCGATGAGGAGGGTGCCGAGGTAGTCGATGCGGTGCTTGGTGGAGCGGACCGGGATGTGCAGGGCGGCGGCGATCACGACGAGCGCGACGACGCCGAGCGGCAGGTTCACGTAGAAGACCCAGCGCCAGCTCAGGTGCTCGGTGAACAGCCCGCCGAGCAGCGGGCCGAGGACACTGGTCGCACCGAAGACGGCGCCGAACAGCCCCTGGTACTTGCCCCGTTCGCGCGGCGGCACGATGTCGCCGACGATCGCCATGGAGAGCACCATGAGCCCGCCGCCGCCGAGTCCCTGCAGGGCACGGAAGCCGATCAGCTCGGCCATGTTCTGCGCCATGCCGCACAGCGCGGAGCCGACGAGGAAGATCACGATCGCGATCTGGAAGAGCTTCTTGCGCCCGTAGAGGTCGCCCAGCTTGCCCCAGAGCGGGGTCGCGGCCGTCGAGGCGAGCAGATAGGCGGTCACGACCCACGACAGGTGCTCCAGGCCGCCGAGGTCGCTCACGATCGTCGGCAGCGCCGTGGCCACGATGGTCTGGTCGAGCGCGGCGAGCAGCATGCCGAGGAGCAGGGCGCCGATGGAGATGAGCACGCTGCTGCTCTTGGCCGAGTCCGTGGGTGCCGTCTCGTGGGTGCGGCTGCCGCCGCCGATCCGCGTCGCGCCGTCTCCCGCGCCGCCGCCGTCCGTCTCCGGGTTCCCGCTCTCCGGGTTCTCGCTCTCCGGGTGCTCCCTCTCCGGGTGCTCCGTCTCCGGGGTGCTCATCGCCACCTCCCAGCGCTCCCCGACGCCGGCCGGCCGGGGGCTTGGTACCTCCATCCTGGTCGGTGTGGGGTGGTTTGGCCTGTTGGAGACGCTTCCGGTGCGTGGCAGCCCGTCACGGACGGCACCGGCCCGGCGCGGGCCGCCCCGTTCCGCCGGGGGCGGGCGCTGCACCGGGCCCCCGGGGTCTGCATAATGCGCTCAGCTCTCGGGGGAGGGCGGGGCTCTTGGGGAGGGAGCGGACGATGACGATGCGCGAGAACGGGCATGACGGGGTTGCGGGGGCCGGAGAGGGTTCCGGCGATCCTTCGGGCAGCGGTTCCGGGGGCGAGGGGAGCCCCGAGGTCCCGGAGATACCGGGCACCACGGCGCAGGGTGGCGAGACGGTCGCTCCCGGGCCGGGCGGCAGTGGGGAGCCCGGAGCCGGGGAGCCCGCCGACCGCGCCCCGGAGAGCCACGCCCCGGGCGGCGGGAAGGCGGCGGTCGATCGTGAGGCGGAGGACTTCAGCCCGCTGCGGGTCCGCCCCTACGTCACCCTGCCGGAACCCTCGCAGCCCCCGCCGCCCCGGCCCGCCGACCCGTACGCGCACCCGCCCGCCTCGGCCGCGCCCACCCGGGCGGAGCTCCCGGCGGCCGTCGAGCCGGTGGTCGACATCGACGCCGACGCCGACGCCGATCCCGCGCCGTCGGGCCGTCGCGCCCCGGTGCTGCTGCTGACCGCGGTGGCCGGAGCGCTGAGCGTGGCGGCGCTGGTGATGGTTCTGGTGACCTCGGGCGGCGACGGCGGCGTGGCGACCGCGGCGGACAGCACCCCCTCGTCCGCGTCCGTGCCGGCCTCGGCGTCGCCGACCGGTACGGCGTCGAGCGCGTCCCCCACGGCCCGCGCGGCGGAGCCCTCCGCGTCGGCGTCGGCGCCGTCGGCCACGCCGTCGACGGCATCACCGTCCGCGAGCCACAGCGCGAGCCCGTCGCCCACCCGCAGCTCGGCCGCGCCGTCGCACTCCGCGTCGGCGTCGGCATCGGCGTCGCAGCCCACGACCGCGGTGGCCCCGGCGACCCTGCGCAGGGGTGATCAGGGCCCCGAGGTGTCCGAACTCCAGCAGCGCCTGAAGCAGTTGTCGCTCTACTACGGCCGGCCCGACGGCCGCTTCAGCGGCCAGACGGAGTTCGCGGTCCGCAGCTACCAGATGGCACGCGGGGTGCAGGGGGACGAGCCGGGCACGTACGGTCCGGCGACCCGCAGGGCGCTGGAGGCGGAGACCCACTGAGGGCCGGGCGCTCAGCCCACGTGGAGCAGGATCTCCCCGGAGGCGACGACCTCGACCCGTACGGCGTTCAGGTCGGGTACGTGCACGGTGGGCCCGTGCTGTCCGGCGCGGGGCCCGACCCCGACGACCCGCATCCCGGCGGCGAGCCCGGCCGTGATCCCGGCGCCCGAGTCCTCGAAGACGATGCAGTCGGCGGGGGCGACGCCCAGTTCGGCGGCCCCCTTCAGGAAGCCCTCGGGGTCGGGCTTGCTGGCGCCGACGTTCTCGGCGGTGACCCGCACCTGCGGGTACGGCAGCCCGGCGGCGGCCATCCGCCCGGTCGACAGCGCCACGTCGGCGGAGGTCACCAGGGCGTGCGGCGCGGCGCCCGAGATCAGCGAGTCCAGGAAAGCCGCCGCGCCCGGCACCGGCACGACGCCGTCCATGTCGGCGGTCTCCTCGGCGAGCATCCGGGCGTTGTCGGCACGGTTCTCCGCGTCGGACCGCTCGGGCAGCAGCTCGGCCATGGTGGCGTGCCCCTGGCGCCCGTGGGCGACGGCCATGACCTCGTCCCCGTCGAAGCCGTGCGCGGCGGCCCAGCGCCGCCAGATCCGCTCGACCACGGCGTCGGAGTTGACGAGCGTGCCGTCCATGTCGAGGAGGAGGGCGCGCGCGGAGAGCACGGTGGGCGTGGCCGTCATCGGCGAGCTCCTGGATACGGAGGAGAAACGAACGCTGACCAAGGCGGCCCCGCCCACCGGTCAGGGTGAGTGGGCGGGAACCACTTTGTTCCTACACGATACAAAACGCACCCCCCATTGACCACCGCACCCCCGACGGGGGCCGGACCCCCTGGACGAGATGCCGCACGAAGTGCGCACCTCAGGGACGCGAGGAACGGCGCGACCAGCCCCCACCGGCCCGCAGACGAGCAAACGACCCGACAGGGGCGCGGGGAACTGCGCGAGAAGCGGCCACCGACCGTCAGCCGACGCACGACCCGACAGGGGCGCGAGGAACGGCGCGACCAGCCCCCACCGGCCCGCAGACGAACAAACGACCCGACAGGGGCGCGGGGAACTGCGCGAGAAGCGGCCACCAACCGCCGGCCGACCGACAACCCAGGGGCGCGGGGAACTGCGCGACCAGCCCCCACCGGCCCGCAGCCAAACGACCAACCCACCAGGACGCGGGGAACCCCACAACCACCACAATCCCCCCAACTCCCCCCACCCCGAATCCAGTTACCCCGACCCACCCCCTTGCCCCGCACATCATCTTGACGCGACCCTGTCACCCAACGCACACCTCCCCGAAACCCCACCCCCACACCATGACCAGATCCGCCCCACCACCAACAACCCCCCCCACCAAGGGAGTTCACATGCGCCCCACCCCCCACCACACGCCCTCCATCTACGCGCGTCGACTCCGCGGAGCAACCCTCCTCGCGGCGACCACCGCCACCCTCGCCCTCATCGCCACGGCCACCCCCGCCCAGGCCTCCCCGCCCACCCCCGTCGCCGCCTCCACGGCCCGCACCTACCTCTCCGAACTGACCGTGAAGACGGAGGGCTCGTCCGACGGCTACAGCCGGGACAAGTTCCCGCACTGGATCACCCAGTCCGGCACCTGCGACACCCGCGAAACCGTCCTCAAGCGCGACGGCAAGAACGTCACGACGAGTTCGAGCTGCGCCGCCACGGCGGGCAGTTGGTACTCGGAGTACGACGGCGCGACCTGGACGGCGGCCTCCGACGTCGACATCGACCACATCGTCCCGCTCTCCGAGGCGTGGAAGTCCGGCGCGAGCGGCTGGACCACGGCCCAGCGCCAGTCCTTCGCCAACGACCTGACGCGCCCGCAGCTCATCGCGGTCACCGACAACGTCAACCAGTCCAAGGGCGACAAGGACCCGGCGAAGTGGATGCCGCCGCGCGCCGCGTACGCCTGCACCTACCTGCGGGCCTACGTCCAGGTGAAGCACTACTACAACCTCGCGGTCGACTCGGCCGAGAAGTCGGCGATCCAGTCCGGCCTCTCGGGCTGCTGACCGACAACCACCTGCGGAAACGATCCGGCTCCCGGAACCACCCGCCGAACCACGCCGCCGAACCACCCCGCCGAACCACCCCGCCGAATCAACCCGACCGGAACCACCCCAACACCCTCCGGCGTTCCGTACCGTACGGAGACGTCGGAGGACTGGGGAGGACATGACATGGCGACGCTCCGTCTGGGCCCACTGCTGCGGTACGTGGACGAGGGGACGGCGACGGTCTGGGTCGAGGCGAGCCGGCCGTGCCGCGCCGAGGTGCGCTGCGCGGACGGCGCCCGGGGCAGTGCGCGGACCTTCCAGATCGACGGCCACCACTACGCGCTCGTCCCGGTCACCGGGCTCACCCCGGGGACCACGACCCCGTACGAGGTGGTGCTCGACGGCGGCACGGTCTGGCCCGAGCCGGACTCCCGGTTCCCGCCGAGCACCATCAGCACGCCCGCGTACGACAGCGACCGCACGACCCGGGTCGCGTTCGGCTCCTGCCGCTGGGCCGCGCCGCCGGCCGACGAGCACGACCCGGTGGGCCCCGACGCCCTGGACACCCTCGCGACCCGCCTGGCCGCCGACCCGGACGCCGAGCGCCCCGACGTCCTCGTCCTGCTCGGCGACCAGATCTACGCGGACGAGACCTCACCGGCGACCCAGCAGTGGCTGGCCCGCCGCCGCGACCTCACCGACCCGCCCGGCACCGAGGTCGCGGACTACCAGGAGTACACGCGCCTCTACTACGAATCCTGGCTCGACCCCGAGATCCGCTGGCTGCTGTCCACCGTCCCGAGCTCGATGGTCTTCGACGACCACGACATAGTCGACGACTGGAACACCAGCGCCGCGTGGCTCGCGGAGATGCGGGAGACGCCCTGGTGGCGGGAGCGGCTGCTCAGCGGCCTGATGTCGTACTGGGTGCACCAGCACATCGGGAACCTGCCGCCGTCCGAACTCGCCGCCGACCCCGTCTATCAGGCCGTGTGCGCGGCTCCCGACGGCACCGACGCGCTCCGCGCGTTCGCGAGCCGGGCCGACGCCGATCCGGCCTCGGTCCGGTGGAGCTACCGCCGCGACTTCGGTTCCGTACGCCTGCTGATGGTGGACAGCCGCGCGGCCCGCGTCCTGGAGGAACAGCACCGCGGGATGATCGACCCCAACACCGCGCAGTGGCTCCGCGACCAGGCACTCGACCGGGCCGAGCCCTGCGACCACCTCCTCATCGGCACCTCCCTGCCCTGGCTCCTCCCCCACCTCATCCACGACGCCGAGAACTGGAACGCGGCGCTGTGCCGCGGGGAGCGCGGGGCGCGCTGGGCGCGGTTCGGGGAGTGGTTGCGCAGGCGGGCGGATCTGGAGCACTGGGCGGCGTTCCCGGCGTCCTTCGACGGGCTCGGCGATGTGATCGCCGAGGCCGGTTCGGGGCCGGGCGCGCCCGCGACGATCTCCGTGCTCTCCGGCGACGTCCACCACGCGTACATCGCGGAGCCGAGCTGGCCGGGCGCCGCCGCGCCCACGGCCCGCGTCCTGCAGCTCACCTGCTCGCCGGTGCACAACTCGGTCCCGGCCGGGATCCGGCTCGGCTTCCGCTTCGGCTGGAGCCGCGCGGGCCGCGCCCTGGGCCGCGTCGTGGCCCGCCACGCGCGCGCGGGCGCTCCACGGTTCCGGTGGCGCAAGACGGGCGGCCCCTGGTTCGGCAACCAGCTGATGACCCTGACCCTCCGTGCCCGCTCCGCCCGCCTCACCCTGGACCAGGCCCGCCCCGACGCCACCCTTCACGAGGCCGCACGCAGAGATCTCTCGTAGTGGCGCAGGTCATACCATGCGGCCCCGCCCGGCCGGGCAGGCGGTCCGGAGCTCGCCTGGGACACCCAGGGAGAACGACCGCACCAACCCCCTGGGAGGCACGCATGTCGTCGAAGCGACGTCGCAAGAAGAAGGCCCGCCGCAAGAACGGCGCCAACCACGGCAGCCGTCCCCAGTCCTGACGGCGGCCACAAAAAAGGCGGGGCAGCACTCCGGTGCCGCCCCGCCTTCGCCATTCCAGCACCCCTCGGGCGAGCAAAACTCGCCCCCAGGAGCGCGAGGAACTGCGCGACCAACCCCCACCGACCCACCACCCGACAAACAACCCGATAAGGGGCGCGAGGAACTGCGCAACCCACCACGACGCACCCCGCACCCGACGACACACCCCACACCCCGCACCCCCATGCACCCGTGATCCACCCCACACCCCCACTCCACCTCTAGCCTGGCGCCCCCGAAACGGCATGATGATGCGGACCATCCGCTTCCAGCAGCCCCACATGCCCCGGGAGTCCCGCTTTGCCCCGCACCCCCACCGAACCCCACGCTGAGCCGACCCCCGAGTTCAGCCTCGCGATCGTCGGTGCGGGCCCCCGAGGCACCAGCGTCCTGGAACGGCTGACGGCCTCGGCGGCGGAGCTGCTGCCGCCCGGCGCCCGGCTCACGGTCCATGTGATCGACCCGGCACCGCCGGGCGCGGGCGCGGTCTGGCGCACGGACCAGGCTCCGCAGCTGCTGATGAACACGGTCGCCTCCCAGGTGACCCTGTTCACGGACGAGAGCGTCGACTGCTCGGGCCCGATCCGCCCGGGCCCGAGCCTGTACGAGTGGGCGGCCCGCCACGACACGGGCGGCGAACCGCTCGGCCCCGACGACTATCCGTCCCGGGCCCGCTACGGCCGCTACCTGCGCTGGGTGTTCGCCGAGACGGCGGCCGCGGCCCCGCCCGGCGTCGAGGTCACCGTCCACGCCACCCGCGCCGTCCGCCTCGACGACGCCCCCGACGGCCGCCAGACCCTCACCCTCGCCGACGGCCGCACCCTCACGGGCCTGCACGCCGTCGTCCTCACCCAGGGCCACCTCCCCGTCTCCCCCACCCGGACCGAGAGCGCCCTGACCGAGTACGCCCGCAGGCACGGGCTGCGCCACGTCCCGCCCGCCAACCCGGCCGACCTCGACCTGAGCGGCGTACGCCCCGGGGAAACGGTCCTGCTGCGCGGTCTCGGCCTCAACTTCTTCGACCACATGGCCCTGTTCACGCAGGCCCGGGGCGGCCGCTACACCCGTACACCGGAGGGCGTCCTGCGCTACCTGCCGTCGGGCGACGAGCCGCGCCTGTACGCGGGTTCGCGCCGCGGCATCCCGTACCAGGCCCGCGGCGACAACGCCAAGGGCCCGTACGGACGGCACCGGCCGCTGGTCCTCACTCCCGAGTCGATCGCCCGTTTCCGCAAGAGAACCGACTCCGGCGACGCCCCGGACTTCCTCGCCGACATCTGGCCGCTGGTCGCGAAGGAGGTCGAGACGGTCTACTACGAGGCGCTGCTGAGAGCCGTCGGCCGGACCGCCCCGCACTTCCGCGACCGTTATCTGGCCACACTCCACCGCTCCCCCGGTGACCCCCAAGAGGCCGACGTCCTGCGGGAGTTCGCGATACCCGAGGCCGACCGCTGGTCCTGGGACCGGATCTCGCGCCCGCACTCGGGCCGCACCCCCGCCTCCACCGCCGACTGGCGGGACTGGCTGCTGGAGCGCCTGCGCGAGGACGCCGCCCATGCCGCGCTCGGCAATGTCGACGGCCCCGTGAAGGCCGCCCTCGACGTCCTGCGCGACCTGCGCAACGAACTGCGCCTCGTGGTCGACCACGGCGGCCTGACCGGCGCCTCGCGCCGCGACCACCTCGACCGCTGGTACACCCCGCTCAACGCGTTCCTGTCCATCGGCCCGCCGCGCCGCCGCATCGAGGAGATGACGGCCCTGATCGAGGCGGGCGTGCTGACCGTCGTCGGCCCGCACCTGGACGTCGTGCCCGAGAACGGCCGGTTCGTCGCGCACTCGCCGGACGTCCCGGGCTCGACCGTGACAGCCACCACACTCATCGAGGCCAGGCTCCCGGAACCGGACGTGCGCCGCACCACCGACGACCTGCTCGCCCGGCTGCTGAAAACCGGCCAGGCCCGCCCGCACACCGTCGACGACCACGAGACCGGCGGCCTCGACGTCACACCGCGCCCCTATCGCCTGATCAATCGTCAGGGACGAGCCCACGCAGGGCGGTTCGCGTTCGGCGTGCCCACCGAGGGGGTGCACTGGGTGACGGCGGCGGGGGCGCGCCCCGGTGTCGACTCGGTGACGCTGTCGGACGCCGACGCGGTGGCCCGGGCCGCGCTGCGCTCGACCGAAAGCAGCGAAAGGACCGAAACGGACCCCGCCGCCAAGATCATCGAGAGTCGATCATGGCCGAATGTTGAAGTTGCAAGCACAACTTAGGCACCCCTAATCTGAACCACTCCCACATCGGTGGCAACGGCGGCAACGGCGGCGCCGACCACATCGGTGAACTCGGCCGCGTCCCCAACCCCGGCCGAGGACCGACAACCGACCGAAGGAGTCCCCCATGACCGGACGTCTCAACACCGCCCAGCCCTATGCCCTCGGCCTGTTCCGCATCGTCATCGGCCTGCTCTTCACCTGCCACGGCGCCGCCGCCCTCTTCGGCGTCCTCGGCGGCGCGCAGGGCGGCGGCACCGTGGCCGCCGGCGCCTGGCCCGCCTGGTACGCGGCCGTCATCCAGCTCGTCGGCGGCGGTCTCGTGCTGATCGGCTTCGGCACCCGTATCGCGGCGTTCGTCGCGTCGGGCTCGATGGCCTACGCCTACTTCGACGTGCACCAGCCCTCGGCCCTGTGGCCGCTGCAGAACGGCGGCGAGGCCTCGGCGCTGTTCTGCTGGACGATGCTGCTGCTCGTCTTCACCGGCTCCGGCGCCCTGGGCCTCGACCGGCTGTTCTCCCGCCGCGGGACACGGACCGCGGAGACCTCCGCGCAGCGCGAGACTGTGGCGGCCTGACGACCGCGGCTCTCCGGCCCGCGCACACCGGCGCCCGCGCTCCTGTGGGAGTGCGGGCGCCGTGTCGGCTCTCAGCTCCGCGCGGGCGGCCGCCGGAGGGCTACGAGGACCGCGGGGACGGCGCGAAACCCACCGTGAGGCACGCGACCCTCGCCCCCGTCATGCCCGGCATGTCGTGCAGCACGACCGACCCCGCCCCGCCGGAGCGGAGCCCCCACGTCTTGCGCGCGACCGCCGAGCCGGCCCCCGAGGCGTCGGCGGTGAAGTCCAGCCAGACCTCGTTGCGGGCGTTGGCCTGCTTCGGGTCCACCACGTGCTGATAGTGCCCGCCCGCGGCCTTCGGATCGGCGCCGCAGGGCTTCTGGTGGACGTGGGCGCCGTACGTGTGACCGGGCACCAGCCCCGCGACGCGCAGGTCCACGGTCATGCCGGAGTCGTCGCCGAACTGCTGGACCTTGATCGACGAACCCGCGGGGACCAGCTTCTGGTCGTACGTGATCGCGGACGAGGGCACGAACGCCGTCGCCGGTGCGAACCTGCCCTGTGCCATCACCCAGTAGCAATCCCCGGTGCTTGGGCCTCCCCCGCCGCCTGCCGCCAGCACGGCCGCCGCGAGGGCGCCGGTCACCATTCCTGCCACCATCACCGCTCCTCTTCTTCGACTTCTGCGTCTGCGGTCGTTCGTACGGGAACCGAGCGCACCACACCGAGCGGAGCGCGGCACCCGGGTGAACCGGACACAGATGGGAGGGTCCGGCGTGAGATGAGGAACATCTGTGCCACTTTCGGCACTTCCGCCACACCTGACGCGTACGCTGTACAGCTGACATGTAGCCGCTCCTGTGTGCTCCCTCGTGGAGGGAACGGCCGTAGAACGGCTCGTACAGGGAGTTGGCGCGCAGTGCTGGAGAGTGTGGGGTCGCTGGCCGACAGCCCATGGATCTACGTGGTCGTGGCGCTCTCCGTGCTCTTCGACGTCTTCCTGCCCGTGCTGCCGAGCGGTTTCCTCGTGGTGACGGCGGCCACGGCGGCCGCGGCCGGGACGGCGGGCGCCGCCACGGGCCAGATGCCGAGCAGCACCCCCGAACTGCTGGCCCTCACGCTCTGTGCCGCGACGGCCTCGGTCCTCGGTGACCTCGTCGCCTACCGTCTCGCCTGGCGCGGCGGGGAGCGCCTGGACCGCGCCATCGCCCGCTCCCGCCGCCTGACGACGGCGCAGGAACGTCTCGGCGGAGCGCTCGCCCGGTCCAGCGGCGGGCTCCTCGTGATCATCGCCCGATTCGCGCCGGCGGGCCGTTCGATCGTCTCGTTCGCGGCGGGCACGGCGCATCGCCGGGTCCGCGAGTTCCTGCCCTGGTCGGCGCTGGCGGGCGTGGCCTGGGCCGCGTACAGCGTGGCGCTCGGCTACTTCGGCGCGCAGTGGCTCGGCGCGAGCTGGCTGTCCACGGGCGTGTCGGTGCTCGCCCTGATCGGCGCGGGCACGGTGGCGGCGTACGTGATGCGCCGCCCGGTCCCTCAGGAAGCCTGAGCCTTCGCGGAACCCCGCACCTCAAGGCCGTCGAGCAGCTCGGCGGTGGCGCGGGCGATCTCGTCGACGGCCCGTTCGAACACCTCGCGGTTGTGCGCGGCGGGCGCCCGGAACCCGGACACCTTCCGTACGTACTGCAAGGCTGCGGCCCGGATCTCGTCCTCGGTGGCCTCTTCGGGGAGCACGGGCGGGCGGAGGGTCTTGATGCTGCGGCACATGATTCCAGTCTGCCGCGATCCGGCCACTCGGCCACACGTTCGCGTGAACTCCCCGGCGAATGCCCGGAAGTGGCTCGCCCCGCAAATTCGAACAGACGTACCATTGCCGGGTGGCAGCGAACGATGACACCGACGACTCCACCCGCACTCAAGGCTTCCCCGGCGACCTCGTCGCCGGGCAGGAGGAACTGCACCAGGTGCGCGCGGAGCTGATGGCCCTGCTCAAGCGGCTCCCCTGGTCGGTCGAGCCGGTCGACGCGATCAGCGACACCCAGGGCTGGCGCAAGCTGGAGCGCCCGGCGTCCCCCGGCTGGACCGAGGACGAGCAGGCGGCGGTCGAGAAGCTCCGGCAGCGCGAGCTGGAGCTGGCCGTCTTCGTGACCTGCCACCGCCACTGGTCCGCCCTGACCGGCACCGACGCGGTCCAGGCCCGGGCCCGCCTGAAGCACGTGCACGACCCGGCCCCCGGGACCGGGGAGTGAGCATTCCCGGAGGCGGGGGCGGGGTGCGGGAGGTCAGCGGCTGCGACGCGAGGTGATGAACCAGGCGACGGCGGCGATGACGATCAGAACGATCAATATCTTCATGTTGTACGTCTGCCCGCCGCGCGGCACCTCACGCTCCCGGGCCGCCGAGGCGTCAGCATGTTGCCGCGAAGCCCGGGAATCTGGTGTGCATGACCCCTGCCATCCGCACCGCCCGCGCCCTCACCGCCCTCGCTCTCCTCGCCCTGTCCTCCGCGGTCTATCTGGCCGTCACGGGCGGCGTGGGGTGGGCCGCCGCCCTCGCCTACGTCACGGCGCTGCTCGCCTACTGCGCCCAGCGGTCCCGCGCGGACCACCACCGCATCCTCGCCGTCCACGACAGAGCCAGGCGCCTCGCCGCGGGCGAACTGATCGAGGACGACCTCCCCTGCTGCCGCCTGTGGGACCTGTCCGACGGCGAGGTCCACGGCCCCGGCTGTCTGCGCCCCCACGACCCGGACTCCGAACTCCAGGAGGCGTGTTGCCCGGACGCCTTCGTCTCTCGCGGCCTGACCCACACGGAGCGGTGCGGGACGGCGTCGGCGCGGGTCGACGCGGCCTGACACCCACCCTCTGCTCCTCAGCACTCCTCCGGTACTCCTCCGGAAAGGTGTTCTGGTGCGGCCCCCTATCCCTCCGCGTGGGGAGGGTGCCGAGCGGTCTGCCGGAGTTGCTTCTCCACGCCGAACGGGTCGAGGCCGTTCTCCTCGGCGTACCTGGTGACGGCTTCCTGCACGCGAGCCGCGGCTTCGAACCAGAGGTTCCGCTGCCGCTCGCGGTCGCCGTCGTCGAGATGCTCGATCTTGCGGCCTTCTTCGTCGGCCGCGCGCTGCAATTCGATCAAATTGTCAGGAAGATCCACGAGGTGATCCTAGGCAGTTCCCCGCCGCGAGCCCGGACAGGCGCGACCCTCGGGACCTCCGAGCGCCGGGCGGCGGGACGCTCAGGGGCCGGCATCCGGGGTCAGCGACGCCGCTCGTCCGGCATCGCGTCGCGCCGCAGCCGGAGCCGGGCGGCGTTCGCGACGACCCCCATGAGGAGCGCGAGCAGGAACTGCCAGACGGCCCGTACGGGCTCACCGATCGCCAGCGACACGACCGCCAGGCAGACGGCGATGACGGCAAGGACCGGACAGACCCACACGAGGAACCGGTCGACGGACCGGACCACCGCCCTGTTCTCCGAAGCCACCACATGTCTTCGCATGGCCGACGAGTGCCCCTGGTCCGCCGGTCCATGTCGACCGGACGGGACACGACCGGGACGGGACGGGGCCGGGGCCGGACAAGGCGGCCGGGGTCACCTCTCGTCGTCCCTGGCCCGGCGCCGCATCCACACGCAGAACACCAGCCCGGCCACCACACCCCACGCCACACCGAGCCCCAGTCCCGCCGGCCAGGACAGATCGAGCACCATCCCCATCAGCGCGCCCCAGAAGAGGCCGACGCCGACCCATAACCCAGTCACCTTCAGCCACAACATGCCACCCGAGTACCCGCGAAGGGCCGACGGACGACCCCGCGCCGCGGGACTGGGCGCTCCTCTTCCCTTCGGGCGAGGACAGAGATACTTTCACTCTGCACGGGTCGCCGGGGGCGGCCCACGGCAGAACGGGGCGGAAACATGACCATCATGATCGTCGCGCTGGTCGCGGTTGTGGCCACGATCGCCATCTGTCTGCTCGTACTGCGACGCCGAGGCGGCTCGGGCGAGCGCGGAGCGGCCGAACGCGGCATGGCGCAGCACGAGTTGGCACGCGCACTGGGCAACGCGAGCATCCCCGGCCAGGCCCTCGGCCCGTCGTCCTGAGCACTCCCCGGGCGGCCGGCGAGCGCCGCCTGGTCAAACGCGTCCTCCCCCGGCGGAGCACCGCATCACCGACGCCCGGCTCAGGCGTCTTGAGTCCGCCGCCGCTCCTGTCGCGCCTCTCGACGTCGCTCACCGGCTCGGCGAGCCTTGTCCATCAGCGAATCCCTGGCCCACCACCACAGCAGCACCACCGGGGTGAAGAGCAGGGAGATCAAGAACGCCTTCCCCCACCCCTCCGGGTGACGCGCACCAAACCGGAGATACAGCACTCCGGCCACGTACAGGGCCAGTGCGACGAGGGCGTACCTCGCAGGCTTCGGGAGAGTCATAGAACCCCAACTACCCGCATCCATACGGGACATGGATGAACTCGGCACAATGCGCACCGGACATCACCGCGGGTGTCGCAGCGCCGAGAGGGACCCCTTGCAGGCACACCCGAGCGTGGCCAGAGTCTGACCTCATGATCGCTCAGATAGTGACGCTCGCAGGTGTCCTCGTCGGCGCACTGACCTCATTCCTGGCGACGAGCATGGCCGAGCGCACCAGACATCGACGAGCCATGACCACTCGCTGGGACGAGCGCAAGCTCGACACATGCATCGAGTACGCAACGTGCGTGAAGGAGATATCCAGCACGGCCAAGCGAGCCAGTCAGGCCCCCATGGGAACGGATGAAAGACGAGAACTTCTCGCCGCGATGGAGGCCGCGGAGCTGAGGAGAAGCGTGCTGTTCGAGACGCTCGTCCTCCTGGCGTCGTCAGGCGTGGTCAACGCCGCGCATGAAGTGAACCGTGCCCTGTGGCAGCTGCTGCGCGTGGCCCGCGCAGGCGAGAATGCCCCTGCCGAGGACGGGCTCATAGGACTCCTGAACCGGTACCACGAGCAGGCCCGAGCTGACCTCGGCGTTCTCGGCACCTTCTGACGCAGTCAGCGGTGAGAATCCGCCCGCGCGCAGTGGCCCGCCGACCACTCGTTCAGGATGGCGGGTCCACGAGTGTCAGGGCGCTCGCCGCACCTCCAGGGCGTGAGCACGGAGCTGCACAATCGAAGGACGTCCCGCCATCGTCAGCAGGTACTGCAGCGCCGAGGTGGGCCGCATGTACGACGTACCGGGCTACGAGCACGTGCTCTCGGCCAGGCCGCAGCTGCTGTTCGAGACGCCCCAGAGCAGCAGGCCGCCGACGAGGACCGCGCTCGTGATCGTTCATGACCTCGCCACCCTCGCCCCGCAGGTCATCGGCCGCGCCATCCTCACCGCCGCAGCCACCACCGGAGCCGTGGCCACCCTGTTCGCGCTCGCCGTGTTCCTCATCGCCAGCGCCATCACGGGCATGTGGCGGCAGCCACGCACCGCCGTACCCGCACCGACCGACGAGTACAACAAGGCCGCCTGCCATGTCCGGCCCCCTCTGCGTCGCGCTGGTCGTCTGGCCTGTCGCCTCCGCGCTCCTGCTGACCATCCGGTGGGCAGGGCGCACCCTCTACCGCTGGTTCATACGCCACAACGCCACCTCGAGCACCACCACCATCACGACCGCCAACTACCCCGAACGACGCCCCGACGACACCCGCACTCCGCACCGCCCGCCTCTGCTGCGCCGCCGCTGCCGCACTCGCAGCGTCGCGCTCCACCTCGGCATCACCGCCAGTCCCTGGCTCACCGTCGCCGGTCTGTACGTCGCCGCGTTCCTCGCCTGGTGCGCCGCGCGGTAGTACGCGATCCATCGCCGGATCCTCGCCCAGCCGTACACCGAACTCAGCTCCGACTGCCGCACAAACGGCTTCGTGAGTCGCGGCGCCACTCACGACCTGAACTACCGGCAGAATGTCGCTTTTTTGGCCACAGGTGACTCCCCCTTCGGGGCTCTTTGGTATTCGCCTGCCAGTGGGCGCCTTGCAATGAATGGCAATTCCCCTGACCCGCTCAGATTGTCCTGCTGCGCAATCCAATTGGTGTCACCCTGAATGAAGACAGCGCTAACGAGGTACGCCCTGCTATTTTTGGGGACGTCGATCTTTCCAGACCACACAGTACAAGGTGGCATTACGCCGAGCTGCCTGAGGGCACTGTAAGGCGCTCTGCGCACCTTGTTGTCTTGAACGCGATAGGTGAGGCTCATATATACGCTGTCAAGGTTCCGATTTGTGATGGCCCATGTCACCTCATCCGTCAGAAGCGTGATGCGGCTAGCGAACCTTGCCTCCTTGTCTTCCTCGTCCTGCTTTTGAGAGCTGCGTTGGTTCTGATATGTGGCCACGGCGACATAAGTGGATGCAACAGCGGTGACTACCGTCAGAATTGCAGCCACGCCTGCCAGGAATGTTCCCCAGGCGGATAGACGACCGTGTCGGTCCTCGGGGGGCCTCGCAGGCTCTGAGATCGTCGGTACTGCGCCTGACCCGGGGGCAGGTCCCGGCTCGGGATCAGGCTCGGGTGGTGCCTCAGGCTCGGGCTCGGGTGCCGGCTCAGATCGTGGGTCTGTTTCCGGCGGCGGTTCAGCAGTCATGTGCCCCCCCTCTCAGGAGGAGTTGCCTACCCGCCTCGCGTGCCTCTTGACACGTTCACAGCCGTCGGATTCGGCAGCTGGAGGACGCGCAGGCTGATGAGCGTGAGTGGATCGGAGCGGTACCCCAGTACATGCCCGTCCTCAAGTCGACGCTCCGGGAGCTGGGCGGGGCGCTCCACGAGCCTGCCCCGCACGACGCGAACCTGATCGACCACTGAGCGGCAGCGGCCCCCACCGCCTTCGGGTGGTGGGGGCCCGTTTCTTCATGCCGAGCCAGGAGCTTCGGTCAGATCAAGGGCCACGCGTTGCAGGCACTGCCAGGGCGACGAGTTGAAAACTGCGGAGGCTCGGCCCCATCCGCATAAACTCCGGCTGCGACGCGTGAACGCCCTCCCCATCGACGCCAGCGGCGGCCTCGGCTTTGCCAGGCACGTGCGGCACCTTCCGGAGGCGAAGACAAATGGCTTCACGGGAAGAGTGCTCCGACTCGGTCGGTGGCGGTTACTGGCAGAATGATGCCTTCCTAGCAGCAGGCAGACTTCTATCGCCCGGATAGACAGATTCCAATGGGAGGAGTGGGCCGCTCACGAACTGCTGCTCACCCGCCCTATAGACTCCACCCAGTGCAGTTCTCCAGAACTTCCCGTCCGCGATAAATCTGGCGGCTATGTAGTCCAATTGGCCACCTTTGGGAGGCTGTACCGTCTGCGACCAGACAGTACAGGGAGGCATGACGCCCAACGCCTTACTGTAGTGTCGAATCTCTGGTGGATTCATTTTTTCCAGCACGACAACATACTCGATGGTCACATCCTGAACAATGTCAAGATTCCGATTGGCGATCGTCCACCTTCCCTCATCGGTCAGTAGCGTGACCCTACGGACATACCTGTCTATCTTTTCGGCGTCTTTCTTTTCTTCGGCCTTGCGCTGGTCTTTGCGTGTAATCGCCGCGGCCTCACGTTGGTCTTCATATGTAGCCACCGCAACATAGGTGGACCCCACGGCGGTGATCAGCCCTAAGAGCGCGGCCAGGCCAGCAAGGAATGCCCCTGAGGCTGATAGCCACCCCTGCCGTCGCACATGTGCCCGTTCAGGCTCCGGCACGGGTGCTGGCGTCGGCTGGGGCTCGGGCGTCGACACGGGCTCGGGCGTCGGCACGGGCCGGGGCTCTGGCGGTGGTTCAACTGACATGTGGTCCCCCTCGTGCGCAGTGGCCTACCCCCGTTGTCACCTCCGTGACACGTCCTGAACTCAGTTACTCCGGGGTCTTGTGCGCCCACCGGTGGCAGGGGCCGGCGTCCCAACCGCCGGCCCTCTCTGTGTGGGTGCCTACTCGCTGCGAACGACATGCCGGTCTGCCCGGCACACTCATCCGACGGTGCGCCGCCGATAGCGATGGCCCTGGATCCGCAGCACCGCCAGCACGAAATGCGCCTCGACCCCCATCGCCTTCGGGCGGTGGGAAGCGTTTCGTCATGCCTCGATCGCGTCGAGGGCCTGCTCGGTGTCGGCCAGGCCGTCCAGCACAGTCTCGGCACCAGAACCAATCGGCCACGCGTACAGAAGAGGCCCCCGGCGTGATCACACCGGGGGCCTCTGACCTGCTACTTAACTACGGTGGGCGCGGACGGTTTCGAACCGCCGACATCCTGCTTGTAAGGCAGGCGCTCTACCCCTGAGCTACGCACCCGGACCCCTGGCACTGCGACCAGGGTGAGCCGACAGCCTACCTTGCCGATGGGCCTGCACCGCAAACACCTATGCCACCACCAGCTGTCAGCCGCGCCCCGGACGGAAAAGTCACACGGCGAACCGCGAACTAACCGACCCGTGTGTTCGTCATTAACCGGTGGGACAATGAAGACCGGGCAGGGCTGATGACGGCACAGGCAGCGCGGGAGAGTTAGTGACGACGGCGACGGACGAGCGCCCCGGCGAGACGCGGGACGCTGCTGTTCAGCGACCGCGCGCCCAGCATCCGCGGCTCCGGCGGCAGCGCCGCGGGGTACGACGCGCCGGCCCCCTGCGCGATCTCCTCGTCCTCACGCTGCTCCCCGTGCCGGTCCTCACCGCGGTGCTCGGCGGAGCTTTCAGCGCGGGCGGCACCCGCAAGTGGTTCGGCGGCCGCTCCGAGACCCAGCGCGCCCAGGCCCAGGAGGCCAAGGACGCCGCGGCCGCCGCCTTCTACGAGCTGGACACCGCCCAGCGCGACCTGCGCATCTCGATAGAGACGATCACCGCGGTCGACGACTCCCCCGCCGCCCGCAAGGCCGTCGGCGACTTCCAGCAGCTCGGCACCCGGATCGACGAGGTCAGCGCGCAGTACATCACCGCCGTCGACGCCCACGACCTGGACCGCGACGACCTCGACGCGGGCACGGCCTCCCGCGCCCGGAGCGAACTGACAGCGGCCAAGGACCAGTTGACCCGCACCAAGCAGGACCTGGACCGGTTCGCGCAGGGCCTCGGTCCACTGCTCGGCAAGGCCGAGACCCAGCTCGCCCGCCTCGCCCCCGCGGTGGAGCGGGCCCGGCAGGCGCTGCTCGCCGCGACGACCGCACTGGACGGCGTACGGCAGGCGGGGCTGAAGGCCGACGACCTCGCCGCGCGGCTCGCCCGCCTCGGCCCGGACCTGACGCGGCTGAACCAGGGGGCGGGCCAGCACGGCGTGCCCGAGACACTGGAGCGTGCGGAGCGCGTCGCGCGGGATGCCGAGACGATCCGCGTGGAGGCCGAGCGCCTTCCGGAGAAGGCCGCGGAGATCGACCACCGGCTCGTGTCGCTCCGGACCCGGGCGCAGGCCCTGACCACGCGCGCGGGCCAGGTCGAGCCGGTCCTGAGCGAGCTGCGGCGCCGGTTCTCCGCCGCCTGCTGGCAGGACCTCCAGCGCGTACCGGACCTCGCGGGGGAGAACGTGCGGCAGGCCGAGACCAAGCTCGCCGAGGCCCGCACGGCCCGCGACGAGCAGCGCTGGCCCGACGCGACGGCCCTGCTGTCCACCGTCCGCGCCCTGCTGAACAGCACCGACGAGTCGGTCTCCGCCGCCTCCGACCGCCTCCAGCGGCTGAACGCGGTGGCGAAGGACCCGCAGCAGGAGATCGACCGCACCCGGTTCGCGATCCGGGACGCCCAGCGCCTGGCGATGACCGGCCGGGCCACGCCCGAGCCGCGCCACGCCCGCCCGCTCGACGACTCGGTGGCCCGCCTCGGCCGCGCCGTCGAGGGCCTGGAGGGCCGCCACCCCGACTACTGGCACTTCCTCACCGAGACGGAGGCCGTGCGGCAGACCGTGGCCCGGGTCGTCTCCCAGATCCGCGAGGAGCGCGGCGGCGCCTGACGGCGCGGGCTGGCGTTCGCCGCCCGCCGGGCGGACCCTGGAGATACGTACCGCGGTCGCGCTACTCACCAGGGGGGCGACGAGCGAGGAGGCGAGGCTTTCATGGCCACGCACGTACTCCACCCGGGATCCCGGCGCCGTGTCACGCTCGACGAGCATCTCCCTCTTGATCACCGGCTGAGCACGGTGTACCGCGTCGGCGCGGGCCTGATGGGCCTGGTGCTGCTGGTGTTCGGCATCCTCGGGTTCATCGACAAGATCGGCTTCTTCGACACCCGCGGCGACACGGTCGCGGGCCTGAACACCAACGGTGCGCTCAGCGTCCTGTCCGTGTGCGCGGGCCTGCTGCTCATCGGCGGGATGCTGGCCGGCGGCGCCGTCGCCTCGACGCTCAACATGACCCTGGGCGTCCTGTTCATCCTCAGCGGCTTCGTGAACCTCGCGCTCCTGGACACCCGCTACAACTTCCTCGCCTTCCGCCTCCAGAACGTCCTGTTCAGCTTCGCCGTCGGACTGCTGCTGATGATCTTCGGGATGTACGGGAGGGTCAGCGGCGGCCTGCCGCACGACAACCCGTACTGGAAGGCCCGCCACGCGCGCTGACCGTGCTGGCTAGTCTTGGCCCATGCCTCGCTACGAGTACCGCTGCCGCTCCTGCGGCGACACGTTCGAACTGTCCCGCCCGATGGCCGAGTCGGCGTCGCCGGCCACCTGCCCGGCGGGCCATCCCGACACGGTCAAACTCCTGTCGACGATCTCGGTGGCCGGCACCGCGTCGCCGTCCGCGGCGGCCCCGTCGGCGGGCGGTGGCGGAGGGGGTTGCTGCGGGGGCGGCTGCTGCGGCTGACCTCCGGTCGGCGATCAGTTTCCGCGCGCGGGCCAGCCCATGTCGGGTTGTCGGTCGGCTGACGGCCGGTGGCCGCTTCTCGCGCAGTTCCCCGCGCCCCTGAGGCATGCGCTGCGCGCAGCCTCCCCACCCGAGGGCCGGAGACCTGCCGCGCCTCTCCGAAGAGCCGCCGCACCAGGTGCGCCTCTGTTGATGAGATGCCGCACGAAGTGCACATCTCAGGGGCGCGGGGAACTGCGCAAGACGCGGCCACCGGCCCGCGCACGAAGAACCACCCAGGGGCGCGGGGAACTGCGCAAGACGCGGCCACCGACCCGCACCCGACCAAGCCGCAGCGCAACCATCACAGCGCCCCGAGAAACCCCTGCACCACAGCCTCCCCGGCAACAACCCCCCGCTCCTCCAGCACGGTGACCCCGTCGGCGGTCCACCCGGCATCGGCCAACTCCCCGTGCCCGGGCCGCCACCCCCGATCCACAGCAAGCAGCAGATCGGCGTCCAGCAACGAGTCCCCGGCCCCGAGCACCTGCCCGGCGCCGACCCGCCGCGCAACCTCGCGCGCAGCCGCCCCCTTGGTCAACGGCTTCGGCACGGCGTACACCTTGCGCCCCTGGAGCGACACGCCCCAGCCGAGCCCGTCGGCCCACGCCCCGAGCTCCTTGACCCACCCGGCGGGCAACTGCGCCCGGTCGACCACGAGGTACGCGAACAGTTCTTCGGCGACCCTCTCCTTCAGCAGCCACGCCGGATCCGCGGCGGCGACCATCCGCTCCCGCACCTCACCCAGCGGCGCGCACTCGGCCTCCAGCCGCTCCCGGACCCCCCGCGCCCACTCGGGATCGGAGACCCCGTCGACGAGCAGATGCCCCCCGTTGGCACAGATCGCGTACGTCGGCGCGGGTCCGGGCAGCCGCACCCGCGCGTACTGCTCGCGCGTCCGCGTCGTGGTCGGCACGAACACGGCACGACGGCCCAGCTCCACCAACAGCTCGGCGGCGCGCTCGGTGACGTAGGACAGCGGCTTGCCCTCGTACACCTCGACGCAGAGCAGCCGCGGCGCCTCGGCGTCGGGCACGGTCAGCCCGAGCGCGCCCGCGGAGTAGATCAACGTACGGTCGAGGTCACTGGCGACGACGGTCACCGCGGAGCGCTCGCTCACTGGGCGACCGCCTTGCCGTCGGCACCGGTGGCCCCGCGGGTGAACCGCGGATGGATCAACCCCACACAGGTGTACGGCAGTTCGTCCACCACCTCCACCGGCACCCCGCGCTGCTCCGCAAGCAGCCTGACATGGTCCAGGTCGGCGCCCGCGTCGGCCCGCGCCAGGATCTTCCACGGCACGCGCCGCAGCAGCACCCGGGTCGTCTCGCCGACGCCGGGCTTCACCAGGTTCACGTCGTGGATGCCGTACTCCTCGCTGATCCGCTCGACGGCGGCCCAGCCCTCCCAGGTCGGGGTGCGGTCGGCGCCGAGCAGCTCCTTGACGTCGGCGTCCACCGCGTCCGCAACCCCGTCGAACCGCTCCTGGATCGCGTCCAGGAACCGCACCGAGACATCCGAACCGGCCAGCTCCCGGTAGAACTTCGCCCCGTGGAAGTCGTCCGGTCCGACCAGGTCGGCCCGCAGCACGGTGCGCGATATCAGCCCGGAGACCGTCGAGTTGAGGCAGGCGGAGGGGATGAGGAAGTCCTCCCGGGTCCCGTACGTCCGCACGCACGAGCCGGGGTCGGCGAGCACGGCGATCTCCGGGTCGAAGCCGCGCGGCCCGCCACCCGCCTCGAACTCCTCGATCGCGGTGGCCAGTTCACGCGTGATGGCGCCCTTGCCCGTCCAGCCGTCGACGAACACGACGTCCGCCGGGTCGTGGTGCGCGGCCAGCCAGCGCAGCGCCGTCGCGTCGATGCCGCGGCCACGCACGATCGACACGGCGTAGTGCGGCAGCTCCACGCCGTGCCGGTCGAGCGCCCAGCGCCGCATCAGCACGCCGACCGGGGTGCCCGCCCGTGCGAGCGAGACGAGGACCGGGCGGCGCGGCGCGCGCTCGGCGAGCACCGTCTCCGTGACCACGCCCACCGCCCGCGCGATCCGGCCCGCCGACGTGTCGAGCGCGGCGTGGAACAGCCCCTGGTACTGCTCACTGGGCTGGTACTCGACCGGCAGCGACTCCGCGTAGTGCGCGCCGCCGCTCTGGATGGCCTCCTCGCGCTCCTCGGTGGGCGCCTCGAGCCGTACGTCGGACAGGTCCTGGAGCAGCCAGCCGACCTCGTCGGGCGCGTACGAGGAGAAGGCGGGGCCGCGCAGCGGCTCGGGCAGCGACATGACGGACCTTTCGGGGATGTACGAGGGCACGACCACGACGACGACGCGCGCGGTGTGCTCGGCCACGCGCTCCAGCAGCCCGCCGGGCGCGGCCAGTTCGGCGGTGTCCCCCGCCGAGTCGAGGACGACGACGACCGTGTCGAAGCCGCCGCCCGCCACGTTGTACGCGAAGCGCTCGCCGGGCCCGTCGGCCGGTGCGTCGTGCGCGGGGAAGACGAGGCGGGTGCGGATCGCGTAGCCCGGGTCGTCGACGGCGAGGACGGGCGAGCGGGTGGTGGTGGAGTACACGATGTCGGTGCCGGTCGCCTCGAGGGCGGTGGCGAGCCGCAGCGGGGCGTACATCAACTCCTCGTTGCCCAGCACCAGGACGCGCCCCCGGACGTGGGGGGCCAGCCGCTCGGCCATCGCGGGGAGGGCCGCCTCCAGCCGCTCGCGGTGCTCGGGGCCGAACCCGTGCCGCCCGCCGTCCGGCACGCCCTCGGGCCAGCCGAGGCCGGCGACCCGGACGATCTCGCCGCGCGTGCGGCGCGGTCGCGGCAGGGCGGCCGCCGCGCTCTCCGCGTGGCTCTTCTCGTACGCGGCGACCAACGCCTGCCCCTTCTCCAGGACGCCGTCGGGCAGCCGTACCGTCCCGCGCGCGGACACGATCAGGTCCACGCGGGCGCCGATCTCCTGCGCGAACGCGGCGAGCCGGCCCTGGTCGTCGGGCGAGCGCATGTCGACGAGCGCGACGATCACGTACCGCTCGCGCGCGTGCAGCTCGTGCAGGACACGGATGGTGTTCAGGACCGTGTTGCCGGTGGAGAACTCGTCGTCCACGAGGACCAGCGGGCCGTCACCGGCCAGCAGCCGCGGGTTCTCCGGCAGGAGCAGGTGCGAGGTGGCGTGCGAGTGGGACTCCTCGAAGCCGCCCGCGCGGGCCACCCCCGCGACGGGGCGGCGCGTGGAGTGCAGGTAGGGGGCGAGGGCGAGCCCGTCGGCGACCGAGTGGCCGAGGCCCGTCGCGGTCTCCGCGTAGCCGAGCACGACGGAGCGTCGCGCCGCCTCGTCGCCGAGCAGTTCACGGACACGTACGCCCAGGTCGTGGCCGGTGCGCCAGACCACCGACGGGCGCTGGGGGACGTGCTTGCCCAGCACGTTCGACACCAGGAGGTGGGCGCGCTTGGGGTTGCGGCGCAGCGCGAGCCCCAGCAGGTCGGTCAGCTCCGCGTCACCGGTCAGCTCGACGCCGAGCCGGTCGGCCACCCAGGTCCCCGACCACACACCGTCCACCGCGTCCACCGTGCCGTCAGCGTCCACCGCATTCCTCGCCTCGGTCGTCATGCGGGCAGCCCCGCCGTCAGCAGCTCCACGAAACCGACGTCCTCCTGGGCCACGCCGAACGCCTCCGCGCGCTGGAGGGTCCGCTCGGCCCAGGCGCGATGCGGCTTCACCTCGTTCATCTTGTTCGTGTACGCCGACCTGAGGACGCCGCCGCCGTCCCGCTCGGGGCTGAGGATGTCCCGCGCGTCGCTGTACTCCTCGTGGCTGACCACGGACAACGCGTGGACGGGCAGGACGTGCGAGGGGTGGATGCAGGTCTTGCCGAGCAGGCCGTTGGCCCGGTCGAGGGCGATCTCGCGCAGCAGCCCGTCCAGGTCGTGCTCGATGAGCGCGGCGCGCAACGGCTCCGCGTCCTCCTCAAGGAAGGGGCTGCGGCGCAGCTGCGGCTTGAACATCCGCTCCTGGTGGCGGAAGTACTCCCAGACGGGACCGGTGACCGTGAAGCCGGTGCCGTCGGCCCGCCCCAGCCGGTTGACCACGTCGGCGATCACCGAGGCCACTATCTGGACGTCGTACGCCGTCAGGTCGGCGGGGCGGCGCAGCCCGTACGCCGAGCAGAAGTCGGTGACGCCGAGCCGGAGCGCGAGCACGCGGTCGCGGTACTTGTCGACGGTGCGGGAGATCCCGGCGAGGGTCTCGGTGCGGGTCTCCAGGTGGAGCAGCTCGGGGGACTCGAGGACCGGCATGGCGAAAAGCCGCCGCCCCGAGGCCGCCTCGGCGGCGGTCAGCGCCTCGAGGAACGGAACGCCCCGCTCCTCGGTGAACTTGGGCAGCACGAATCCGGACAGCAGCGCCGCGGCGGGACCGAGGCGACGGGTGAGGTCGGTGATCTGCTCGGGAGTGCGGACGCGAATGAACAGCAGCGGCGGCTCGGCCCCGTCCCGCTCGCTTCTCGCCAGAAGGTCGGTGAACTGGCGGACCAGATTGTCCTCGGCGCCGCCCACCTCCGCGTCGTCGATCGAATCCTCCAGGCAGAGCACCATGGAGACGACGCCGCGACCGGCCTGCTTGAGCACGTCGTCCGCGAGGCGCGGTCGGGTGGCCGGGCTGTAGAGCGTGGCGCCCAGTGCTGCCGCGAGCATGCGGGGCGGGGAGTCCGCGCTGAAGAGCTGCGGCTCGCGATGGAACAGACGCTTCCGCACCTGAGGGGCAATGTGCCCGAAATGACGCATAAGACTCCCCCGATACGACCCTGCTCTGACCCTGAACCGCCCCGTGACGGCTACTCCGGCTGCCCGGTGCCCCGACGTGAAACGTACGAGGTGGCCGGTAATAGTACGTACAAAGCCATGTCAAGGGTTCCCGCCCGCAATGAAATTCTGGTAACCCGTGTATGTCCAGGGATGTCTTCCGGCCTCCGATTCGGCCGATGGGCCCGGCACCCCGCGTTGTCCTGGCCGGGCCGGGGAAGGCAGGATGACGGCATGACGCACGCGATGCTCAAGGGGGCGAACGTCCCGCTCGACACCACGGCCGTACGCGCCGTGCTCCGCTGGACCCCGGGGCAGGGCGTGCCGGACGTGGACGCCTCCGCCCTGCTGCTCGGCCCGGACGGACGGGTCCGCTCCGACGAGGACTTCGTCTTCTACAACCAGCCCAGGCACCCCTCGGGCAAGGTCTGGCGGCTCGGCAAGAAGCGGGTGGCCGAAGGGCTCACCGACACCGTCCAGGCGGACCTGGCCGGCGTCCCGCCGGAGATCGGCAGCATCCTGCTGGTGGCGTCGGCGGACGACGTCGAGTTCAAGCACGTACAGGCCCTGCGGATGGTCGTCCACGACGCCGCGGCCGACGGCGCCGAGCCGATCGCGTACTTCGACATCAAGCCCGAGACCGGCGCCGAGACCGCGCTGATCTGCGGCGAGCTGTACCGGCGCGGTGACGGCTGGCGGCTGCGCGCGGTCGGCGAGGGGTACTCCAACGGGCTGGTCGGTCTGGCCACCGACTTCGGCATCTCGGTCGACGAGTCCGCCGCGTCGGCCCAGCAGGCGGCCGCGTCCTCCCCGGTGACCGAGCCGGTCCCGGTCACCGAGCCCGCTCCCCCGACGCCCACGCCGGCCACCGCGCCGGTCCCGGCCCCGCAGCAGGCGCGGCCCACCGAGCCCTCGTCGTTCCCGCTGCCGCCGCCGCAGCGCCCTCCGGCGTACGGCTACCCGCCGCAGCCCACGACGCAGCCGGCCCCGCAGCACCAGCCCGCCTACGGTTACCCGCAGCCGGTGGCGGCCCAGGCGTACCCGGACCCGTCCTTCCGACTCCCGCCGCAGGGGCCGCAGTTCATCGGCCGGTGACCACGCCCTAGACCTTCGACTTGTAGCCCCGGCCCCACTGCAGGCCCCACCCGTACAAGCGGTCGAGTTCAGCCTGGAACCCGTACACGAAGCGGACCTCGCGCCGGACCATGAGATCGCCCTTGACGTTCTCGATGGAGACGACGGCGCAGGAGCGGGCCTGCGGGTGGCGCTCGTCGAGGCTGATCTCGATCCGCGGGCCGTTGCTCGGGTAGAGCGTCACATGGGCGTGGGTCCGGTCGAAGGCGGGCGTCTGGTCGTAGATGTAGACGAACAGCAGCAGCCGCTTGATGGACTCGCGGTGATCGAGATTGACGTAGAGGGTCTCGCCGGACGCGGAGCCGAACCGGTCGTCGCCGCTGAGCTTCACGTACGGCGGGGCGTTGAGCGATCCGAAGAAGTTGCCCAGCGGTTGTACGACGCCCTTCTCACCGCTCATCAGCTCGTACAGGCAGCCCAGGTCCAGGTCGACGTTGACCATCGACTGGGTGTGCGCCTGCACGACGTCGGGCTTGAACATGCTGAACGGGTGCCGCAGCAGGCTGTTCTTCTCCGGCCCGCCGATGTCCGAGGTGCGCATCCGCCACGACAGGTTGACCCGCAGATTGCCGGTGGCCGCGCCCTGTTTGGAGAGCGAGACGACCGGGTGCCGCTTGGTGAGTTCGATGCTGTTGGTCGCCGCGTTGCCCGAATCGAAGTCGGACTGCGCGGAGTTGCCTCGCCATAGCTTGTCCCAGAAGGACATACCGCCCCCATGCCTGTACGTGTCCCCGCCTGTACTTACTCGTACCTGTCCGAAGCCGCCTGTACACGCCTGCGGGGCGGCCGTTTCGAGGAGTTGTCCTCGTACGACCGCCCCGCTGACAGGGTTCCAGGATTGGCCCCCGGGTCAAACCCCGAAGGCTCGACGGCTCAGACCCCGGACGGCACCTCGGCCTTGTCCGTGTCCCCCGTGTTGCCCTCTTCGGCCGCGATCCGCTTGTTGCGCCGGACCGACGACCAGAACGACCAGGCGATCAGGACCACGCCGACGAGGCCGGTGATGACCTCGTTGATCTCGTAGCGGATGGTGACCAGCAGGATCACGGCGAGCGCGCCGATCGCGTAGTGCGCGCCGTGCTCCAGGTACACGTAGTCGTCCAGGGTGCCCTGACGGACCAGGTAGACCGTGAGCGAACGGACGTACATGGCACCGATACCGAGGCCGAGCGCCATCAGCACGATGTCGTTGGTGATGGCGAAGGCGCCGATCACGCCGTCGAAGGAGAACGACGCGTCGAGGACTTCCAGGTAGAGGAACATGAAGAACGCGGCCTGGCCGGCCAGCACCACCGCGGACTTCTGCTTGCCCTCCCGCGCGGCCTTCTCCTCCTCTTCGTGCTCCCGCTCCTCCTCTTCCTCGAGACGGTTCTCGAAGAAGCCGGACAGGCCGCCGACGACGAGGTACGTGATCAGACCCGCGACACCGGAGATGAGCACGGTGGACTGCTTGTCGACGTGCACACCGCCGTGCTGGTGGGCGTGGATCGCGAACGTCATGGAGGAGACCAGGAGCACGATCAGCGCGATGCAGACCGACAGCATGTCGACCTTGCCGAGCTTGGCCAGCGGCCGCTCGATCCAGCGCAGCCACTGGATGTCACGGTCCTCGAAGATGAAGTCGAGGAAGATCATCAGCAGGAACATGCCACCGAAGGCAGCGATGGACGGGTGCGCGTCCGTCACCAGCTGCTGGTAGCGGCCCGGCTGGTTGAAGGCCAGGTCGACGGCCTCGATCGGCCCCATTTTGGCGCTGATGGCGACGATCACGACCGGGAAGACGAGCCGCATGCCGAACACCGCGATCAGCACGCCGACCGTGAGGAAGATCTTCTGCCAGAAGGCACTCATCTTCTTCAGGATTCCGGCGTTGACCACCGCGTTGTCGAACGACAGCGAGATTTCGAGGATCGCGAGGATCGCGACGACCCCGAACGCTGTCCAGCCGTCGTAGAACACCGCCGCGATCAAACCGAGCACGGTGATCGCGAACGACCAGCCGAAGGTTTTCAGAACCACTGGCTACCCCATCGTGTGTACGGGTTTCCCCGTGCTGGTTGTACGGGGCTCCCCCGCTCCGCGCACGGCTTTACGAAACATTGACTCCGAAGTCTAGAGCGATGCCCCGGAGGCCGGACGCGTACCCCTGACCGACTGCACGGAACTTCCACTCGCCCCCGTACCGGTACACCTCGCCGAAGATCATCGCGGTCTCGGACGAAGCGTCCTCGGAGAGGTCGTAACGGGCGAGCTCCTGGCCGTCCGCCTGGTTGACGACGCGAATGAAGGCGTTGCTGACCTGGCCGAAGGTCTGCCCTCTGTTGTCCGCGTCGTGGATCGAGACCGGGAAGATGATCTTGTCGCAGGTGGCCGGCACCTTGGCGAGGTCCACGATGATCGACTCGTCGTCCCCCTCGCCCTCACCCGTGAGGTTGTCACCGGTGTGCGTGACGGAGCCGTCCGGGCTCGTGAGCTGGTTGTAGAAGATGAACCACTCGTCGCCCATCACCCGGCCGCCGCTGCACAGCAGCGCACTGGCGTCCAGGTCGAAGTCGGCTCCGGTGGTGGAGCGTGCGTCCCAACCGAGTCCGATCAGAACCTCTGTCAGGTTCGGTGCGGCCTTGGAGAGGGAGACATTGCCTCCCTTGGCGAGTGTGACGCCCATATCGGTGGTCCTCCCCGAGGTGAAAGGCACTGCTGGCCTTACTGCGCCAATGGCCTTGCTGCGCTACGTGGTGTGCTGTGGTGGCTGTGCCGCGATGGGGGCGCTGCCGTGGTCCAGCGCGTCCGGCGCCGCACTGCGGGAGTGCGACGCCGGACGGATGAGCGTGGTGGTGCGCTGGGACTCAGACGTTGACGCCGAAGTCCTGGGCGATACCGCGCAGGCCCGAGGCATAGCCCTGGCCGACGGCGCGGAACTTCCACTCCGCCCCGTTCCGGTACAGCTCACCGAAGACCATGGCGGTCTCGGTGGAGGCGTCCTCGGAGAGGTCGTAGCGGGCGATCTCGGCGCCGCCCGTCTGGTTCACGACGCGAATGAACGCGTTGCGCACCTGGCCGAAGGACTGCTGGCGGTTCTCGGCGTCGTAGATCGAGACCGGGAAAACGATCTTGTCCACGTCGGCCGGGACCGTCGCGAGGTTGACCTTGACCTGCTCGTCGTCGCCCTCACCCTCACCGGTGGTGTTGTCACCGGTGTGCTCGACCGAGCCGTCCGCGCTCTTCAGATTGTTGAAGAACACGAAGTCCTGGTCGTTGCGGACCTTGCCCTCGGCGTTCGTCAGAATCGCGCTGGCGTCGAGGTCGAAGTCCGCGCCGGTGGTGGTGCGGACATCCCAACCCAGGCCCACGACGACCGCCGTGAGGCCCGGGGCCTCCTTGCTCAGCGATACGTTGCCGCCCTTGCTGAGGCTGACTCCCACGAGTCCTCCCTGTGGTCTTTGGGGGCGGGGAGCCCCGTAGTACGTCTGGCATCGGATCAACGTCTGGATCCTAGTGACGGGTTCCCGCAGCCCGCGAGGCTTCCTACAGGGTGTCGCCCTGCAGGGCTTCTTTACAGGGTGCGCCTACAGGCTGTCGATCGCCTTGACGTACTCGTTCAGGTCACGGGCGTCCGGCAGGCCGTTGACGACGGTCCAGCGCACGACGCCCTCCTTGTCGATGATGAAGGTGCCGCGGACGGCGCAGCCCTTCTCCTCGTCGAAGACGCCGTACGCGCGCGAGGCCTCGCCGTGCGGCCAGAAGTCGCTCAGCAGCGGGTACTCGAGGCCCTCCTGCTCGGCGAAGACCCGCAGGGAGAACGGGGAGTCGTTCGACACCGCGAGCAGCTGCACGTCGTCGTTGACGAACTTGGGCAGCTCGTCGCGCAGGGCGCAGAGCTCGCCGGTGCACACGCCGGTGAAGGCGAACGGGTAGAACAGCAGCACCACGTTCTTCTCGCCCCGGAAGTCCGAGAGCTTCACGCTCTCGCCGTGCTGGTTCTTCAGCTCGAATTCCGGAGCCTTGGTGCCGACCTCGATCGCCATGATGGAGCTTCCCTTCGATGGGGCTGTTCAGGTGGCTTCAGCCTAGTTCCCACCCCTGCGTGCTCCCGCGCCGCCCGGGCCGGCCGGGCATGCCTGAGGCCCTCGCGGACGCACCGAAGGGCGCCCGCCAGGGCCTCATCTCCTAATTTCCCGTTCCGCCGGGACGCTTACCGCTTCTTGGCGGCTGCCTTCGGCGTGGCAAGACGGCTGCCGGTCCAGTCCTTGCCCGCACTGACGCTCTTGCTCGCGGACAGCCCGGCGGTCGTGGCGGCCTCACCGATCTCACTCGGCTCGACGTACCCGTCACGCCCGGTCTTCGGCGTCAGAAGCAGGATGGACCCGCCCTCTTCCATGTACGCGATGGCATCCACCAACGCATCAGTAAGGTCCCCGTCGTCCTCACGGAACCAGAGCACCACGGCGTCAGCCACGTCGTCGTAGTCCTCGTCGACGAGCTCGGAGCCGATGGTCTCTTGGATGACCTCGCGGAGCTCCTGATCGACGTCGTCGTCGTAGCCGATCTCCTGGACCACCTGGTCGGGCTGGAAACCAAGCCTCACGGCAAGGTTCGTCTCCGCGTGGTCCGCGGTCGCGCTCACGGATTGCCTCCTGATCATGTTTACGAAGTTGTCTTCAGCTTCGCGCGCACGCGAAGCGTTGGCCGTAGTCCACACGTGCGCGACGGATCGCGCAAGTACCCGGCCGCCGAGACCGCCGAAACGGTGACGTTCCCGGCTCTGTCACCGCAACTCCAGTCAAGGATCCCCCCAGGTCAGTGATGTATGCCACAGCATTCTGCCGGGTTTGCCCGCACTGCCCGGCCACGGAGGGTGACCAGGGCCGAACGGTCCACCGGAACACGTGAACGACATGAGCGTATCGTTGCGAAATGTGCGCACGCACTCACGGGGCATCGAGGGGTATCGAACGGAATCCGGATTACCTCGCGGTAGACATGACGATTCCGATTCCGCGGTACACGATGGACAACGGCGTACGCGACAGTGAATCAGCGGCATCACCGACAGTGAGGGAACAGCGTGGCTTCCGGATCCGATCGCAACCCGATCATCATTGGCGGTCTCCCCAGCCAGGTACCGGACTTCGATCCCGAAGAGACTCAGGAGTGGCTCGACTCCCTTGACGCGGCGGTCGACGAACGCGGCCGCGAGCGGGCCCGTTATCTGATGCTCCGGCTGATCGAGCGCGCCCGCGAGAAGCGCGTGGCCGTGCCCGAGATGCGCAGCACGGATTACATCAACACGATCGCCACCAAGGACGAGCCCTTCTTCCCCGGCAACGAGGAGATCGAGCGCAAGGTCCTCAACGCGACGCGCTGGAACGCCGCGGTGATGGTCTCCCGCGCCCAGCGCCCCGGCATCGGTGTCGGCGGCCACATCGCGACCTTCGCCTCCTCGGCGTCGCTGTACGACGTGGGCTTCAACCACTTCTTCCGCGGCAAGGACGAGGGCGACGGCGGCGACCAGATCTTCTTCCAGGGACACGCCTCGCCGGGCATCTACGCCCGCGCGTACCTCCTGGACCGGCTCAGCGAGAACCAGCTGGACGCCTTCCGCCAGGAGAAGTCGAAGGCGCCGAACGGCCTGTCCTCGTATCCGCACCCGCGGCTGATGCCGGACTTCTGGGAGTTCCCCACCGTCTCCATGGGCCTCGGCCCCCTCGGCGCCATCTTCCAGGCCCGGATGAACCGCTACATGGAGGCCCGCGGCATCGCCGACACCTCCAAGTCGCGCGTGTGGGCCTTCCTCGGCGACGGCGAGATGGACGAGCCCGAGTCCCTGGGCCAGCTCTCCATCGCCGCCCGCGAGGGCCTCGACAACCTCACCTTCGTCGTCAACTGCAACCTGCAGCGCCTCGACGGCCCGGTCCGCGGCAACGGAAAGATCATCCAGGAGCTGGAGTCCCAGTTCCGCGGCGCCGGCTGGAACGTCATCAAGCTGGTCTGGGACCGCAGCTGGGACCCGCTGCTCGCGCAGGACCGCGACGGCGTCCTGGTGAACAAGCTGAACACCACGCCCGACGGCCAGTTCCAGACGTACGCCACGGAGCCCGGCTCCTACATCCGCCAGCACTTCTTCGGCGGCGACCACCGCCTGCGCGCCATGGTCGAGAACATGACCGACGACCAGATCCTGCACCTGGGCCGCGGCGGTCACGACCACAAGAAGATCTTCGCGGCGTTCACGGCGGCCAAGGAGCACAAGGGCCAGCCGACGGTGATCCTGGCGCAGACGGTCAAGGGCTGGACCCTCGGTCCGAACTTCGAGGGCCGCAACGCCACGCACCAGATGAAGAAGCTCACGGTCGACGACCTGAAGGGCTTCCGCGACCGGCTGCACATCCCGATCACCGACGCGCAGCTCGAGGGCGGCGCCCCGCCGTACTACCACCCGGGCCGCGAGTCCGAGGAGATCCAGTACATGCACGACCGGCGCCAGGCGCTGGGCGGCTATGTCCCGACCCGCGTCGTGCGCGCGAAGCCTCTGCAGCTCCCGGACGACAAGACCTACGCGAGCGTGAAGAAGGGGTCGGGTCAGCAGTCGATCGCCACGACCATGGCGTTCGTCCGGCTCCTCAAGGACCTCATGCGGGACAAGGAGATCGGCAAGCGGTTCGTGCTGATCGCGCCCGACGAGTACCGCACCTTCGGCATGGACTCCTTCTTCCCGAGTGCGAAGATCTACAACCCGCTCGGCCAGCAGTACGAGTCCGTGGACCGTGAACTCCTGCTCGCCTACAAGGAGTCGCCGACCGGCCAGATGCTGCACGACGGCATCTCGGAGGCCGGCTGCACCGCCTCGCTGATCGCGGCCGGTTCGGCCTACGCGACCCACGGCGAACCGCTGATCCCGGTGTACGTCTTCTACTCGATGTTCGGTTTCCAGCGCACCGGCGACCAGTTCTGGCAGATGGCCGACCAGCTGGCCCGCGGCTTCGTCCTCGGTGCGACCGCCGGCCGCACGACGCTGACCGGTGAGGGTCTGCAGCACGCCGACGGCCACTCTCAGCTGCTGGCCTCCACCAACCCGGGCTGCGTCGCCTACGACCCGGCCTACGCCTACGAGATCGCGTACATCGTCAAGGACGGCCTGCGCCGGATGTACGGCCCGGACAGTGAGAACGTCTTCTACTACCTCACCGTCTACAACGAGCCGATCCAGCACCCCGCGGAGCCGGCCGACGTCGACGTCGACGGCATCCTCAAGGGCATCCACCGCATCAGCACCGGGAGCTCGGGCACGATCCCGGCGCAGATCATGGCCTCGGGTGTCGGCGTCCCCTGGGCTCTCGAGGCGCAGCAGATCCTCGCGCAGGAGTGGAACGTGCGCGCCGACGTGTGGTCCGCGACCTCGTGGAACGAACTGCGCCGCGAGGCGGTGGAAGTAGAGCGCCACAACCTGCTGCACCCCGAGGAGGAGCAGCGCACGCCCTACGTCACGCAGAAGCTGTCCGGCGCGGAGGGTCCGTTCGTCGCGGTCTCCGACTGGATGCGCTCGGTGCCGGACCAGATCTCCCGCTGGGTGCCGGGCACCTACCAGTCGCTCGGCGCGGACGGCTTCGGCTTCGCGGACACCCGGGGAGCGGCCCGCCGCTACTTCCACATCGACGCCCAGTCGATCGTGGTCGCGGTGCTCACCGAGCTCGCCCGTGAGGGCAAGGTCGACCGGTCGGCCCTGAAGCAGGCGATCGACCGCTACCAGCTGCTCGACGTCGCCGCCGCCGACCCGGGTGCGGCCGGGGGCGACGCGTAACGGCTCACTGGGCGGACGCTTCCGCGGACGCGCCTTCCGAGGGCGGTGGGAACTCTGGTCCCACCGCCCTTCGGCTTTTCTCGCGAGGCGCCCATGGAGGAGCAGCCTGCAAAGATCCGTTGGGAACGGCACTCGCAGCGTCCGCGGCACCCGTCGGATCCGGGATGCGCGCGTCACAGGAAGTGCCCGGTGGAACGGGCGGATGGAGACAGGCGGGAAGAGTTTCATGCACCCGTCGATTCGGAGGAGTCGGGCCGGCCTCGGATACCCGTCGAGCCGGATGGGGGCGCAATCATCGAAAGCGCGCGTCGAGGCGGAGAACTGCAGGACCGGCGGACACGCCGGCCTGCTGCTGAGATGTGGGGACCGGCGGCGGGACGCGGCACGGTAGGCCCGGGACGTCGGGCGGTGACTGTTCGCGCGGAGATGCTTGCCCGCGAGGGATGCTTGCCCGCGAGGGGACGCCTGTCTGCGGGGAGGACACCCACGCTCGTGAGCCGGGTGCGGCGCGGGCCGGTGGCGGGACGGGCCCGCTTCTGGGGGCCTGAGCCGATCTCGGCGCGGGCCGGGACAGCCCCGGGACATTGCCCCGGGGCCGCCTCGATCTGACCGCTCCAGCGGTCAGCCGGTCGCGCTCAGAACATCCCTCCCGCGGCGAGGCCGACCGATGTGATCAGCCCGATGACCCCGAGCAGGGTGTCGATCGCGCCGAGTACGACCGCGACCAGAGCCGGAACCGACTGGGTGCCGGTCCAGCGGCGCCCCATGGCCAGCCAGCCGCAGACGACGGCGACCGGTCCGAACACGAACCCGAGGGTCAGGAACCCGACGACCGCGCAGATGACCCCGATGATTCCGAGCGTCGCGCGATCCGGCCCGCTCCGTGTGCCCATGGGGCCACGTGAACGGGGGTGTTTGCGCGTGGTGTGTCCGAAGCCCGTCATCATCGCTCCTTGGGTTCGTGGACTCGGGCGGTACTCCGGGTACCCCACTTGTCGTCACCTACCACGCGGCGCTCCGCTATCTCTCCCAGATCTTGAACGCCCTTACGTGATAGGGCGTTTCGGGCTCCCAGGTCCCACTGCCGGGATAGGTCTGGAACTCCCCGGTCTCCGCGCACTCCGCGGACTGATAGGTGGTGACGGGACGACGGGTGCGATTGGCGAGGGACGCCGCGCTGCTCCCCTCCGGCAGCGCGACACAGCTCTCGATGTCGGTCCCGGCCAGTTCGTAGGTGTGCCGGGCCCCCTTGAATCCCGTCTTGGACCACAGGCACAGCTCCCCCGCGCCGCAGTCCCCCAACGTCGGTGGCGCAGCCGCGGTGGCGAAGCCCGGTGTGAGCGCCACCGCGGCGAACGTGGCCGTGGCGAGCCTGACCATCATGGACGTACGCATGTGCATCAACCCCCGTGTCATATCGACCAGTTGCGTTCGCGACTGATCGCTTGCCTGACACTCTGGCCCGGAAGATCCGGTTCCGGGAAGGGCTGCCGAGGGACGTCACCCGGATAAGCGAAAGCCCCCGGAAAGTTCCCGGGGGCTTCCCCCACACGGGCGGTTTCCCGCCTCGTCCGCGACCGACGGGCGCTAGATGTGCGCGGCGCCCGCTGCCGCCTCCGGGTTGTCGCCGCGCTTGGTCAGCAGCGCGACGAGGATGGCGACGACACCGACACCGGCGGCGACCAGGCAGGCCAGGCTCATGCCGGAGATGAACGTGTCGTGCGCGACGTCCGTGATCTTCGCCGCGATGCCGGCCGGGGTGTGGTCCGGAACCGGAGCGACACCGACCTGGACCGCCTCCGACGCCTGGTCGAGCTGCGCCGGGGTGAGCGGCGGGAGCTTGGCGTCCGCCCAGTTGCCCGCGAGGTCACCGTCGACCTTCGAGGCCATCACGGCGCCGAGCACGGCGGTACCGAGGCTGCCGCCGATCTGCATCGCGGCTTGCTGGAGACCGCCGGCGACACCGGAGAGCTCCATCGGGGCGTTGCCCACGATGACCTCGGTGGCTCCCACCATCACGGGGGCGAGTCCGAGGCCGAGCAGGCCGAACCAGACGGACATGATGCCGCTGCCGGTACCCGCCTCCAGCGTGGACATCCCGTACATCGCGAGGGCGGTGCACGTCATGCCTCCGGCGAGCGGGATGCGCGGGCCCACCTTCGTGATCATCGCGCCCGCGAGCGGGGAGGCGACGATCATCATGCCGGTCAGCGGCAGCAGGTGAAGACCGCTGTCGACCGGGCTCATGCCGTGCACGTTCTGCAGGTAGAAGGTGACGAAGAACAGGCCGCCCATGAACGCGATGGCCATGAGGACCATCAGAACCACACCGGCCGACAGCGGCACGGAGCGGAAGAGCCCCAGCGGGATGAGCGGTTCGGCGACCCGGGTCTCCCAGATCGCGAAGAGGACGAAGCAGAGCACCGCTGCGCCGATGAACGTCCACGTCATGCCGTCGCCCCAGCCCCACGCCGGGGCCTTGATGAGGGCCCAGACAAGGCAGAACATCGCGCCGGACAGCAGCGCGATGCCGGGGATGTCGAAGGAACGCGGCGCGTTCTCGGCCCGGTGGTCGAGCAGGATGACGAGCCCGAGAACCAGGGCGAGGACGCCGACCGGAACGTTGATGAAGAAGACCGACTGCCAGCTGACGTGCTGGACGAGCAGGCCGCCGAGAATGGGACCGCCGGCCGTCGAGGCGCCGATCACCATGCCCCAGATACCGATCGCCATGTTCAGCTTCTCGGCCGGGAACGTGGCGCGCAGCAGGCCGAGTGCGGCAGGCATCAGCAGCGCGCCGAACAGGCCCTGGAAGACGCGGAAGGTGATGACGAGCGCGATGCTGTCGGACAGACCGATGGCTCCGGAGGCGGCGGCGAAGCCGACCACGCCTATGAGGAAGGTCTGCCGGTGGCCGAACCGGTCGCCGAGCTTGCCCGCGGTGATCAGCGTGACCGCGAGGGCGAGGAAGTAGCCGTTGGTGATCCACTGGACGTCGGCGAAGCTCGCGCCGAGGTCCTTCTGAATGGCCGGGTTGGCGATGGCGACGATGGTGCCGTCGAGGGCGACCATCATCACGCCGATCGCGACAGAGAAGAGGGTCAACCAGGGATGGCCGCGAAGTCCCTTGGCCGATGCCGGGGTCGGGTCGGGCTCCGGAACCCGGTCCGCCTTGTCGACAGTGATCTGACTAGTCATACGTTCGAGGCTAGTGACAGCTCCTGACAGTTGACAAAGCATTTCACCATTCGGTAACTGTCGCCTCGATCACACTGCCCCCGAGCCGAACGAACAGCTGGATAGAGGAACATGGCCGACCGACTCAACCTGCGTGAACTCAAGAAGCAGCGCACGCGAACAGCTTTGCTGCGCACGGCACTTGAGCTCTTCACGACACAGGGTTTCGACCGGACCACGGTCGACGAGATCGTCGAGGCCTGCGAGGTGTCCCAGCGCACCTTCTTCCGGTACTTCGCGAACAAGGAAGAAGCCGCCTTCGCGGTGCAGGACATGGTGGAGAGCCGCTTCGTCGCCGCTCTGCGCGAACGCCCCGCGGAGGAGAGCCCGTTCGAAGCACTGCGGCACACGGTCCTCGGCACCTGGGACGCGTTGAGCCAGTCCGTGGAGGAGGTCATTCCGGTCGAACTCCACATGCGGACGTACCAATTGATCGAGTCGACGCCCGCCTTGCTGGCCGTTCACCTGCGGCGCTCCATCGAGCTGGAGGAGGAGATCGCACGCGTCATCGCCGAACGGGAGGGCGTGGACGTGGACAGCGACCCACGGCCACGCGTGGCCGTGGCCGCGTTCAGCGGTGTGATGCGTCTGGCCGGACGCCTGTGGGGGGCCGGCGAGGACACCAGCGTCGACGCCATCCGCGCCGTCACGGAGACGTATCTCGATCATCTGACCCCGTCGATCGGCGAGCGCTGGCGACGCACCCGCGCGTGAACGGCGCATAAGCAATGAGATGTGACGCCGGTCGCACTCCCGCGCACACCAGGCACCTCAAACCCCTACACAGAGTGAGGGCCTGACCCCAACTAGGCCCGGTTTTACCCAAATGCACCCCACAACACGTGATCTGCCTCACCCGTTTAACGAGGTCCGTCGCGCTTCTCCTAGGGTGTTCCGCAGTGACTTCCTTCGACTCATCCCCCCAACTGAACGTCTGGCGCGCACTGCTTGCGCTGGCCGTCGTGTTCGTCATGTTGGCGACCACCGGCTGGACCGCGGTGCGCCACCAGCGGGGCGTCGACACGCCGCTCCGATCCGCTCTCAACGCCTGGGACCACGGCCGGATAAACGGGCACGCACTGCCCTCTCACCACGGCTCCCCTACCCGTCTCGGGCACTTCTTCACCTCGCTGACTCCCCACCAGCGTGATCGTCTCGCCCACCGCTACCCCCTCGCGGTCGGCAACATGAACGGCGCTCCCGTAGCGCTGCGTTATCGCGCGAATCGCATCGCGCTGGACCAGGCGCGCGAGGTCGAGCACCAGCGCATGCACGACCAGCGGCTCTCCTCCGCCGGTCATTCCGACGCGCAGCAGAGGATGCGGCGATTCGGGCTCCTGTCCGATCCCGACCGCAAGATCCTCGCCTTCGACCCCATGGGCAGCGGCCGAGTGGCCGAGGTGTTCGGTGATCTCGACCAGGCGCAGCGTGTCTCGGTCGTGGTGCCGGGTGTCGACACGAATGTGCTGACGTTCCAGCGGACGTTCCGCCAGTACTCCGCTCCGGTGGGCATGGCTCGCTCCCTGTACGCCGCCGAGCGCACGAAGAGCCCGCACACCCGCACCGCGGTGATCGCGTGGGCCGACTACACGGCGCCGGCCGGTCTGGGCGTGGACGCCGCCACGGCGATGCGCGCGGACGACGGCGCGGTCCGGCTCAACGCGATGCTGCGCGGGCTGCCCGGCGGTTCGCCGGTCGCCCTGTACTGCCACAGCTACGGCTCCGTGGTCTGCGGCGTCGCGGCACGCGGCCTGCCGTCGCGGGTGAGCGACATCGCGGTGGCCGGCAGTCCCGGAATGCGGGCCCAGAGCGCTTCGGGCCTGCACACCCACGCGCGCGTGTGGGCCATGCGCGACAGGGACGACTGGATCCAGGACGTGCCCTACATGGAGGTGGGCGGCCTCGGCCACGGCGCCGACCCCGTCTCCTCGGGCTTCGGCGCCCGGGTCGTCTCCGCAGGAGATGCCAAGGGCCACACCGGTTACTTCGAGCCCGGCACGGAGAGCCTCAGGAACTTCGCCGAGATCGGAACTGGCTCGTACCGATCGGTGCTGTGTGCCGACTCGGATCTGGACTGCCGGAAGGGATTTTCCGGCGACGTCTCGGCCTGACGCGCGTAGAGAACGGCGAAACAGTGGTCCGACGCAACAGGCGACGGAGGCGGGCATGCCGCATACGATGAGCCGCATGGGTGACGTACTGGCCGGATTTCATGCCGCCTGGGAGTTTCAGTCCGACTCCGTGCGCATCCGCTTCGAACGGGGGATCCGCACGCCGAAGCTCCTTCAGGCGCTGGGCGAACGCCACATCCCTCTGGAAGCGATCGCGGCGGTGACGCTGACACCGGGGAAACGCGGGACCGTGGTGCTCCAAGCCGTCCCGAGACCCGGCGCCGATCCGCTGATGGACGCCGCGGCGGGGCAGCTGAAGGAGAGCAGCGACCCCTATCGGCTCGTGCTGCCCGCCGAGCGGGAGACGCTCGCGGAGTACTACGCGGACGAGCTGCGCGGTCAGCTCGTCGCCGAGCAGGACGTGCGCGGTGACGGCTATCTCGTGGCCCCTCCCGAGGCTCCGCTCCAGTTCAAGGCCTACGACGGCAAGGCCTCCTTCGACGGCTCGTCGGTCTCCTTCCGCTGGTTCTGGACAGGGGCGTCGTCCGCGAAGTGGAAGGCCGGCGACAAGACCTTCCCGATCGGCGATCTGAGTGGCATCGAGTGGCGCTCGCCCGAGCTGTTCGAGGGGCACCTGCGGCTCCTGCACCGTGACATCGCCGGGGAACAGCCGGGGCAGGCCGACCAGGATCCGGCAGCGGTCGTCTTCGGACTCGGCTACGGGCCGGTCCACGAGTCGCTGCCGTTCGCCGCGTCCGTGCTCGCGGCCGTGCGTGCGTCCGGTTCGGCCCCGGCCGCTCCCGGTCAGCCGACAGCTCGGACGACGGTGCCCGCCCGGCGGGATCCGGCGGACATCGCCGACCGGATACGGCACCTCGGCGAGCTGCACCAGGCGGGCCTGGTCACGGACGCGGAGTTCACGACGAAGAAGGCCGAACTGCTCGCCGAGCTGTGACGGCCTGGCCCACAGGCTGACCGTGATACCTGAGTAGGGGGTGCGGTGAGCACCTCGGTATGACGTCACGCGGCGGCGCCGTTGCCTACGCTGAACAGGCCATGAGCACTGCACCGGACTCCCCCGACCAGAGCCCCCGCCCGCCGGAAGACGATCCGGACCGGACGGGCCCCGAGCATGCGGACGATGCGCCGCGACACCGTCTGCGCGAGGGGGTCGCCCGGCTGGCGTCGTTCGGAGCGAGGCTCGCTTCCGCCATCGACGGCGACCGGACGGAGCCGTTGTTGTCCCGCGCACCCCAGCGCTGGGTGCGCATGCTGCCGTATCTGATCATGCTCGGTTTCGTCGCGGTCCTGATCCCGGTCACCACCCAGGTGCTGTCGAACGACTACGGGGTGAGCGGCGGCCTCGCCGGAGCGATCGCGGTCGCCCAGGCGGCACCCCTGCTGCTCGCGGTCACCCGGCCCCTGACCGCCTGGTACATCATGATCGTCGCGGATGTGCTGGGGACGATCCCGCTGCTCCAGGGAGACGCGCACCATCCCTCGCCCTGGACGCCCATGGTCGTCGTGGGATATCTCGCGCTGTGCGTCACGCTGGCCCTGCGGCAGAGCCGGCGCGCGCTCATCGGGATCTGGCTGGTCACCGTCGGCGCCAGCATCGTGGTCGGGCTCTTCCGGGACAGCACCAGTCAGGACACAGGAGTGCTGCTCATCGTCCTGAGCGGTGGTGTGCTGCTGCTGGGCGCCCTGATGCGCGAGCGCGGAGAGGCCCAGCGCAGACTCGTCGAGCAGGAGACGATCAGCGAGGCCGAGCGGACCCGCCGCACACTGCTGGAGGAGCGGGCGAGAATCGCCCGGGAGTTGCACGACGTCGTGGCCCATCACATGTCGGTGATCACCGTGCAGGCGGATTCCGCGCCGTACCGCCTCCAGGGGCTGAACGGCGAGGTGCGCGAGGAGTTCGCTTCGATCGCCGCCGGCGCCCGCGAGTCGCTGACCGAGATGCGGCGCCTGCTGGCGGTGCTGCGCAGCGAGGACACCCAAGGAGATCTGAGGCCTCAGCCCGGCCTCGCTCATCTGCGGCAGCTGGTGGAGGCGACGATACGCGGCGGGGTACCGACCGAGCTGTCGTACCCCGAGCTGACCCTGGTGCGTGAACTCGCCGATGTGTCACCGGCGGTGGACCTCTCCGCCTACCGCATCGTGCAAGAGGCGTTGGCGAACGTGGTGCGGCACGCGCCCGGGGCGCGGGCGCAGATCTCGATCGGGCTCGATGCCGATGCCCTGCTGGTGCTCGTGGTCAACGGCCCCGCCCGGGAACCGGTGGCCCCGCTCGAATCGAGCGGTACGGGACACGGGCTCGTGGGGATGAGCGAGCGCGTACGGTTGGTCGGCGGCACGTTGGACGTGGGCCCGCTGCCCGACGGAGGCTTCCGCGTCGCGGCCCGGCTCCCGCTGACCGCGCCCGGCTCCCCGACGGTGTAAAGGAATTCGGCCCGCATGACCATCCGCGTGATCATCGTCGACGACCAGACCATGGTGCGAGCGGGCTTCGCCGCCCTGCTGTCGGCGCAGAGCGACATCGACGTCGTCGGTGAGGCCCCGGACGGCCGGCAGGGTGTCGAGGTATGCCGCTCCACCCACCCCGACGTGGTCCTCATGGACGTCCGGATGCCGGAGATGGACGGGCTCGCCGCCACACGTGAGCTGCTGAACCCGCCACCCGGCGTGGTGCACCGGCCCAAGGTGCTGATGCTCACGACGTTCGACGTGGACGACTACGTGTACGCGGCGCTGCAGGCCGGTGCCTCCGGCTTTCTGCTGAAGGACGCGCCGCCCACCGATCTCATCGCGGCGGTTCGGGTGGTGGCGGCGGGCGAAGCGCTGCTCGCGCCGACCGTCACCAAGCGGCTCATCGAGGACTTCACGCGGACCAGGCCCGTCCGCAGAGATCGCTCGCCGCAGCTCAAGACCCTGACGCCGCGCGAGCTCGAGGTCCTGGAACTCATCGCGCGCGGCCTGTCCAATCAGGAGATCGCCCAGAAGCTGGTGCTGGCGGAGCAGACCGTGAAGACCCATATCGGGCGTGTGCTCGCCAAGTTGGGGTTGCGCGACCGGGCCCAGGCCGTGATCTTCGCCTACGAGTCGGGGCTCGTCACACCCGGGGAGCAGTAGCCCCCACCCGGAGAGCACCTCGCTCGGAGCCTGCGCGGGGTCCGCACTCGAACCTGGCTCGAAGCACGCTCCTCAACTCTCCCGGTATCACCGCGTCTTGCCCGGTGAGCGGCGCGCACGCCCGGCACCCCCTACTGCGGTACCCCTCATGGATACCCAGGTATCACCTGCAAGTTGGCTCCGTGGTGTGACGTGCCGAGCCAGTCCGAATCCATACCTTCCTCTCGTCAAGCCAGCGAACGAGGGGGAGACGGACGATGGTCCTCAGCTCATGGAAGCGTCGCGGCCGGCGCACTCTGGTCGCCGCCGCGCTCACGACGACGGTGATCACCGGTACCGCGGGGTGGGCATCGGCCCACGAGCAGCGTCCGCTCACCGGCCCGCCGCCGGGTACCGCGTCCTGGCGCGCCGACCACACGCTGCACCTCACGCTGCCGGACCCGGCGACCGCAAGGCCCGCTCAAGTCGCCTCCTTCTTCAGAGGGTTGAGCACCTCCGAGCAGCATGAGCTGGTCGTCCGACATCCCTCGGTCGTCGGCAATCTCGACGGCGTGCCGATCGCCTTGCGCTACGAGGCGAACGCACGGGCGCTGCGCGCCGAGCGCAGCCGGGCCCTCGGCGTCGCGGAGGACACGTCGCGCACGGAGCAGGAACGGTCGAGTGCCCGGGCCCGTGCGGAGCGCTGCGGTGAACTGCTCGCGCCCGAGCGTCACGTCCTGGCCTTCGACCCACGCGGCCGGGGCCAGATCGCCGAGGTGTACGGCGACCTGGGCAAGGCTCGGCACGTGTCGGTGATCGTGCCCGGGTCGGACATCGACCTGGACTCGTTCGACCGGGCCAGGGATCCGTACGGGACCCCTGCCGGAATGGCCCGGGCCCTGTACCGGGCGACGGACGCCCGGACGGCGGTGGTGGCGTGGGCCGGCTACACCACTCCGGTGGGGCTGGGCCCCGACGCCGCCACGGGACGGCTCGCGGAGGCCGGAGCACCGCGGCTGGCCCGCTTCGTGCAGGGCCTCACCGCCGTCGGCGCACCGAAGCCGGCCGTGTTCTGTCACAGCTACGGCTCGGTGGTGTGCGGGCTCGCCGCATCCCGGCTTCCCGCGTCCGACCTGGTGGTGTTCGCCTCGCCGGGGGTGCGCGCGGACAGCGTGGCCGATCTGCACACCCGGGCGCGCGTGTGGGTGGCGCGCGACGACAGCGACTGGATCGCCAAGGTGCCCAACGTCGAGTGGTTCGGCCTCGGGCACGGCGCGGACCCGACCTCCACCTCCTTCGGCGCCCGGCACATACCCGCCGAGAAGGCCGAGGGCCATACCGGCTACTTCGCGCCCGGCACCGACTCCCTGCGCGGCTTCACCGACATCGCCACAGGAGATGCGACATGACGCTCACCTCGCTGCGGACCTCCGTCTCCCGGGCGGTCACCACGATCGACGCCAGGACTCCGGCCCATCGGGACCGGGCGGTGGACGGGCTGCGGGCCCTGGCGCTGCTCGCCGTGCCGATCGGCCACTGGCTCCTCGGCGGCTTCACCCTCGGCTCCGAAGGCGAGCTGCACAATGCCAGCCCGCTGTCCGCCTTCGGCTTCCTCGCCCCTGTGAGCTGGGTGTTGCAGATGCTCGGCATCTTCTTCCTGGTCGGCGGCTATGCCTCGGCACTCTCCTTCCGCCGTGCGCGGGAGCGTGGCACCTCGCGGGCCGAGTGGTTGCGGGGCAGACTCTCCCGCCTGGGCCGGCCGGTGCTGGGTGTGACGGCGATCTGGGCAGGGTTGATCCCGGTGCTCCACGCGCTCGGTGTGCCCTGGCAGACGCTGCGCACCGGTTCGACGCTGGTGATACAGCCGCTGTGGTTCGTCGGGGTCTACGCGGTGATCACCGCGCTCACCCCCTGGTGCGTCCGCGCCGCACGGCGGTTCGGGGCCTGGTCGGCGGCGCCGCTGCTCGGCTCGGTCGCGCTCGTCGACTTCCTGCGGTACGGACCCGCCGCGTCCTCGATGCCGTCCTGGCTGAGCCTGCTGAATCTGCTGCCGGGCTGGATGTTCGCCTATCAACTGGGCATCAGCTGGGGCGAGAAGAGGCTCGGGCGGCGCGGTGCCTGGTTGCTGTTGGCCGGTGGTACGGCCCTGTTCGCGCTGCTGCTCCTCGTCTTCCACTACCCGGCGTCCATGGTCGGCGTCCCGGGCGAGGCACGGACGAACTCGCATCCGCCGTCACTGCTGGTACTGGCCCTGGGAGCCGCGCAGAGCGGCGCCGCGATCCTGCTGCGGGACCGTATCGGCGGGCTGCTTCGGCGGCCCGTGCTGTGGGCGCCGGTCGTGGTGATCAATCTGTCGGCGATGACGATCCTGTGCTGGCACCAGACGGCGATGCTGACGGCGGCGGTCCCGGCGGCCTCGTTCGCCGGGGCGGTTCCGGGGCTGACCACGCCGCCGGACACGCTCGGCTGGATAGCGGCCCGCATGGCGTGGATTCCGTTGTTCGCAGTGGTGCTCGCTCTGACCGGCCGCTATGCGCGGGGCTTCGAGTCGCCGTGGAAGCGGGCGCGCGGAGGGAGCCGGGCGCTGGCCGGGTTGCTGGCCGCAGGGTTCACGGTGTTCGCTCTGGGGCTGGCATGACGGGCCGGGCGCTCGCCGCACCCACCCCGCGACGGCTCCTTCCCCCGCCGCTCTCGCCACTACCGCTCTCCCCGCTGCCGCTCTCGCCACGGCCACCTTCTCCACCGCCGCCCTGTCTTCACTCTCCGAAACTTCCCAGCCCTCCGCGCCCTCCCAGCCCTACGCACCCTCCCGGCCCTCCCGACCTCCCCGGCCCTCCTAAGCTTCCAGGCCCTCCTAAGCTTCCAGGCCCTCCCGGCTCTCCAGGCCCTCCCGGCCATCGAAGCCCTCTAGGCCGAGCCGCCACCCGCATAAAAAGTGATCTTGTGGTCCAGCACGGCCAGGGTGTCCTGGAGTTCGGCCATGCGATGCAGGACGTCGCGGCGGGTCGATTCGAGGAGTTCTCGGCGTTCGTCGAAGGTGTGGTCCCCGAGGCGCACGAGTTCGGCGTAGCGGACCATGTCGGCGACCGGCATGCCGGTGAGCCGGAGCTTGTTGACGAAGGCGAGCCAGTCCAGGTCGCGGTTGCTGTAGCGGCGCTGGCCGGTGTGCGAGCGGTCGACGTCGGGCATCAGACCGATCCGCTCGTACCAGCGCAGGGTGTGTGCGGTCAGTCCGGTGATGGCCGAGACCTCGCTGATGGTGTAGCGGTCCTGACCGTTCGGACGCGGATGCGCGTCGGGGGCCGCCCTGCAGGCGTCGACCCCGGCCTGGGTGGGTGCGGGCGTCGTCTCCATCACCGTCATGGGCCCCACGCTAGAACCTTGGAGTGCACTCCAGGCAAGCAGATCGGGGAGAAATCCGGGGGACAGCGGGACGGCGCCCTGGCTACGGTTTCGATCATGACGTCTGCCCGCCGTGCGGTCCCCGAGGACGCCGAGGAACTGGTGCGCCTGCGCAAGATCATGCTCGACTCGATGAGACCGAGCGACGACGTGGCCTGGCAGGGGCCGGCGCTGGAGACGCTGCGGGTCCAGCTGGCCGATGACGGAGGCGAGTTGACGGCGTTCGTCGTCGACGATCCGAGCGGCTCGGGCCGGCTCGCCGCGTGTGCGGCCGGGATGACCCAGCACGGCCTGGGCGGTCCGGGCAACGCGTCCGGTGTCTCGGCGCACGTCTTCAATGTGTGCACCGACCCGGACCACCGGCGGCGGGGCTACTCGCGTGCCTGTCTGGAGGCGCTGCTGGCCTGCTACAAGGAGCGTGATGTGCGCCGGGTCGAGCTGCTGGCGACGGCGGACGGCGAGCCGCTGTACGCCTCCCTCGGCTTCGCCCGCACTCCGGCACCCGCGATGAGACTGACGCTCTGAATTAGGCTCGGAGGCATGCAGAGCCTCGCGTTGATCGAGAACTGGCCGGTCCCGACCGCCGCCGCAGCCGTCGTCCGTGCGGACGGCGCCGTGCTGGGGGCACACGGGCCCACGGACCACCGTTTCCCCCTGGCCTCGGTCACCAAGCCGTTGGCGGCCTTCGCGGCGCTGGTCGCGTACGAGGAGGGGGCGATCGAGCTCGACGAACCGGCCGGGCCGGAGGGTTCGACGGTGCGGCACCTGCTGGCGCACACCAGTGGGCTGGCCTTCGACGAGCACAGGGTGACGTCGGAGCCGGGGGCGCGGCGGCTGTACTCGAACGCCGGGTTCGAGGTGCTCGGGGATCACATCGCGAAGGCGACGGACATCCCGTTCGCCGAGTATCTGCGGCAGGCCGTGTTCGAGCCGCTGGGGATGACCGCGACGACGCTGGACGGCTCGCCCGCCAAGGACGGGGTGTCGACGGTGGACGACCTGGTGCGGTTCGCCGCCGAGATGCAGGCGCCGCGGCTGCTCGACCCGCGCACCGTGGCCGAGGCGATGACGGTGCAGTATCCGGGGACGAAGGGGGTGCTGCCGGGTTACGGGCATCAGAATCCGAACGACTGGGGGCTCGGCTTCGAGATCCGGGACCACAAGTCGCCGCACTGGACGGGGAGTTCGTCGTCGCCGCGGACGTTCGGTCACTTCGGGCAGTCGGGGACGTTCCTGTGGGTGGACCCGGATGCCGGGGCGGCCTGTGTGGCGCTGACGGACCGGGCGTTCGGGCCGTGGGCGGCAGAGGTGTGGCCGCAGTTCACCGACGCGGTCCGCGCGGAGCTCTGACGGAGGGCCCCGGAGCCTCAGGTCTCAGCTCATCTCCCGCCGGCCCATCTCCCGCCGGCCCATCTCCCGCCGGCCCATCTCCCGTCAGCTCATCTCCCAGATGAGCAGTTGGGTGTCCGTGGCGGCCAGGAGCTCCAGGCCGGTCTCGTCGGTGATGCGGGCCGCGTCGCCGGGGCCCAGTTCGTCCTCGCCGAGGCGTGCGTCGCCCTGGGCCACGTGCAGGTAGACGTGCGGGGCGGTGGGCAGTTCGGCGCGTTCGCCCGCGGTCAGGCGGCGTACGTGGAGCATGGCGCCGGCCTCGGGGACGTCGTACGGGGTGGAGTCGGCGATGCCGTGCACCACCTCGTAGGCGGGCTCGCCGCCGGGGTCGCGGGGGGCCAGCCACATCTGGAGGAAGACCAGGGGCTCTGTGCCGTCGTTGCGTTCGACGTGGCGGACGCCGCCGCCGGAGCTGAGCCGCTGGACGTCGCCGGGGCGCACGACCGACACGTGGCCGGCGGTGTCGCGGTGGGTGAGTTCGCCGGAGACGACCCAGGTGACGATCTCGGTGTGACTGTGGGGGTGTTCGTCGAAGCCCGCGCCGGGAGCCAGCTGTTCCTCGTTGCAGGCGAGGACGGCGCCGAAGCGCAGATTGTCCGGGTCGTAGTGCGGGCCGAAGGAGAACGCGTGGCGGGAGGTGATCCCGGCCCCGGGCTCGCCTCCCGCGTAACGGTCGCCGGAGCGACGTACATCAATCACATACTCCACGGTAGCCGTCCTTTCCCGGCCTCGGTCCCGCTCCGGCCGGACCCTCCACTCCGCTGAGCCGTTCCGATAAGGCAGTCTTGTCCCCGTGCCCCAATCGGAATCAGCGCAGCCCTCAGCGAACGACCCCGTGGACCGCCACCCGGACGTCCACGCGGTCCCTCATCCGCACTCGGCGACCCTGAAGCGTCTGGAGAAGTCGTCCGGGGCGCTGGCCGCGCAGGCCATCACGCGCATGGACGAGACGCTGCCCTGGTACCGGGCCATGCCGCCGGAGAACCGGTCGTGGATCGGGCTCGTGGCGCAGGCCGGTATCGCGGCGTTCACCGAGTGGTTCCGGCACCCCGACGCCCCGCAGGCGATCTCGACCGATGTGTTCGGCACCGCGCCCCGGGAGCTGACGCGGGCCATCACGCTCCGCCAGACCGTGGAGATGGTGCGCACCACCATCGAGGTCATGGAGTCGGCCATCGACGAGGTGGCCGCCCCCGGCGACGAGAGCGTGCTGCGGGAGGCGCTGCTCGTGTACGCGCGGGAGATCGCGTTCGCGACCGCCCAGGTGTACGCCCAGGCGGCCGAGGCGCGGGGCGCCTGGGACGCGCGCCTCGAATCGCTCGTCGTGAACGCCGTGCTGTCCGGGGAGGCCGACGAGGGCGCCGTCAGCCGCGCCGCGGCCCTCGGCTGGAACTCCCCCGAGCATGTCTGCGTCGTGCTCGGCACCGCCCCCGACGGCGACAGCGAGCTGACCGTCGAGGCGATCCGCCGGGCCTCCCGGCACGCCAAGCTCCAGGTGCTCACCGGCGTCCTCGGGGACCGGCTCGTGGTGATCGCGGGCGGCAGCGACAATCCGCTGGCCGTGGCGAAGTCGCTGATCGGGCCGTTCGCGGCCGGGCCCGTGGTCGCCGGGCCCGTCGTCCCCGACCTGCTCGCCGCCACCCGGTCCGCGCAGGCCGCGGCCGCCGGGCTCAAGGCGTGCGGTGCCTGGCAGGACGCGCCGCGCCCGGTTCTCGCGGACGATCTGCTGCCCGAGCGCGCGATCGCGGGCGACCCGTCCGCCCGCGAGCAGTTGGTGGAGGAGATCTACAGACCGTTGGAGGAAGCGGGCTCGGCTCTCCTGGAGACACTCAGTGTCTATCTGGAGCAGGCGAGCAGCCTGGAAGGCGCCGCGCGGATGCTCTTCGTCCACCCGAACACCGTCCGCTACCGGCTCCGACGTGTGACCGACGTCACCGGATGGTCCCCGTCGGACGTCCGCTCGGCGTTCACCTTGCGCATCGCGCTCATCCTGGGACGTCTGGCAGACGGGGATCCCCAGTCGTAGGCTTTTGTCGGGGGCCTACAATTCCGACTTCCGTTCTTCGTCCCTGTCCCCACGGGCGGCCCGCACCGTCCACAAGAGAGAGTGTGAGAGTGCTCGTACTCGTCGCTCCCGGCCAAGGCGCTCAGACGCCCGGCTTCCTGACTCCCTGGCTCGACCTCCCCGGTGCCGCCGACCGCGTCGCCGCGTGGTCCGACGCCATCGGACTCGACCTGGCCCACTACGGCACCCAGGCCGACGCCGACGCGATCCGCGACACCGCCGTGGCCCAGCCGCTGCTCGTCGCGGCCGGAATCCTGTCCGCCTCCGCCCTCGGCGACGTCACGCCGGGCGCCGTCGCGGGGCACAGCGTCGGTGAGTTCACCGCGGCCGCGTTCGCCGGTGTGCTCGACGACGAGGCCGCGCTGCGGCTCGTCCGCACGCGTGGCCTGGCGATGGCCGAGGCCGCCGCGATCACCGCGACCGGCATGTCGGCGCTGCTCGGCGGCGACCCCGAGGTCACGGTCCCGCACCTGGAGAAGCTGGGCCTGACCCCGGCGAACGTGAACGGCGCGGGCCAGATCGTGGCCGCCGGCACCCTCGAGGAGCTGGCCGCGCTGGACGCCGACAAGCCCGAGGGCGTGCGCCGCGTGGTGCCGCTGAAGGTGGCCGGCGCGTTCCACACCCGGCACATGGCCCCGGCCGTGGCCACGCTGGAGGAGGCCGCCAGGGAGCTGTCCCCGGCCGACCCCACGGTCCGCTACGTCTCGAACAAGGACGGGCAGACCGTCGCCACCGGCGCCGAGGTGGTCTCCCGCCTGGTCGGCCAGGTCGCGAACCCGGTCCGCTGGGACCTGTGCATGGAGACGTTCCAGGCGCTCGGCGTCACCGCGCTGATCGAGGTGTGCCCGGGCGGCACCCTCACCGGCATCGCCAAGCGCGCGCTGCCCGGCGTCAAGACCCTCGCCCTGAAGACCCCCGACGACCTCGACGCGGCCCGCGCCCTGATCGCCGAAGCCACCGAAGCAACGGCCTGAGAAGGAGATCCGAGCAGCATGTCGAAGATCAAGCCCAGTAAGGGCGCCCCGTACGCGCGCATCCTCGGTGTCGGTGGCTACCGGCCGACGCGGGTCGTGCCGAACGAGGTGATCCTCGAGAAGATCGACTCGTCCGACGAGTGGATCCGCTCGCGCTCCGGCATCTCCACCCGTCACTGGGCCGGTGACGAGGAGACGGTGGCGATGATGTCCATCGAGGCGTCCGGCAAGGCCATCGCCGACGCGGGCATCGGTCCCGAGCAGATCGGCGCCGTCGTCGTGTCGACCGTCTCGCACTTCGCGCAGACCCCGGCCATCGCCACCGAGATCGCGGACAGGCTGGGCACGCAGAAGGCCGCCGCGTTCGACATCTCCGCCGGCTGCGCGGGCTTCGGCTACGGCCTCACCCTCGCCAAGGGCATGATCGTCGAGGGCAGTGCCGAGTACGTGCTCGTCATCGGCGTGGAGCGGCTCTCCGACCTGACCGACCTGGAGGACCGCGCGACGGCCTTCCTGTTCGGCGACGGCGCCGGTGCCGTGATCGTCGGCCCGTCCCAGGAGCCCGCGATCGGCCCGACCGTGTGGGGCTCCGAGGGCGACAAGGCCGGCACCATCAAGCAGACCGTGTCCTGGGACAAGTTCCGCATCGGCGACGTCTCCCAGCTGCCCCTGGACTCCGAGGGCAACGTCAAGTTCCCTGCGATCACGCAGGAGGGCCAGGCGGTGTTCCGCTGGGCCGTGTTCGAGATGGCGAAGGTCGCCCAGCAGGCGCTGGACGCGGCCGGGATCAGCCCGGACGACCTGGATGTCTTCATTCCCCACCAGGCCAACGAGCGGATCATCGACTCGATGGTGAAGACTCTCAAACTGCCGGAGCACGTCACGGTCGCCCGTGACGTCCGCACCACCGGCAACACCTCGGCCGCCTCGATCCCGCTCGCGATGGAGCGGCTCCTGGCGACCGGCGAAGCGAAGAGCGGCGACACCGCGCTCGTCATCGGCTTCGGGGCGGGTCTCGTTTACGCCGCCACGGTCGTTACCCTCCCCTAGGCATCCCGTACGGATCTCTCGATCCGTGCAGATACCGCCACACCCTCTGGAAACACACCGAAGGAGCGCCACAATGGCCGCCACCGAGAAGGAGATCGTCGACGGTCTCGCTGAGATCGTCAACGAGATCGCCGGCATCCCCACCGAGGACGTCCAGCTGGACAAGTCCTTCACCGACGACCTGGACGTCGACTCGCTGTCCATGGTCGAGGTCGTCGTCGCCGCCGAAGAGCGCTTCGACGTCAAGATCCCCGACGACGACGTCAAGAACCTGAAGACCGTCGGCGACGCCACGAAGTACATCCTCGACCACCAGGCCTGAGCCACAAGCCTCAGACCATAAGGTCAGTCGCTCCGCCACCCGGCGGTGGCGCCGCTGAATCCCTCGCATCCGTTGGAGAAAGAATTCCTGTGAGCCCGACCAATCGCACCGTGGTCGTCACCGGTATCGGCGCAACCACACCGCTGGGTGGCGACGCGACATCCACCTGGGAGGGCCTGGTCGCCGGACGTTCCGGTGTCAAGCCCCTCGAGCAGGAGTGGGCCGCCGAGCAGGCGGTCCGTATCGCGGCCCCGGCCGCCGTGGACCCGAGCGAGGTCATTCCTCGCCCGCAGGCCCGCAAGCTGGACCGTTCCGCGCAGTTCGCACTGATCGCCGCCAAGGAGGCGTGGGCCGACGCAGGCTTCACCGCCAAGGCCGGCGAGGACGAGAGTGTCGACCCCGACCGGCTCGGCGCCGTCATCGCGTCCGGCATCGGCGGTGTCACCACGCTGCTCGACCAGTACGACGTGCTGAAGGAGAAGGGCGTCCGCCGCGTCTCCCCGCACACCGTGCCGATGCTGATGCCCAACGGCCCCTCGGCCAACGTGGGCCTTCTCGTGGGCGCCCGGGCGGGCGTGCACACGCCGGTCTCCGCCTGCGCGTCGGGCGCCGAGGCCATCGGCTACGGCATCGAGATGATCCGCACCGGCCGCGCCGACGTCGTCATCTGCGGTGGCACCGAGGCGGCGATCCACCCGCTGCCCATCGCCGCGTTCGGCAACATGATGGCGATGTCCAAGAACAACGACGACCCGCAGGGTGCCTCGCGCCCCTACGACACCGCCCGGGACGGCTTCGTCCTCGGTGAGGGCGCCGGCGTCATCGTGCTGGAGTCCGCCGAGCACGCCGCCGCGCGCGGCGCCCGCGTGTACGCGGAGGCGGTCGGCCAGGGCATCTCCGCCGACAGCCACGACATCGTGCAGCCGGAGCCGGAGGGCCGCGGCATCGCGCACGCCCTGCAGAACCTGCTGGAGAACACCGACCTGGACCCGGCCGAGATCGTGCACGTCAACGCGCACGCGACGTCGACGCCCGCCGGTGACGTCGCCGAGCTGAAGGCGCTGCGCAAGGTGTTCGGCGACGACGCCGACCACTTCGCCGTCTCCGCCACCAAGTCCATGACCGGGCACCTGCTCGGTGGGGCCGGTGGTGTCGAGACCGTGGCGTCGGTGCTGGCGCTGTACAACCGGCTGGCGCCGCCGACCATCAACGTGGAGAACCTCGACCCCGAGGCCGAGGCTGCCGCCGACATCGTGCGCGGTGAGGCGCGGAAGCTGCCCGTCGACGGGCGGATCGCCGCGCTGAACGACTCGTTCGGGTTCGGTGGGCACAACGTGGTGCTGGCGTTCCGGTCGGTCTGACGTTCTGCCGCTCCGCTGAACTGGAAGTGGGCCCGCCCGGGGTTTCCCGGGCGGGCCCACTTTTTGCGCCTCAGCGGGGGGGGGGCGGGGGCGTCTCGCGGGTGGCGGTCGTACGTGGTTGAGCGCGCAGTTCCCCGCGCCCCTGGCGGCGATGACCTCGCCGGGGACAAACGCACCCCTGCGCCGCGACCAGCCCGCCCCGGACCGAAAGGTCAGACCACCTGGTGGAGCCAGCGGACCGGGGCGCCCTCGCCCGCGTAGCGGAAAGGCTCCAGTTCGTCGTCCCAGGGCTTGCCGAGGAGGCGGGCGAGTTCTGATTCGAGGTGGGCCTCGCCGGCCTGGGAGCGGGCCAGAGCGGCGCGCAGACGGTCCTCCGGGACGAGGATGTCGCCGTGGATGCCGGTGACGGCGTGGAAGATGCCGAGTTCGGGGGTGGCGCTGTAGCGCTCGCCCTCGGCGGCCGCGCAGGGCTCGGCCGTCACCTCGAAGCGCAGCAGCTGCCAGCCGCGCAGCGCGGACGCCAGCTTCGCGGCCGTACCGGCCTCACCGCGCCAGGAGAACTCCGATCTCCAGGTGCCCGGCGCCGCGGGCTGCCGGATCCAGTCGAGGCTGACGCGCGCGCCGAGAACGCCCGCGACCGCCCATTCGACGTGCGGGCACAGCGCGCGCGGTGCGGAGTGCACGTACAGAACTCCACGTGTCGTCACCGGGACCTCCAGTGTGGGTCGAGGTTCGCCTTCCCCAGCGGCCTCGCGCCCGTGCCGAGCCTTCTTCCCTCGCGCCCGAACCGAGAGGTCCAGACAAAAAGGGACACATCTGACGTGTTGTAATTTAGCGGAACCGGTACAGCGGAGTCTCACCGGGTCGACCGGGGACCCCGTGGCGAGGCTATCGCGCAGCGGTGCAAGGAGTGTGACGTACTGTCGGTCCGGGGGCACGCAAACGCCGACCTTTCACCCGGCGGGACGCACCGGTCAGTCTTGGAGGGCCCACGGAATGCGAAAGCCACGTCATCGGTCGACCGCCGTTCGGGCGATGATCACCACCGTGACGGCCGTCGCACTGGGTGCCGTGGGTCTCACCGCTTGCGACGGCTCGGGGAGCAACTCCCCCGGTCCCGAGGGTTCCGTCTCCGCCGCGAAGCCGTCGCCGAAGCCCACTCCGACGTGGGACACGAGTCCGCGGTCGGTCGCCGCCGTGGGCGATTCGATCACCCGGGGCTTCGACGCGTGCGGTGTGCTGTCCGACTGCCCCGAGGTGTCCTGGGCGACCGGCACGGACAAGGACGTCGACAGTCTCGCCGTACGGCTGCTGGGCAGGACCGGCGCCGCGAAGCACAGCTGGAACTACGCGCGCACCGGGGCGCGGATGGCGGATCTGCCGGGGCAGATGGCGCGGGCCGCGGCCGAGCGGCCGCAGTTGGTGACGGTGATGGCCGGGGCCAACGACGCGTGCCGGGACAGCGCCGACGACATGACCCCGCCGGCCGCCTTCCGCGCCGACTTCACGGACGCGCTGCGGCAGTTGCGCCGGACGGTGCCCAAGGCGCAGGTGTACGTGATGAGCGTGCCGGACCTGAAGCGGCTGTGGTCGCAGGGCCGCCAGAACCCGCTGGGCAAGCAGGTGTGGAAGCTGGGCATCTGCTCGTCGATGCTGGCCGATCCCGACGCGGTGGACGCGGCGGCGACCGCCCGGCGCGGTGCGGTGCAGCGGCGCGTGCAGGAGTACAACCAGGTGCTCAAGGACGTGTGCGCCGACGACAAGCGGTGCCGGTACGACGACGGCGCCGTCTTCGGCTACCGCTTCGGGCAGGGGCAGTTGAGCCAGTGGGACTGGTTCCACCCGAGTGTGAACGGGCAGGCGCGGCTCGCGGAGATCGCGTACCGCGGAGTGACCGCCGAGGAGCCTGTCGGCTGAGGGTGCGGGGCGCGGGCGTAGGGTCTCGATCATGCGCAGTGAACTCTTCGGCACCCTGGCCGACGGCAGCGACGACAGCGGCCCGATCGACGTCCACCGGTGGGTCCTGGAACGGGACGGGGTGCGGGTACGCGTCCTGACGTACGGGGGCATCGTGCAGTCGGTGGAGGTGCCCGACCGGGCGGGCGGCGTCGCCGACATCGTGCTCGGTTTCCCGGACCTCGCCGGGTATCTGGCCCACCCCGAGCCGTACTTGGGCGCGCTGGTCGGACGGTACGCGAACCGGATCGCGGACGGCCGCTTCACCCTCGACGGGCAGGAGTACCGGCTGGCCGCGAACAACGCGCCGAACGCCCTGCACGGCGGCGAGCGCGGCTTCGACAAGCGCGTGTGGGCGGCCGAGCCCGCCGGGGAGCACGGCGTACGGCTCAGCCGGGTGTCGCCGGACGGCGAGGAGGGCTACCCGGGGCGCCTGGAGGTGTCGGTGACGTACGCGCTGGAGGCCGGCGGCGCGCTGCGGATCTCGTACGAGGCGGTCACGGACGCGCCGACCCTGGTGAACCTCACCAATCACACGTACTGGAACCTGGGCGGGGCCGGTTCGGGGAGCGCGGCGGGCGGGCACGAGGTGCGGATCGACGCCGGGCGGGTGAGCGTCGTCGACGACACACTGATCCCGACCGGGGAGCTGCGGCCGGTGGACGGTACGCCGTTCGACCTGCGGGAGGGCCGGAAGGCCGGGCCCGGGTTCGACCACAACTACGTACTCGACAAGGGTGCCGGGGAGACGGCCGTGGAGGTCGCCGAGGTGTTCGACCCGGCGTCCGGGCGGGTGCTGAGCGTGGCCACGACCGAACCGGGGCTGCAGTTCTACACGGCCGATCACTTCGACCCGTCGCTGCCGTTCGCGCCCGGCGACGGGATCGCGCTGGAGACGCAGCACTTCCCCGACTCGCCGAACCGCCCGGAGTTCCCGTCCACCGTGCTGCGGCCGGGCGAGGTGTACCGGTCGGAGACGGTGTACGGGTTCGGGGTGCGTTAGAAGCACCAGGTCGAAGGGGCGGCGGGGTCAGGTGCCGCCGCCCCTGGTCGGTGGGGACCGTCAGGCGACGATCGTCTCCTGGAGGCGGGCGTCGGTGAGGGACCGGCCGGCCGTCAGGACGTACGCGCCCGGCCGGTGGACCCAGGCGCCCTCGGTCTCGTCCCAGATCTCGAAGGCGCGGCGCGGGAGTTCGATCACCGCTTCGGCGCTCTCGCCGGGCGCCGCGGTCACCGTCGCGAAGCCGGCCAGCCAGCGGGCCGGGCGGTCGGTGCCGGCCTGGGACGGCGCGGGAGCCAGATAGAGCTGGACGACCTCGCGGCCCGTCCGCTCCCCCGTGTTGCGGACGCGGACCGTCGCCGTGGTGCCGTCGGCGCCGTTCATCTCCAGCGCTTCATAACTCCAGTCGGTGTATCCGAGGCCGTGGCCGAAGGGGTAGGCGGGGGTGGCGCCGGACCGGTCCCAGGCGCGGTAGCCGATGAACACGCCCTCGGTGTAGGCGAGTTCGCCGTCGGTGGGGGTGACCCGGGTGACGGGGGCGTCGGCGAGCGCGCCCCAGGTGGTGGGCAGCCGGCCACCGGGCTCCTCGGCGCCGCCGAGCACGTCGGCGAGGGCGGCGCCGCCCTCCTGGCCGGGGAACCAGCTCAGCAGCACGGCCGCCACGTCGTCGCGCCACGGGAGTTCCACCGGGGAGCCGGAGTTGACGACCACGACGGTGTTCGGGTTGACGGCGGCGACGGCGCGCACCAGGTCGTCCTGGCGGCCGGGCAGCCGCAGATCGGTGCGGTCGAAGCCCTCCGACTCGACGCGCTCGGTCGTCGCGACCACGACGACGGTGGCCTCGGCGTCGCGCGCGGCCTCGACGGCCTCGGCGATCAGCGCGTCGGCGTCGCGGCGCGGGCCGAGGTGGACGAGGCTGAACAGCACGGCGGGCAGCGGCATCGCGAGGGACTTGTCGAGCGGGTGGAGCAGGGAGACCTCGACGGGGCGGCCCTCGGTGAGCGTGACCCGGCCGCGCTCCTGCGGGGCGCCGAAGATCGCCTCGAAGGGGTCGGACTCGGCCCCCATGGACTGGACGCCGTCGTAGAGGACGGTGCCGTCGACGGTGAGGGTGAAGGCGCCGAGCCCCCGGGTGCCGAAGGCGTGGTCGCCGCTCTCGCGCGGGGTGAAGGTGCCGGTGATCTCGACGCTGTGCAGGGCCTCGTGGGTGACGCCCGCGGGGAGGTCGTCGCCGAGCCACTGGAGCTGTCCGCCGGGCAGGGTGCCCTCGCCGAGGACGGTGCCGTCGGCGTCGCGGCAGACCGCGCGCAGCTCGAACCCCTTGTCGGCGGGGGTGAGTTCGTCGCTCGGGTCGGCGCCGACGGCGTAGCTGAGCGCGGGGAACGCGGCGCCGAGGCCGTCGAGCGGGGAGGTGACGTGCGCGGGGAAGACGGTGGCGGAGCCGCCGCCGAGGACGCGGGCGTCGCGGGCGGCGGCGCCGATGAGGGCGATCCGGGTGTCCGGGCGCAGCGGCAGGACCCCGGTGTTGCGGACGAGGACGAAGGCGCGGCGGGCGATCTCGCGGGCCAGCGCCTCGCCGTCGATCTCGGCCGGGGGCGCGGTGACGGCGGGTTCGGCGCCGTCGAGGGCGCCGACGCGGGCGGCCAGGCGCAGGACGCGGCGGACGGCGTCGTCGACGTCGGACTCGGCCGCCTCGCCCGCGCGGACGGCTGCCGCGAGCGCCGGGCCGTAGACGGTCTGCGGGCCGGGCATGGCGACGTCGAGGCCCCCCTGGAGGTCGCCGGTGGTGGAGCGGGCGGCCAGCCAGTCGGAGACGTTGAAGCCGTCGAAGCCCCACTCGCCGCGCAGGATCCCGTTCACGAGGTGGCGGTGTTCGGTCATCGTCGCGCCGTTGACCTGGTTGTAGGCGGTCATGATGCCCCACGGGCGGGCGTCGGCGACGATGGCCTCGAAGGGGGCCAGGTACAGCTCGCGCAGGGCGCGCTCGCCGACGAGGTTGTTCACGGTGAAGCGGTCGGTCTCGGCGTCGTTGGCCACGAAGTGCTTGACCGTGGTGCCGACGCCGCCGGACTGCACGCCCTGGACGTAGCCGGTGCCGATGGCGCCGGTCAGGTACGGGTCCTCGCTGTACGCCTCGAAGTGCCGGCCGCCGAGCGGTGAGCGGTGCAGGTTCACGGTCGGGGCGAGCAGGACGTGGACGCCCTTGCGGCGGGCCTCCTGGGCGAGCAGCGCGCCGGCCCGGCGGGCGAGCGCGGGGTCCCAGGTGGCGGCGAGCGCGGTGGGGGACGGCAGGGCGATCGACGGGTCGTCGGCGGTCCAGCGGGTGCCGCGGACGCCGATCGGGCCGTCGGACATGACCAGGGACGTCAGCCCGATCTCCGGGACCGCGGGCAGCGACCACATGTCCTGGCCGGCGAGCAGCCGGGCCTTGGTGTCGAGGTCGAGCTTGCCGAGTGCGGCCTCCACGGCCGCCTCGCGGGCGTGGGCCCGCTCGTCGCCGCCGGTGTTGTGCGTGGGCGTGTGCGTCTGCGCCATGCCGGCACCTCCTCGTCGAGGTTCATCACGTCTGGATTCCTCCATCCTGCACCCGATACCTGTAGAGCAGTAGGTTTCGTTATCTTCCTGTTATCTACGCCTTCCGGGAGTGCTCCGGTCATGTCGTACGGTGACCGCATGAGCAGCACCAGAAGCGCCCGGAGCGGGGAGCGGCGGGCCGAGATCCTGCGCGCCGCGCTCGAAGTGATCGCCGAGCGCGGGTACCGGGGCGCGAGCCTCGCGGCCGTCGCGGAGCGGGTGGGCCTCACCCAGCAGGGGCTGCTGCACCACTTCCCGACGAAGGAGGCGCTGCTCCTCGCCGTCCTGGAGGAGCGGGACCAGTGGGACGCGGTGCCGAACAGCCGGTGGCGGCTCGACCTGCTGGGCTCGCTGGTGGAGTACAACGCGATGCGGCCCGGCATCGTGCAGACCTTCTCGGCGCTGCTCGGGGAGTCGGTGACCGAGGGTCATCCGGCGCGTCCGTTCTTCACCGAGCGCTATGCCGGGGTGCGGGAGGCGATGGCGCAGGTACTGCGCGCCGAGTACGGGGAGCGGCTGCCGGGCGGGCTCACGCCGGAGCGGGCGGCGCCGCTGCTCGTGGCGGTGATGGACGGGTTGCAGTACCAGTGGCTGCTGGACCCGGATTCGGTGGACATGCCGGGGGCGTTCCGCGATTTCCTGGAACTGCTCGGCGCGGAAGGGTAGTCACTGGTCCCAGGCCGCCGCGAGCCCCTTGCTCACCACGCAGAGGGCGGCGAAGGCGGCAGCCCAGACGTAGGCGCCCATCAGTGCCAGGGCGACGGCGCCCGCGCCGAACCAGAGCACTTCGAAGACGACCCGGGCCGCGCCGCTCGCCTTGTACCTGGCTTTCGGGGAGCCGAGGAGGGCCCAGGCCGCGATCATCACGGCGAGGCCGGTGAAGCCGAGGAGCAGGGACAGCGCGGTCGGCACGTCGCGGGTGAAGCCGTAGGCACCCACCGCGCCGAGGGCGATCAGCTCGATGGCGAAGAGGACGCCCAGGTTGGCCGCCTTCACCAAGCCGCACCCTGCGCGGACTCCCCGGCACGGTCGCCGTCTGAGGCCGCCTGCGCCTCCGGCGGCGCCTCCAGGTCCCGCACCATCAGCGTCGCCCCCGCCACCGCTCCCGGCATCAGGAACACCGCGACGACGGGGACCAGGAACGCCACCGCGAGCGGGGCGCCGAAGCCCCATGCCAGGCCCTTGCGGGACCTCAACAGGGCCAGTCGGTCGCGGAGTTGGACCTCCCGGCGCTGGAGGGCCACGGCCGTCAGTTCCTCGGTGAGGAAGAAGCCGGTGACGAAGAAGCCGATGACCGGGATCACGGTCTGGCCGACGAAGGGGAGGAAGCCGAGCGCGAAGAGCAGGACGCCCCACAGGCCCGCGCGGACCAGGATGCGGAGGCTGTCGCGGGCGGAGATCCACAGGTCGCGCCAGAGCGGCAGGCCCGACTCGGGCACCGTGCCGTCGCCCTCGCTCCGGTCGACCTCCTCGGAGAGGGACTCGTAGAAGGGCTGGCCGATCAGCAGGGTGACGGCGGTGAAGGTGAGGACCGCGAGCAGCAGGCCCAGGGCGAACAGGACCACCGTCAGGAAGCCGCGGAACAGGCCCTGCCACGGGGACGACCAGTCGTCGGCGAACGGCGTCGCCCAGGAGATGAAGTCCTCGCCCCACACGGCCAGACAGACCAGGGCCGCGACGTACAGCACGAGGGTGATCAGGCCGGGCAGCAGGCCCCATCCGTACTGCTTGCCGTGCCGGGCAACCCAGCGCTGCCCCTTCATCAAGTAGCCGAAGCCCGCCCCGAGATCACGCATGGCGCAAACCTTACGGGACGGGCCACAGGCCGTGGACGGTCAGGCCGAGAGCGTGACCGTGATGTTGCCGCGGGTCGCCTTGGAGTACGGGCAGACCTGGTGGGCCTTCTCGACCAGGGCCTTGGCGGCGGCCGCGTCCACGTTCGGGATCGAGGCGGCGATCTCGACGATCAGGCCGAAGCCGTCGTCGTTCTTGCCGATGCCGACCTTCGCGGTGACGGTCGAACCGGTGATGTCGGCGCCCTCCTGGCGGGCGACGACGGCCAGGGCGCCCTGGAAGCAGGCGCTGTAACCGGCCGCGAAGAGCTGCTCGGGGTTGGTGCCGTTGCCCGAACCGCCCTGCTCCTTGGGCGGGTTGACGACGACGTCGAGCTTGCCGTCGTCGGTGGAGACCCGGCCGTCGCGACCGTTCTCGGCGGTGGCTACGGCGGTGTAGACGACGTCGGACTGTGTGATGGCCATGACCGGCTCCCTCGTTCGCGCGTTCACTGTTTTTCGTTAGGCGGAACGAGGTTACCGAATCATGGAACTACTGGATGTGACCGGGGTCACCCGCAGCAGGTCAGAGCTTCACGACCATCTTTCCGGTGTTGTCGCCGCGCAGGACGCCGAGGAACGCCTCCAGGTTGTTCTCGATGCCCTCGACGACCGTCTCGCGGTACTTCAGCTCGCCGGAGCGGACCCAGGCGCCGACCTCCTGCACGAACTGCGGCTGGAGGTCGTAGTGGTCGCCGACGAGGAAGCCCTCGATGCGGCCGCGGGTCTGGATCAGGCGGGAGAGGTTGCGCGGGCCCGGGGCCGGCTCCGTGCTGTTGTAGACGGAGATCGCGCCGCAGATGGCGATGCGGCCGTCGCGGTTCAGGCGCGCGATGGCGGCCTCCAGGTGGTCGCCGCCGACGTTGTCGAAGTAGGTGTCGATGCCCTCGGGGGCCGCCTCCTTCAGCAGCGTGTGGACGTCGCCCGACTTGTAGTTGAAGGCCGCGTCGAAGCCGTACTCCTCCAGGAGCAGCTTCACCTTCTCGTCGGAGCCCGCCGAGCCGATGACCCGCGAGGCGCCCTTGAGCTTGGCGATCTGGCCGACCTGGCCGCCGACCGCACCGGCCGCGCCGGAGACGAAGACGCTGTCGCCCTCCTTGAAGGACAGGGTGCGCAGCAGGCCCGCGTACGCGGTGAGGCCGGTCATGCCGAGCACACCGAGGTACGTGGACAGGGGCGCGGCCTCGGGGTCGACCTTCACGGCCTGCTTGGCGTCGAAGGTCGCGTACTCGCGCCATCCGAAGAAGTGCAGGACGTGGTCGCCGACCGCGACGCCCTCGTCGTTCGAGGCGATGACGACGCCGACCGCGCCGCCCTGCATCGCCTTGCCCAGCTCGTACGGGGCGACGTACGACTTCGCGGCGGACATCCGGCCGCGCATGTACGGGTCGACGGAGACATAGAGGTTCTTGACCAGGACCTGGCCGGCCCCCGGCTCGGTCACCGGGGCCTCGCGCAGCTCGAAGTCCTCGGGCTTGGGCCAGCCGACCGGACGGCTGATCAGGACCCATTCGCGACCGGTGGCGGGAATCTGGGGGGTGTCGGCGGACATGCGGTGACCCTTCGACTAGGAGACGGCTCGGCCCGGAACTATTTCAGTACCTGAAACAACCATGCGTCTGAATATTTCACTATGTCAAGTAAATGGGTACTCTGGAACCCATGACCGCCTCCAGCTCCCGCCGTATGGACCCCCTCACGATCGAAGTGGTCGAGCTGATCGGGGGCGTCGTCGCGCGCTACCACCAGGAGTACGAGGAGGCGGCCGCCCGGCACCGGCTGACCGGGGCGCAGGCGCGCGTGCTGAGCCTGCTCACCCTGGACCCGCTGCCGATGCGGCAGATCGCGCAGCGCCTGAAGTGCGAGCCGTCGAACATCACGGGGATCGTGGACCGCCTCGAGGCGCGCGGGCTCGTGGAGCGGCAGCCGTCGCCCGGGGACCGGCGGGTGAAGGTGGCCGCGCCGACCGTGGAGGGCCGTGAGGTGGCGCGGGGCCTGCGGGACTCCCTGGACTTCGCACGGGAGCCGCTGGCCGAGCTGTCGCGCGAGGAACGCACGGCGCTCAGGGACATGCTGCGCAGGATGCTCGGCGTCGACTGATCCCCGCCCGGGGGCTCAGCCCCTCAGGTGCACCACCACAGGAAGCGGTCGCAGGTCTCCGACGGGCTCGGCTCGGCGGTCGTCTCCGTGGCCGTGGGGCGCGGCGAGGAGGGTGCGGGGCGGGACGACGCGGGCGACGTACCCGCCGGCGAACCGGCCGCCGAGGAGCCGGCGTCGACCGGAACGGCCGATCCGGCGCGCGCCGCCGCGGTGCCGCCCGTCGGGCTCGGCGGGACGGACGGGGACGAGTCCGGGGACGGCGACGCGGACGTGCGCGGCGAGGAGCGCGACACGGGCGGGGACTGCGAGGCGATCGCGCCGCCCGCGGCCGGGGAGGCCGTCCCGCCGTCGCCCGCGCCCACCGCGTCGTCGGATATGTCCGGTGCCGCCCGCGCGCCGCCCTCCGCCGGGGACTCCGTGCCGAGTTCGACCACACCGACACCGCCGGCCACGAGCGCCACACCCGCCACGGCGATGAGGACGCGGCGGCGGGGCGACTTCCTGCGGGCACGGCGGCGCCGGCCGGGGCGGCGCGCGCTCGGCCGGTCCTCGTACTCCGCACCACCCGCGTCCACGGCCTCCTGCTCGACGACCGTCTCGGCGTAGGCGCGCACGGCGTCGGCGGGGGTGCCGCAGCCGGGGCAGGCCAGGGCGCCGTTGAGGTGCCTGTGGCACGGGTGGCAGTAGTCCATGGTGCAGTGAGGCTAGAGGCGCAAGCGTGACGGAAGATGCTGGCGCTGTGAAGCTCCTGTGTGGAACGCGGGCCTCCCCTTCACCACCCACCGGCGCCTTTCCGTGCACACCCATTGACACCCCTGCAGGCCCGTCCTTACTGTCACGCCAACATTTCGAACGAGTGACGAAATATCGAACGGCTCAGGGGGCAACTGCCTTGCGCATCACGGGAATCAGCACACACGTCGTCGGCACTCCGTGGCGGAACCTCACCTACGTCCAGGTGCACACCGACGAGGGGATCACGGGCGTCGGCGAGACCCGGATGCTGGGCCGCACCGACGCGCTCGTCGGGTACCTGAACGAGGCGCGGGCCAACCACATCCTCGGCTCCGACCCGTTCGCCGTCGAAGACCTGGTCAGGCGGATGAAGTACGGCGACTACGGGCGGGCGGGCGAGATCGTCATGTCCGGCATCGCCGTCATCGAGATGGCCTGCTGGGACATCAGGGGCAAGGCGCTGGGCGTGCCGGTGTGGCAGCTGCTCGGCGGCAAGGTCACCGACAGGGTCAAGGCGTACGCGAACGGCTGGTACACCACCGAGCGGACCCCGGAGGCCTACCACAAGGCCGCGTGCGGGGTGATGGAGCGCGGATACAAGGCACTGAAGATCGACCCGTTCGGCACCGGCCACTTCGAACTGGACCACGAGCAGTCGCTGTACGCCGTCTCGCTGATCGAGGCCGTGCGCGACGCGATCGGACCGGACGCCGAGCTGATGCTGGAGATGCACGGGCGGTTCTCGCCGGCCACCGCGATCCGCCTGGCCCGCGACCTCGCGCCGTTCCGGCCCGCGTGGCTGGAGGAGCCGGTGCCGCCGGAGAACCTGAAGGCACTGGAGAAGGTCGCCGCGAAGGTGGACATGCCGGTCGCGACGGGTGAGCGGATCCACGACCGGATCGAGTTCCGCGAGCTCTTCGAGAGCCAGGCGGTGGACATCATCCAGCCCGACGTCGGCCACATCGGCGGCATCTGGGAGACCCGCAAGCTGGCCGCGACCGCCGAGACGCACTACGTCCTCGTCGCACCGCACAACGTGGGCGGGCCGGTGCTCACGGCCGCCTCGCTCCAAGTCGGCTTCACCACACCGAACTTCAAGATCCTGGAGCACTTCAACGACTTCGCCGACGCCGACATCAAGAAGGTCGTCAAGGGTGCGCCGCAGGTGGACCCGGACACCGGCTGCTTCGAGCTGTCGCACGCGCCGGGCCTCGGCGTCGAGCTGGACGTGGACGCGGCGGCCGAGTTCCCGCAGCAGCAGGCCCGGTTCGACCTGTGGGCCGAGGGCTGGGAGAAGCGCGACCCGAAGGGCGGCGCCCGGTGAGCGGCGCCGTCGTCGTCGAGGCGCCGGGCAGGCACCGGCTCGTCGCGCACGAGCCGGGCGAGCCCGGGCCCGGCGAGGCGCTGGTCCGGGTGCACGCCGTCGGGATCTGCGGCTCCGACCGCGAGCTGTACCAGGGCAACCGGCCGGAGGGGTACGTGCGTTACCCGCTGACGCCGGGCCACGAGTGGTCCGGGACCGTGGCCGCCGTGGGCGCCGGGGTGCCGGAGGCACTCGTCGGGCGGAAGGTCGTCGGCGAGGGGTTCCGGAACTGCCAGGTGTGCGAGCGGTGCCACGCCGGTGAGACCACGCTGTGCACCGCCGGGTACGAGGAGACGGGCTTCACCCGGCCCGGGGCGATGGCGGCGACGCTGGTGCTGCCGGCCAGGCTGCTGCACGTCCTGCCGGACACGGCCGACCTCACGGCCGCGGCGCTGCTCGAACCGGCCGCCTGCGTGGCGGCCGCCGCGCTCAAGGCACGGGTGCGGCCCGGTGAGCGGGTGGCCGTCGTCGGCACCGGCACGCTCGGGATGTTCGCCGTGCAGTTCCTGGCGGCGCACTCCCCCGCCGAGCTGCTCGTGGTCGGCTCCGGCGACGAACGGGCCGCGCTGTCCCGGCAGTTCGGGGGCACCGGCTTCCGGCTGCACAGCGAGCCGCTGCCGGGCGGCTTCGACGTCGTCATCGAGGCGGCCGGGGCCGGTACCGCCGCCAGGACCGCGGCGGCGCTGCTGCGGCGGGGCGGGCGGCTCGTCCTCACCGGGCTGCCGCCGGCCGGTGCCGACGGGCTCGATCCGGCCGATCTCGTCGTGCGGCAGCTGGAGGTGCAGACCGTGTTCGGGGCCGCGCCGGATGCGTGGGCTTATGCGGTGCGGGCGTTCTCGGCGGGGTTGCTCGATCCGTTGCCGCTCGTCACCCATGAGTTGCCGCTCGGACGCTTCGCCGAGGCCATCGAGTTGGTGGGGGCCGGGGGTCCGAAGGTGGGGAAGGTTCTGCTGCGGCCCTAGCCGTCGGGGCTTCGCCCCTCGACCCCTTTCGCCATAGGGGTGGGGTGGGGTGTCGGCCATCCGTCTCGTCGTGGCTGGTCGCGCAGTTCCCCGCGCCCCTGGCTGCACCGTCGACCGACCCGCGTTCGACATCTCGAACCATGATGAACGTAAAGGAACCCGCGTGACCACCTCCCCCCGCCGTCCAGGCGAACCCGCGCTCTCGGCCCTCGGGCTGAGTGCCCCCGACCACGACCCCGCGGACTCCTCCCCGCACGCGTTCCCCGACGGGGGGTCCTGGCGGGTGGAGATTCCGTCCGTGGAGGGGCCCGAGGCCGTCGGGGTCGTCCTCAAGGAGGCGTCGCGGCTGGACGTGCCCATCCACCGGATCAGCCAGGGCAGCGGCATCTGGATGCTGCGCGACGCCGAGATCCTGGAGATGGCCGAGGCGACCGCCGAACGCGGCATCGAGCTGTGCCTGTTCACCGGGCCGCGCGGCACCTGGGACACCGGTGCCTCCGTGCGTACCGACTCGGGCGGCGCCGGGCTGCGCGCCCGTGGCCATGACGCCGTCGCCGGATGCGTCGAAGACGCCGTTCGCGCAACGGAGTTGGGCGTGAGGTGCCTTCTCGTCGCCGACGAGGGCGTGCTGTGGACACTGCACCGGGCGCGGGCCCGGGGCATCATCCCCGCCGACACCACCCTCAAGGTGTCCGCGCTCGTCGGACCCGTCAACCCGGCCTCGTACGCCGTGTACGAGCGGCTGGGCGCCGACTCGCTGAACGTGCCGTCCGACCTGACGCTCGCTCACCTCACGGAGATCCGCCGGGTGTCGGCCGCCCCGATGGACATGTACGTGGAGGCTCCGGACGACCTCGGCGGCTATGTCCGGATGTACGAGATCGCCGAACTGGTGCGCCGCGGCGCCCCGCTGTATCTGAAGTTCGGCCTCGCCAAGGCGCCCTCGATCTATCCGTACGGCGCCCAGTTGCGCGACGTCACCCTCGACACGGCCCGCGAGCGGGTGCGCCGGGGACGGCTCGCGCTCGACCTGCTCGCCCGGCACGGGGCCGACGGCGGCATGTCCCCGCTGGGCTCGCGACTGCCCGGTGACCTCAAGCGGTTCGACACCGGTCAATAACGTTCCGGAAACACAACTTCACAGCACACAACAGAGCCGCGCACAATCCGACACACCCTCCACTCGGTCAACCCCCCGTCCGCGCAGGGCACTTCGCAGCACCGCCGACCGAGCTCGCACCCACACATCAAGGATGATGACCATGCGAAACCGCCGAGCCGCACTCAGCGCGATAGCCGCGAGCGCCACCCTCGCCCTGACCCTCTCCGCCTGCGGCCAGAACAGCGAGGGCGGCAGCAAGGAGGACAAGGGCAGCGCCAAGGGCTCCACCGTCGGCATCGCGATGCCGACCAAGTCCTCCGAGCGCTGGATCGCGGACGGGAACAACGTTGTCAAGTCGCTGAAGGCCAAGGGCTACAAGACCAAGCTGGTCTTCGGCGAGGACGACCCCGACCAGCAGGTCTCGCAGATCGAGAACATGATCACGCAGGGCGTCTCGGCGCTCATCATCGCGGCGATCGACAACAAGTCGCTGGGCAACGTCCTCCAGGAGGCGGCCGACGCGCACATCCCCGTGATCGCGTACGACCGGCTCATTCTGGACTCGAAGAACGTCGACTACTACGCGACGTTCGACAACGAGAAGGTCGGCGAGCTCCAGGCCACCTCGCTCGTCGACAAGCTGGGTCTGTCGGACGGCAAGAAGGGCCCGTTCAACCTGGAGCTGTTCGCCGGCTCCAACGACGACAACAACACCAAGTACTTCTTCAACGGCGCGATGTCGGTGCTCCAGCCCTACATCGACAAGAAGCAGCTGGTCATCAGGTCCAAGCAGACCAAGCTCAACCAGGTCACGACGCTGCGCTGGGACGGCGCCACCGCCCAGAAGCGCATGGACGACATCCTGACCTCGAAGTACTCCAGCGACCGGGTCGACGCGGTGCTCTCGCCGTACGACGGCATCTCGATCGGCATCATCTCCGCGCTGAAGTCCGACGGCTACGGCTCCAAGTCCAAGCAGCTGCCGGCCGTCTCCGGCCAGGACGCCGAGGTCGCCTCGGTGAAGTCGATCATCGCGGGCGAGCAGTACTCCACGGTCTACAAGGACACGCGGAAGCTCGCCGAGGAGGCCGTGACCATGGTCGACGACGTGCTCAACGACAAGAAGCCGGAGACGAACGACAACAAGACGTACGACAACGGCGCCAAGGTCGTCCCGTCGTTCCTGCTCCAGCCGGTCGCCGTCACCAAGGACAACTACGAGAAGACCCTCATCGACGGCGGCTACTACACCAAGAAGGACCTGGGCCTGAAGTAGGCAACCCAGAACCCCAGTTGACCGCCTCCGCACACTAGATGAAGGGCACGACCATGGCGGGACCCGTCCTGGAAATGCGCTCGATCGTCAAGACCTTCCCGGGCGTCAAGGCGCTGTCGGACGTCTCCCTGAGCGTCCGCGCGGGCGAGGTCCACGCCATCTGCGGGGAGAACGGCGCCGGAAAGTCCACCTTGATGAAGGTGCTCTCCGGCGTCCACCCGCACGGAAGTTACGACGGGGAGATCCTCTTCGAGGGTGAGCCTTGCCGGTTCAAGGACATCAACGCCAGCGAGAAGCGCGGCATCGTCATCATCCACCAGGAGCTGGCCCTGGTCCCGTACCTGTCGATCGCCGAGAACATGTTCCTCGGCAACGAGCACGCCTCGCGCGGGCTCATCGACTGGCACGAGACCCTCGGGCACGCCACGCGCCAGCTGCGCCGGGTGGGTCTCGACGAGAACCCCAACACCGCCGTCGCCGACATCGGCGTGGGCAAGCAGCAGCTCGTGGAGATCGCCAAGGCGCTCTCCAAGGAGGTGAAGCTGCTCATCCTCGACGAGCCGACGGCCGCGCTGAACGACGAGGACTCCGACAAACTCCTCGACCTGATCCTGGAGTTGAAGAACCAGGGCATCACCTCGATCATCATCTCCCACAAGCTCAACGAGATCCGCAAGGTCGCCGACTCGGTGACGATCCTGCGGGACGGGCGCACCGTCGAGACGCTGGACGTGAAGGCCGAGGCCACCACCGAGGACCGGATCATCTCCGGGATGGTCGGCCGCGACCTCGACCACCGCTTCCCCGACCGCACCCCGCACCACGCCGAGGCCGGTGCCGCGCCCGCCCTGGAGATCCGCAACTGGACGGTGCACCACCCCATCGACCGTGAGCGCAAGGTCGTCGACGACGTCTCGCTGCACGTCCGCCGCGGCGAGATCGTCGGCATCGCGGGGCTGATGGGCGCGGGCCGCACCGAACTGGCGATGAGCGTCTTCGGGCGCACCTACGGCAGGTACACGGGCGGCACGGTCCTCAAGGACGGCCGGGAGATCCGGACCCGGACGGTCTCCGACGCGGTCGGGCACGGGATCGCGTACGCCACCGAGGACCGCAAGCACTACGGCCTCAACCTCATCGACACCATCAACCGCAACATCTCCCTCGCGGCGCTCGGCAAGGTCGCCCGGCGCGGCATCGTCGACGAGCACGGGGAACGGCAGGTCGCCGAGGAGTACCGGAAGTCGATGAACATCAAGGCCCCGACGGTGTTCGAACCGGCGGGCAAGCTGTCGGGCGGCAATCAGCAGAAGGTCGTCCTCAGCAAGTGGATCTTCGCGGGTCCGGAGATCCTCATCCTCGACGAGCCGACCCGCGGGATCGACGTCGGTGCCAAGTACGAGATCTACACGGTCATCGACAAGCTGGCGGCCCAGGGCAAGGCGGTCGTCTTCATCTCCTCCGAGCTGCCCGAGCTGCTCGGGATGTGCGACCGCATCTACACGATGGCCGCGGGGCGCCTGACCGGCGAGGTGCCGCGCGCCGAGGCGACGCAGGAATCGCTGATGCGCCTGATGACGAAGGACAAAGAGGTAGCGCGATGAGTACGGACGTGACGAAGACCCCGGCGGCGGCCCCGCCGGGCAAGGACGGGTCCTCGGGCGCCGAGGGCGGTCTCGTGGGGCTCGTCGTGGACGGGCTGCGCCGCAACATGCGCCAGTACGGCATGCTGATCGCGCTCGGCCTGCTCATCGCGGTGTTCGCCGTGTGGACCGACGGCACCCTGATCACCCCGCACAACGTCTCCAACCTGGTCCTGCAGAACTCCTACGTGCTGATCCTCGCGATCGGCATGATGCTGGTGATCATCGCGGGTCACATCGACCTGTCCGTCGGGTCGCTGACCGCGTTCGTCGGGTCGACGGCCGCGGTGCTGATGGTCAACAACGACGTCTCCTGGCCGGTCGCCCTGATCGTCTGCCTGGTGATGGGCGGGGCCGCCGGTGCCCTCCAGGGCTGTCTGATCGCGTACGGCGGCATACCGTCGTTCATCGTGACGCTGGCCGGCATGCTGGTCTGGCGCGGCCTCACCGAGATCCTGCTCAAGGGGCAGACCCTCGGCCCGTTCCCCTCCAGCATCGGCGACCTGGGCAACGGCTTCCTGCCGGAGGTCGGCCCGAACACCAACTACCACAACCTGACCCTGCTGTTCGGCATCCTGCTCGCCGCCTCCGTGGCCTGGCAGGAGGTGCGCGACCGGCGCAGGCAGCGGGAGTTCTCCCTCGACGTCGTGCCCCGCAACCTGTTCGTCCTGAAGCTGGTCGCCATCGTCGCCGCAATCGCCGTCGTCACGCTGCTGCTCGCCAGCTACAAGGGCGTGCCGATCGTGCTGCTGATCCTCGGCGTGCTGGTGGTCGGCTACGGCTACCTGATGCGCAACTCCGTCTTCGGCCGCCACATCTACGCCATCGGCGGCAACCTGCCCGCGGCCAAGCTGTCCGGCGTCAAGGACAAGAAGGTCACCTTCTACGTCTTCCTGAACATGGGCGTGCTCGCCGCCCTCGCCGGTCTGGTGGTCGCCGCCCGGCTGAACGCGGCGTCACCCAAGGCGGGCCTGAACTTCGAACTGGAGGCGATCGCCGCGTCGTTCATCGGCGGCGCGTCCATGAGCGGCGGTGTCGGCACCGTCCTCGGCGCCATCATCGGCGGTCTCGTCCTCGGTGTGCTGAACAACGGCATGAACCTGCTGGGCGTCGGCTCCGACTGGCAGTCGGTGATCAAGGGACTCGCGCTGCTCGCCGCGGTCGGGTTCGACGTCTGGAACAAGCGGCGGGGCGGTCGCTAGGGCGTGTGTCGAAAGTCCCGTCGTCCGCCCGGAGGGCGGGCCCCGCGGTGTCTGGTGCGTGCGATCGCAAGGCGCCGGAGCGCCCTCATAGCGGAGCTATGCGGGCGTTCCGGCAACGCCGCGAGCGTGCGTGCCAGGCGCCGCGGGGCAGGCGGGACTTTCGACACACGCCCTAGGCGCGCTCAGCACGGTGTGAGCACCTCTTGAGCACCTCCCGTTGAACACGGCCCTGCCCGTATCCGTATCTCCCCTCGACACGGATACGGGCGGAGGCAGTCGATGAGCGCGAGCGTCGTTTCGCTGTTCCAGGGCAGTACGGCCCACTCCCCTTCCTACGGCCAGCTCACGCGGGCCGGGGCGGCGGCGGGGACCGGCGGGGCCGTCACCGACTTCTGCATCCCCTGCAACCCGTACTTCCCGACACCCGCGATGCTGGACGGGCTGCGCGGGCGGCTGCACGAGATCCTCACGTACTACCCGAGCGACGCGGGCACGATCACGGCCGAGCTGTGCCGGGTCCTCGGCCTCAACCCGCAGACGGTCGCGATGGGCAACGGCTCGACCGAACTCATCACGTGGATCGACCACTTGCTCGTACGGGAATCACTGGCGGTCCCCGTCCCGACCTTCGGCCGCTGGACCGACCAGCCGATGGAGACGGGCAAGCGGGTCGACATGTTCCCGCTGCCGGAGCGCGACGGCTTCGCCCTGGACCCGGCCGCGTACGCGGACTTCCTGCACGCGCGCGGGTCGCGCGTCGCGGTGGTCTGCAATCCGAACAACCCCGACGGCGGGCTGCTCCCCCGCCGCGCGCTGCTCGCCCTCCTCGACGAACTGCGCCATCTGGACCTGGTCGTCGTCGACGAGTCGTTCCTGGACTTCGCCGACGGCGCGGTCGACGGCGGCGCCCCGAGCGTCGTCCACGAGGCGGTGCTGCGGCCCAACGTCATCGTGCTGCGCAGCCTCGGCAAGAACTTCGGGCTGCACGGCATCCGCTTCGGCTACCTGGTCGCGAACCCGGGGCTCGCGGGCCGGGTGCGCGCCGCGCTGCCGAAGTGGAACCTCAACTCCTTCGCGGAGACGGTGGTGTTCATGCTGCGCGACCACCGCCAGGAGTACGCCGACAGCATCCGCCAGGTGTGCCGCGACCGCCAGGACATGCGCTGGCACCTGTCGCGGCTGTCCGGCCTGACCGTCTACCCGTCGCAGGGGAACTTCCTGTACGTGCGGCTGCCGGACGGTATCAACGGCACCGTGGTCCGCGACCGCCTCCTGGAGCGGCACGGGGTGCTGGTCCGCGAGTGCGGCAACAAGATCGGATCGTCCAGCGGCTTCCTGCGCCTCGTGGTGCGCCCGCAGACCGACGTCATGCGCCTGGTGTCCGGTCTGGAGGACGTCCTCGGTGCGGGGAGAGGAGCCGTCGTGCCCGAGCTGGACGGAGGGACCACCACCTACAGCTCGGGCACGGCGGCGGTGGACCGGATCGTCACGGGGTACGCGGGCTGACCTCGCCTGCGGTCACGGGTTGTGCCAGGCCGCCGGGTCGTCGGCCAGTTGCCGCACCGGGTCCGGGAGCCGGTCGTGGGCGAGGTCGTCGAGGGTGACGCCTTCGAGGATCTTGCGGACGTTGGCGCGCAGCGCCACCCACAGCGGGAGCAGCGGTGCGGCGGCGCCGCTGTAGGCGAGGGCGCTGGGCCGCTCGCCGCGCACCGAGACGATGGGGCCCTCGACGGCGCGGACGACGTCGGCGACGGTGATCGTGTCGGCGGCGCGGGCCAGCAGGTAGCCGCCGTTGCCGCCGCGCCGGCTGAGCACGATGCCGCCGCGCCGCAGATCGCTGAGGATGCCCTCCAGGAACTTGTGCGGGATGTCCTGGGCGGCGGCGATGGCCTCCGCCTTGACCGGGTCTGCGCCGCCGCGGACGGCCAGTTCCAGGCTCGCGCGCACGGCGTAGTCGGCTCGGGCTGAAATCCTCATGCCGTCATTGTCGGGGACGGTTCACTCTCCTCGGCCCGCTCTCCCCCGGGCCGCGCCGGGGTGGCGCGACGGGTGCGCAGGGTCACGACGGTGCCGAGCGCCGCGAACGCCAGGCAGGCCAGCACCAGCGGGGTGCCGGACACGCCCCACATGGCGAGTCCCGAGCCGGTGAGCAGCACGACGAGGGCCCAGCGCAGGGCGGGCCCGGAGACCCGGGTGGAGAGCACGGCACCGGCCACGACACCGGGGATCGCGCCGATCAGCAGGGTGCCGGCGAGGCCGAGGGAGACGTCGCCGACGAGCAGGTGGCCGAGGGCGGCGGCGCCGACCAGCGGGACGGCCTGCACGAGGTCGGTGCCGACCAGGTGGTTCGCCCGGAGCCGGGGGTGGGCGAGCATCAGCATCACGATGATCAGGGATCCGGAGCCGACCGAGGTCATCCCGACCACGACCCCGCCGACCAGCCCGATCAGCAGGGTGGCCACCGGCCGGACCCGGACATCGGCGTCCTCGGCGTCGGCGGTGCCGAGACCGCGGCGCCGGTCGAGCCACATCCGGGCGAGCATGCCGGTCACCGCGAGCAGCAGGGCGCCGCCGATGACGTACTTGACCCGGGTCTGGAGGGTGTCGCCGTCGCCGAGCGCCCGGAGCAGCAGGGCTCCGCCGAAGGCGGCGGGCAGGGCGGTGGGCAGCAGCCAGCGGACGATGTCCCAGCGGATGGTGCCCGCCTTGTGGTGGACCGCGGCGCCGAAGGGCTTCATGAACAGGGAGGTCGCCAGGTCGCTGCCGATGGCGGCGGTGGGGTTGACGCCGAAGAACATGACCATGATCGGGGTCATCAGGGCGCCACCCCCCATGCCGGTGAGCCCCACGGCGAGCCCGACCAGGGCACCGGCCACGACGATCGTCCAGGAGAGATCCATGGCGGCCACTATGCACACCATCCCTAGGGAAAAGGTATGAATAGCGGCTTGGTCTCAGCACGTGGAATCCGCGGCCGGACACGGGTGCGGGCCGCGGCACCCCTCGCCGCGGCCCGCACCCCTCTCATGGGGCGGCCGTCAGCCGGTGAACCCGGCCACGCCCTGCGGTGTGCCCCAGCCGGTCGGACCGTCGTAGCCGGCCTTCGCGGTGCACAGGTAACTGCTGGAGCAGCTGCCGTTGTTGCCGGACGTGACGTCGTTCAGCGCGGAGGTCCCGGCCACGGCGTACGGGAACTTCGCCGGGTACGAGCCGGACGACGGGGTGCCGCCGAGCGCGTAGACCGCCGCGATGATCGGCGAGGAGGCGCTGGTGCCGCCGAAGGTGTACCAGCCGGCGGTGATGCCGTACGAGTCGTAGACGGAGACGCCGGTGGCCGGGTCGGCGACGGCGGCGACGTCCGCGATCGTCCGCTTCGAGCAGCCGGTGTCGGTCTGCCAGGCCGGCTTGGTGTCGTAGGCCGAGCAGCCCGAGCCGGTGCCCTCGGTGCTGCTGGTCTTCCACACGCTCTCGGTCCAGCCGCGGGTGGTGGAGGTGGCCTTGGTGAGGGCCGTGCCGCCGACCGCGGTGACGTAGCGGGAGGCCGCCGGGTACTCCGCGCCGTAGCCCTCGTCGCCCGCGCTGACGGTGATGGCGACGCCCGGGTGGTTGAAGTACGAGGAGTCGTAGGAGCTGTCCGAGGAGGACTCGGAGCCGCCGTAGCTGTTCGACACGTACTTGGCGCCGAGGGTGACGGCCCGGTTCACGGCGGTGCCGAGGTTGGCCATCGACGCGGACTTGGCCTCGACGAGCAGGATGCTGCACTTCGGGCAGACCGCGCTCGCCATGTCGAGGTCGAGGGATATCTCCTCGGCCCAGCCGCTGTCGGCGGTGGGCAGCGAGGTGGTGGAGCCGGTCTGGCTGACCTTCTTGAAGCAGCCGTTGGCCGTGGTGCAGGCCGGAAGACCGTAGTACGAGCGGTACTTGGCGAGGTCGGCCGCGGCGTTCGGGTCGTCGTAGGCGTCGACGATGGCGATCGTCTCACCGGCGCCCTTCGCCGCGGCGGCCGAGGTCAGGCCGTAGGCGGCCTGGAGGTCGGACGGCCCGTACCCGGACGGGGTGGAGGCGTCGGCCGCGTCGGGGGCGGCGTGTCCGGCCTTGGCACGCTGAACGGCGTACGCGGTGGTGCCGCCGGTCACCCGCTTCGCGCCGCAGGCCATCTCGCCGGCCCTGGCGGGCTGCGAACAGGCTCGTTTCCAGGTCACGTGCGGGGTGAGCGAACGCGTGGTCGCCGAGGCGGCTCCGGCCTGGTCGGCGGCGCCGAATCCGGCGAGGACGAGCGCTGCCGTGCCGAGCAGCGCGGCGCCGGCGCGGCGCCATCTGTGGGGGTGTGTGTCGCGCAACGTACTGCCTCCTGAGAAGGGTGGACAGGGGCGGTGCGGGTGCTGTGCGACCGCCGGTCCTGTGTCCCCGGCGGCCGCGGACGATGCTTGCTTTGTTGCGCACACTTCAACAAGAGGCGGCGAGGACTCCAGGGCTCCGCTTTACCGAATCCGTCCGCTTCAACGGGACGTAGATAAGCGGTAGTTGACCGTGGTCACAGGAACCTCATGGTTTCGGCCGCCGGCCGGGTCACCCCAGCCTGATCACGTTCCACGACAACGGCTCGAGCTCTGCCGTCAGGACGCCGTCCGCCAGAACGGTCCCCGCCGCCGCGTGCGGGGCCACCCGCTCGGGGTCGGTGAGGGTGTTGCGGGCGTCCGGGTCGGCGTCGGCCAGCACCGAGTGCTCGGTGACCGAGGTCAACCGCATTCCGCCGACGGCGACTTCGAGCGGCAGGGAATTCGTCTGGCTGCGGTTGACCGCGAAGACGGTGACCGTGCCGTCCGCGGCGCGGACCGCCGTGGCGTGCAGCAGATCGGCGGTGCCGTGCCGCTCGGTGTCGTACGTCGGCGAGTCGACGCGGACGTCGAGGACCTCGCCGCGGCCGTGCTTCGACGCCTGCGCGAACGGGAAGAACGTCGTCTGCCGCCAGGCCGGGCCGCCCGGCTCGGTCATGATCGGGGCGATGACGTTGACCAGTTGGGCGAGGCAGGCGACCGTGACGCGGTCCGCGTGGCGCAGCAGGGCGATGAGCAGCGAGCCGAGGACGACGGCGTCGGTGACCGAGTAGACGTCCTCCAGCAGGCGCGGGGCCTCGGGCCAGTCGAGCGCGGAGACCTCGGCGTCGGTGCGCGACATGTACCAGACGTTCCACTCGTCGAAGGAGAGGTTGATCCTCTTCTTCGACTTGAGGCGGGCGCCGACGTGGTCGCAGGTCGCGACGACGTTCTCGATGAACGACTCCATGTCCACCGCGGAGGCGAGGAAGGAGTCGCGGTCGCCGTCGTGCTCCTCGTAGTAGGCGTGCAGCGAGATGAAGTCGACGAGGTCGTACGTCTCCTGGAGGACCGTCGACTCCCACGCGGCGAACGTCTCCATGCCCTGGCCGGAGCTGCCGCACGCGACGAGTTCCACGTCCTTGTCGATCTGCCGCATCGCCCGCGCCGTCTCGGCGGCGGTCCGGCCGTACTCCTCGGCCGTCTTGTGGCCGGTCTGCCAGGGGCCGTCCATCTCGTTGCCCAGGCACCACAGGCGGATGCCGAAGGGGTCCTTGTCGCCGTGCTCGGCGCGCAGGTCCGACAGGGCCGTGCCGGAGGGGTGGTTGGCGTACTCCTGGAGCTCGATGGCCTCGGCGACGCCGCGCGTGCCCAGGTTCACCGCCATCATCGGCTCGGCCTGCGCGCCGACCTTGCGCAGGAACGCGATGTACTCGGACAGGCCGAAGCGGTTCGGCTCCGTGGTGCGCCAGGCCAGGTCGAGGCGGCGCGGGCGGTCCTCGACGGGGCCGACGGAGTCCTCCCACTTGTAGCCGGAGACGAAGTTGCCGCCGGGGTAGCGGACGGCGGTGACGCCCAGCTCCCGCACCAGGTCGAGGACGTCGGTGCGCAGGCCCGCCTCGTCCGCGCCCGGGTGGCCGGGCTCGAAGATGCCGGTGTAGACGCAGCGGCCGAGGTGTTCCACGAACGACCCGAACAGGCGCGGGTCGACCGTGCCGATCGTGAAGGCGGGGTCGAGGGTGAAGCGTGCGGTGGCCAAGGCGTTCCCTCCCTTTCGGAGTGCGGCTTTCGTCGTGGCTGAGCGCGCGGTTCCCCGCGCCCCTATCGGGGCTGTCCGAAGGCGGGCTGCGGCAGACCCTGGCCGATTCCCGGGAGGACCAGCAGCGAACCGGCCGGCGGAGAGGGGGCGTTCAGGCCCACCCGGGCCGTCGAGACGTACAGGTCACGCAGGTCCGGCCCGCCGAAGGCGCAGGCCGTGGGCCGCCGGACCGGCAGCGGGACGACCCGGTCCAGGGCGCCGGAGGGTGTGTAGCGGCGCAGGGCCCCGCCGTCCCACAGGGCCACCCAGACGCACCCGTCGGCGTCCACGGCGATCCCGTCGGGGACGCCCGCACTCTCCTCGACGGTCACCAACTCCCGCCGGTTGCGCACGTGTTCGCCGTCCACGTCGAAGACGTCGATGCGGCTCGTCGCCGTGTCGACGTAGTACATCAGCGCGCCGTCGGGGCTCCAGCCGGTGCCGTTGGAGACGGTCACGTCGTCGAGGACCTCGACCGCCGTGCCGTCGGGGGCGAGGCGGATCAGATTGCCGCCGCCGCGCCGCTCGTCGTACGCCATCGAGCCCGCCCACAGGGCGCCGTCGGGAGCGACCGCCGCGTCGTTCCCGCGGCGCCCGGGGACCGGCTCGCGGTGCAGCCAGCCGAAGGTGCCGTCGGGGCCGTAACGGGCCACGCCGTCACGGAGGTTGACGATCAGACCGCCGCCCGCGCACGGCTTGGCGGCGCCCACGTGCTGCTCGGCCGCCAGCACCGTGCGACGGCCGCTGCCGGGCTCGAAGGTGTGGACGCGCGAGCCGAGGATGTCGACCCAGATCAGCCGCTCGGCCGCCGCGTCCCAGGTGGGGCCCTCACCGAGCTCGGCGGTCTCGCGCACCGCCACCTCGGCCCTCACGGCGTACCCCGGTGGCCGAGGCGCTCGGACAGATCGGCCGCACCCTTCGCGGCGAGCTGCGCCAGCTCCGCCTCGCGGGCGTCCGTCCAGCGGATCATCGGTACGGAGATGGAGAGCGCGGCGACGACCCGGCCGGTGCGGTCGCGCACCGGCGCGGCGACGCAACTCACGTCCGGGTTGGACTCGCGGCTCTCGACGGCGACCCCGCGCCCGCGGATCGCGTGCAGGGCCTCGCGCAGCGCGGCCGGGTCGGTGATCGAGTTCTCCGTCATGGCGGTGAGCGGGGCGTCGTCCGGGATGCGGGCGGCCAGCTCGGGCTCGGGCAGGGACGCGAGGAGCATCTTGCCGACCGAGGTGCAGTGCGCGGGCAGCCGGCGTCCGGCCGCCGAGACCATCCGCACCGCGTGCGTGGAGTCGACCTTGGCGATGTAGATGACGTCGGTGCCCTCGAGGATCGCCACGTGCACCGTCTCGTCGCAGGTCTCGGCGACCGAGCGGGCGACCTGCTGGCCCTCGGCGGCGAGGTCGAGCTGCTCCGCGTACCGGCTGCCGAGCTGGTAGGGGCGCACCCCGAGACGGTAGCGGCCCGGCTCGCCGGGGACCTGCACGATGTACGAGCGGGCGGCGAGCGTGGTGACCAGCTCGTGCACCGTGGTGCGCGGCAGCTGCAGCTTGCGGACGATGTCGGGGGCGGACAGCGTGCCGTCCCCGTCGAGGAAGAGCTCCATGATGTCCAGAGCCCGGGTCACGGCTGGTACGAGGCGTCCCACGACCGATCCCCTCCCTATGTTCGATATTTCAACAGACGGCCGGTATGGCGAACATAGGCTATGCACAGCGCCCTTGACCGGGCAATGGGCCGACGTTGCGCGACCATGGAGGGCATGCCGCGCCCCGCACCGTCCTCAGGTCCCGCCGAACCCTTCACCCCGCTCCACTTCCAGCTGGTGCTGCTGCGCAGGATGGCCGACCACAATCCGGAGCTGGTCGAGACCGCCCGCGCCGATCTCGGCGTCTCCGTCGCCGACATGCGGGAGGCGAACCGCCGCTGGCAGGCCATGGTCCGTTCGCCCCGGGCGCGGGCGGCGGTCTCCCGCTACCGCTCGGTCCTCGGTGCTCCCGAGCACACGCTGACCCGCAGGATCGGCGACATGGAGTGCGAGGCGCTGCTGTGGCCGGTGCCGCTCTGGCCCGGCCTCCGCTTCGAGGTGCTGCTCTCCCCGCAGGGCGCGGTCTGGAACGACTGGCTGATCCGCGCCCCCGGCGTCCCGGGCCCGGTGCTGCGGACCCTCGACGACCTCGCCCCGTGGTCGTGCACGGTCGACGAGGCGGCCCGCGCCTTCGCCCCGGCCCGCCCCCTCGAAGGCTCGGCGCCGACCCGCTGGGGCCTGGCGTTCACGGCGCCGGACGCGTCGGGGACACCGCGCGAGGTGCGGGCCGAGTTCACCTACGGGCTGCTGCAGCGCTGGACGCTCACGGGGCGGCCTTGAGGATCGCCTCGGCGACGGCCGGGAGCGATCCCGGGTGCGCGGCGGCGAGGAACAGATTCGGCTCGACGAGTTCCAGCTCCATCACGCACGGCCGCCCGTCGGGGCCGTCGACCAGGTCCACACGCGCGTACAGCAGCCGGTCCGCGCCGCCCGGCACGGCGGCCAACGCCCGCTCGGCGACGGCGTGTTCGGCGTCGGTGGGCCGCCACGGCTCCAGCGCGGGGTGCGCGACCTTGCGGACGTCGAAGGCGACGCCCGGGGCCAGGACGGCGCCCTTGCGCACGGAGTGCAGGAACTGCCCGCCGTAGAACAGCACGGCGCGCTCCCCGTTGATGTCGATCCCGTCGACGTACGGCTGCACCATCGCGGTCAGCCCCTCGGCGTGCATCCGCACCAACTGCCGCAGCGCCGTGTCCCGTTCGGCCGGGGTGTAGCGCGCGGCGTACCGGGCGCCCGCGCCGGACGCCGGTTTGACGACGTAGGCGCGGTCGTCGGGCAGGTCGGGGGTGTCGCCGGGTGCGACGTACGCGGTGGGCACGGTGGGCACCCCGGCGCGGGCGAGCTCGCCGAGATAGCGCTTGTCGGTGTTCCAGCGGAGCACGTCGACGGGGTTGGCGAGCCGGGTGACGGCGGCGCACCGCGCGGCCCACTCCAGGAACTCCGCGCGCCGCCAGCTGTAGTCCCAGGTGGAGCGCAGGACGACCAGGTCGAAGGCGCCCCATTCGACGGCCGGGTCGTCCCACTCGACGGCGACGGCGTCGGCACCGCGCTGTCGCAACTCGGCGACGATCAGGGGCAGGTCGCGGTCGACACTGATCTCGGGTCCGGGCCGGCAGGTGACGAGGGCTATGCGGGGCATGCCACCAGGCTACGGCCCGCCCCGGCAGCCACTCGAGCACGGCTCCCGTCATGCCCGGCTGCGGGCCGTTGGGGGCTGGTCGCGCAGTTCCCCGTGCCCCTGAGGCATGCGCTGACGCGCAGCCTCCCCTGAGAGGCCGCGACTCCGCCGCGCCTCTCTTGATGAGATGCCGCACGAAGTGCGCATCTCAGGGGCGCGGGGAACTGCGCGAGAAGCGGCCACCGGCCCGCACCCGCCGAACCACTCCACACCGCAGACGCGAAGGCGCCCCAACGGCCAGCACCACCACACCGGCAACAGCCCCACCCGCGACCATGAACCCCGCATGGGCACCCCCGGCGTCCACCGCCCGCCCCGCAAGCGCCGCCGCACCGGCGGAGCCCCCCGCGCTCGCCGACCCCAGCCAGGTGAAGGCCTGCGTGAGGACGGCGCGGGGCACCGCCGCCTCGGTCAGCACGGAGGTGACGGCCAGCAGCGGCGGCACGGCGAGACCGGTCAGGGCGAGGGCGCACCCCAGCGGGACCGGGTCGTCGAGCACGGTCAGCGGCAGACAGGCCAGGAGCAGCCCCGCCGCGGCGACGGCCCGCTGACGCACCGGCGCGGCCCGCCACCGCCGCGCCCCGTAGACCCAACCGCCGACCAAGCTGGTGCAGTTGGAGACCGCGTACAGCACCGGCGCGAGGTCGGGGGTGCCGCGCCCGACCGCGTACGCGGAGACGGAGACCTGCATCGCGCCGAAGTACACGCCCAGGGCGAGGGTGCTCGCGACGAGGCCCGCGAAGGCCGGGCCGCGCAGCGCCCGCCCGGCGTGCCGCCGCTCGCCGCGGTCCGCGACCGGGGGCGCGGTGCGGCGCTGGAGGGTGAACGCGAGGCCGCCGCCGATCACGAGCGCGGCGGCGAGCCCGCTGCCCAGGCCGGGATGCCCGGCGGCCCCGGCGGTGCTGACGAGGGCGGGGCCGACGAGGAACGACAGGCCGTTCGCGAGGGATTCCAGGGCGAAGGCGCCGGGCAGCGCGGCGTCCTGTCCCGTGCCGCGCAGCAGGGCCGCCCAGCGGGCCGCGGACAGGGCGCTGATCTGCGGCAGGGTGGCCCCGGCCAGCGCCCCCGCGGTGGCGGCGACGGGCACCGGGCCGCCCGCGAACAGCAGGGCGACGGCCGCGGCGTGGGCCCCGAGCGCGTACGGCACGACACGGCGTTCGCCGAACCGGTCGACGAGCCGCCCGATCTGCGGCCCGGCCAGCGCGTCGGTGACGGCGAAGCAGCCGGTGACCAGGCCCGCCGTGCTGTAGGAGCCGGTGCGGGCGTGCACCAGCCAGACGATGCCGAGCCCGGTCATGGCGAGTCCCACCCGCCCGACGCAGCCGGCGAGGAAGAAGGCGGCGGCGCCCGGAGTGCGCAGCAGAATGCGGTAGTTGGCCGGTGTCGAGGACACGGCGCGTCCCTTTCGCCGCCCGGCGGGCCGCGTCACAGCGGGCCGTCGGCGTCCGGAGGGGCCGGCCCGTGATCGCGACTGGAACCTTCCAGTGCGGGCGTGGAGTGGGGACGCGCGCCCCACGCCGACTCCGTCACCGGGCAGTGTCTGTGATCGCTACAGATACGGAAACAGGTACAGAAACAGATACGGATACGAGTGCGAGCACGATCCTAGGGCCAGTACTGCGCGAGCACACCCTCCTTGAACGGCTGCGGCGAGACCGCCATGTCGCCGGCGAAGGGATGGTCGAGCGTCAGACAGAGCAGCAGGCTCACCCCGATCAGCGCGGCGACCGACGCCACGAACATCAGCTGGGCGCGGATGCTCTCCATGCCGTAGAGGAAGGTCAGCGGCAGCATGACGAGGGCGCCGCCGTAGACGAGGACGTCGAGGAGCATCGGCAGGGACTGCTCGGAGTCGGCGAGCCGGGTCCTGCGCGCCTCGGCGACCTCCCCGAGCGTGCTGACGGCCTGCTCGTAGTACGCCTGCTCCGCGTTGGTCTCGGGCTCGTAGTCCTGGAACACGGTGTAGAGCCGCACGACTTGGGGATTGGTGAGCCCGGGGTCCGGCCGCCCCTCCCGCATCAGCGGCCACTGCTTGTCGACGACCGCGTGCACGTACGCGCCCATCGCGTCGGAGACCTTCCGCTGCTGCTCCGGCGGGAACGCGGAGGCGTCGCGCAGCACTTCGGCGGTCTGGCTGGCCTCGGCGGCGACATTGGTCCCCGCCTCGTTGAGCCCCTCCCACTCGGCGACGACGACGAAGGCGAGGATGATGCCGTAGATCGCGGCGTACATGCCGAGCACGACACCGATCATGTCGTTGTAGGCCCCCGCGGACAGCCGCGGAAACTTCCGCCGCACCACAAGGCACCCGGCGAGCGCGAGCACGACGGCCCCGCCCCCGAGCAGCAGGGCCAGCGCGAACGTACTGAAGTGATTGAGCAACCAGATTCCCACGGTGCCCTAACCCGTGAGCCCCGGGGGGAGTTACGCGCCCCGTCAGGGGCGCGGGGAACCGCGAAGCACCGTACGCGGCCGACGAACAGCACCCCGGTGGCGCGTCGGCTAGGGCTCCCAGTCCAGCAACCGCACCTTGGCGACGGCCCGCACGTGCCGCCGCATGGCCGCGGCGGCCGCCCGCCCGTTGCCGCCCTCGATGGCGTCGAGAATCGCCCGGTGCTGCGCCAGCGACCGCCCGGGCCGCCGGGGCTGCCGCAACGACTCGTTGCGCGACTCGGCGATGGGCCCGTCGATCTCGGTCATGAACGCGGCCAGCAGCGCACTGTGGGCGGCCGCGGTCACGGCGCCGTGGAAGAGCCGGTCCCCCTCGACCCCGAGCCCGCCCGCCCCGATGTCCTCGGCCATCAGATCGAGCGCGGAGCGCAGCGCGGCGAGATCGGCGTCGGTGCGGCGCTCGGCGGCCAGCTCGGCCAGCTTCGTCTCCAGCGCCTCGCGCGCCTCCAGCACGTCCGGCAGCCGCTTCTTGCGCTCCACGAGCCGCTCGACGGGCTCGGCGACATCCAGCCCGTCCCGTACGAGATAGGTGCCGCCGCCGTGCCGGACCTCGACGAGTCCCTGCACCTCGAGGACGACGATGGCCTGCTTCACCGAGGCCCGGCTCACCCCGAGCCGCGCCGCGAGGTCCCGCTCGGTGGGCAGCCGGTCGCCCGCGCGCAGGCCGCCCTCGGCGACGTACGCGCGCAGTCGGCCGAGCACCTGCTCGTACAGGCGCGGGCGCGCCCCCATCGGCCGCAGTGCGTCGGTCATCCGGTCCTTCTCCGCCCTTCCCTGGCGTGCGCTTGCGCCGCAGCGTACGTCCTTGACGCGAACGCCTGCCACACGGCAGGCTCGGATTGGCTGAGCCAATCAGCCAATTTTTCCGCCGCTGAGGTCCGACCGAGGAGCACCCCGTGCCACGTCTGCTGCCCGCACTGCTCGACACCCCCGACCGCCCCGCCCTGCGGTTCGGCGACCGCGCCCTGACGCACGGCGAGCTGGCGGCGGTGGCGGCGCCGCTCGCGTCCCGGATCAGCGGGATGTCCCGGGTCGCCGTGTGGGCGACGCCCACCCTGGAGACGGCGGTCGGCGTGGTCGCGGCGCTCCTCGCCGGGGTGGCCGCCGTGCCGCTGAACCCGAAGTCGGGCGACAGCGAGCTGGGGCACATCCTGAAGGACAGCGCCCCGGAGGCGGTCCTGGCGGCGGCGGACGACGAGCTGCCGACGGCTCTGGCCCGGCTGCCGCGGATCGACGTGGACGCGGACGCCGCGGTCGCGGCCGTCGTGCCGTCCCTGCCGCCGGAGCCCACCGACCCCGAGACCCCCGCGTTCGTCGTCTACACCTCGGGCACGACGGGCCCGCCCAAGGGCGCCGTGCTGCCGCGCCGCGCGGTCTCCTCCACGCTCGACGCGCTCCGGGACGCCTGGCAGTGGACGGAGGCGGACACCCTGGTGCACGGGCTTCCGCTGTTCCACGTGCACGGCCTGATCCTCGGCGTCGTCGGCCCGCTGCGGCGCGGCGGCGCGGTGCGCCACCTGGGCCGGTTCAGCACGGAGGGCGTGACCCGTGAGCTGTCCTCGGGCGCGACGATGCTGTTCGGCGTCCCGACCATGTACCACCGCGTCGCCGAGTCCCTGCCCACGGACCCGGCGCTCGCCAAGGCCCTCGGCTCGGCCCGGCTGCTCGTCTCGGGGTCGGCGGCGCTGCCGGTCCACGACCACGAGCGGATCACGTCGGCCACCGGGCAGCGCGTGATCGAGCGGTACGGGATGACCGAGACGCTGATGAACACCAGCGTGCGGGCGGACGGCGAGGCGCGCCCCGGCACGGTGGGCGTGCCGCTGCCGGGCGTGGAGCTGCGGCTGACCGGGGACGACGGGGTGACGGAGGTGCCGTCCGACGACCCGGAGGGCGTCGGCGAGATCCAGGTCCGCGGGCCGAACCTGTTCCTGCACTACCTCAACCGCCCCGACGCCACGGAGGCGGCGTTCGCGCCGGGCGGCTGGTTCCGTACGGGGGACATGGCGGTCCGCGACCCGGACGGCTACGTCCGCATCATCGGCCGCAAGGCCACCGACCTGATCAAGAGCGGCGGCTACAAGATCGGCGCGGGCGAGATCGAGAACGCCCTCCTGGAGCACCCGGGCGTGCGCGAGGCGGCGGTCACCGGCGCCCCGGACGACGATCTCGGCGAGCGGGTGGTGGCGTGGATCGTCCCGGCGGACGCGGCGCACCCGCCGACGGAGGCGGAGCTCGCGGACCACGTGGCCGCCCGCCTGTCCCCGCACAAGCGCCCCCGCACGGTCCACTACTTGGAGGCCCTGCCGCGCAACGACATGGGCAAGATCCTCAAGCGGGCGCTCGGCGATGCGTGACACGACCAGGGGCGTGAGCGACCCGGGCTCCCTGCGGGAACTCCCCCATCCCCCGCCGCCCGTCGAGCCGAACCCGCTGGGCTGGCCGGACTACGACCGGGTGCTGTCCCGGGCGGCCGAGCGCGGCGGGACGGAGTCCGTCACCGCCGCGACGGCCACGGTCGACGGCACCGCGGTCGTCCTCCTCGCGTTCGACTTCACCTATCTCGGCGGCTCGCTGGGCCGGCGCGCGGGCGACCGCATCGAGGCGGCGCACGCCCACGCCCGCCGGCACCGTCTGCCGGTGGTGGCGCTGGTCGCCACGGGCGGCAGCCGCATGCAGGAGGGCATGGTCGCGCTGACCCAGCTCCAGCGCGTGGCGGGCCAGATGGCGCTGACCCGGGCGGCCGGGCTGCCGCAGCTCACGGTGGCCTGCGACCCGACGACGGGCGGCGGCTGGGCGACGCTCGGCGCGGGCGCCGACGTCACCCTCGCCTGCCCCGGCGCCCAGATCGGCTTCGCGGGCTCCCGGGTCCGTCCGGCGGACGCCGACCCGGCGGCGTACACGGCCGAGAGCCAGTTCGGCGCCGGGTCCGTCGACGCGCTCGTGGAGCCCGGCGAACTGCGCGGCGCCCTCGGCCGCTGGCTGCGCCTGCTGACCCGGCCCGCCGCGGGCGCCGCCCCGGTCCCGGCCGCGCAGGGCGCCGCCGGTCCGCCGCCGTCGGGCTGGTCGGCGGTGCTGCGCGCCCGCGACCCGCGCCGTCCGCGCGCCCGCGCCTACCTGGACGCCTACTTCACCCACCGCGAGCAGCTGAGCGGCGACCGCGCGGGCGGCCGGGACCCGGGGATGCTCTGCGGGTTCGGCGCGCGCGGGGAGGGCGACGAGGCCGTCACCGTCGCGTACGCGGCCCAGTGCGGTACGGCGACGACCCCGGCGGGCTACCGCACCGCGGCCCGGCTGATCCGGCTCGCGGGCCGGCTCGGCATCCCGGTGCTGACGCTGGTCGACACTCCGGGGGCGGCGAACGACGCGGCGGCGGAGCGTGCGGGTGCGGGTCCGGCGATCGCCGAGGTGTTCCTCGCGGTGGCCGAGTCCCCGGTGCCGGTCACGACGCTGGCGATCGGCGAGGGCGGCTCCGGCGGGGCGCTCGCGCTCGCGGCCCCCGGGAACACCTGGGTCGCGCCGGACGCGTACTTCTCCGTCATCGCGCCCGAACAGGCCGCGGCGATCCTCAAGCGGCCGCCCGACCAGGCGGAACACACGGCCGACCAACTGCGCCTGCGTCCGCAGGACTTGGTGGACCTGGGCGTGGTGCGCGGGATCGCGGAGCCGTCACCGTAAACGAACAAGGGCGCAGTTGTTCCCTCGAACAGGTGGTCGTCGCTCCAGAGTTTGCATACGGCACGCAACAGCAACGATGCTTACAGGGCGCAAGCAACGGGCTGCAGACCGTAGCGAACGCATCGCGATGCAGTGCACGTCCCACACACATGCAACACGCAATACCGAGGAGAACGCACCACCATGAACCTGCTCACCGACATCCTCGCCGGCATCGTCCACTTCGTCGGCTGGCTCGTGTAACACCCGGCGCGACGCCACGGTGTGACACACCGTCGGATGCACGCACACGGCGCCGTCTCCCCCGGTCCCACGGGGAGGCGGCGCCGTCGCGTCGTTCCGGGCTACTTCACCGCCACCGCCCTGACGATCTCCTGACGGACGCTACCGCCCTTGTCGTCCTTGGCAGTTGCCCGCAGGGAGACGTGGTGCGCACCGCGCGGCACGCTCAACTCGCCGCTCCAGGAGGCCTTTCCGCCCTTCAGGGACACAGCCTTCCAGGTGGCGCCGTCGTCGTACGAGACCTCCAGGGTGCCGCCGCCGATGGTGCCGGTGTCCGCCGCACCCGCCGTGTACTCGGCGGACAGCCGGACCGGGATCCGCTTGCCGGCCGCGACCGTGCCCCTGAGGTCGGTCTCCAGGTCGAAGCCGAGGTTGATCAGCGCGAGCCGCGTCGAGGTGTCCGCCGGGGTCTCGGCGGACCTGACCGTCCACGCGGAGTGCCCCTCGGTGGCCACGCCCCACCGCTTCGCGTCCAGCGCGGTGTCCGTCGTGACCTTGTACGTGTGCTCGGCCGGATCGGCGTCCCAGACGTACGCCCCGGAACCCACCCTCCGGTAGACCTCCTTGCCGTCGACGTACACGGCCGTCTCCTGCGTCATGCCGGAGTCGCTGCTGTAGGCGTCGCCGAAGCCGGTGTGGTCCGGTCCCGAGTCGCCCCAGCCCGGGGTGTTGAACTGCAGGTTGTTGCCGGAGCGGTCCTGGCCCCAGCCGAGGCCGGTGCCCAGCCACGGGTGCCAGACCGGCTTGAACCAGTCCAGCTTCCCGTGCGAGCCGCCCTTGTACGTGATCACGCCGCTGCGCTCCTCCCAGGAGAGCGCGGCGCCCGCCTGGACGGACTCGTGCCAGGTCTGGCGCGCGCCGGTGGAGACGTAGTCGGTGCGCTCGGCCGGGAGGGCGATCTTCTCCAGGAAGCCGAGGCCGACGGGGAAGGCATCGCTGAGCGCGTAGCGGAACTCCCCGCCGTCCTGCGCCTTCGGTGCGTGGAACCGGACGTCGCGGACGGCCAGTTCACGGCTGCCCGGCCGGTACGTCAGCGATCCGCCGGGGATCGCTCCGGTGTGCTCGTCGGCGAGGTCGTACACCCAGGGCGTGTACCGGGTGCCGGTCATGTCCAGCGCCCGGCCCGCCTTCGCGGCGGCGGCGAGGACGGCGGCGTCGCGCGCGTCGACGGTCGCGATCGTCAGCGGCCGGTCCGTGTAGTCGTCGGTGCCGAAGTAGGTGTTCAGCCGGCCGGCCGTCCCGTCGGTGACGAACAGCGCCGCGGCGCCCGCGTCCTGGGCGGCCTGGGCGAGCGCGCCCGGCGCCGTCGCGCCGTCGGCACGGACCAGGACGGCCCTGCCGCGCACCTTCTTGCCCGCGTAGTCGGCCGGGGTGCCCGCGCCCGCGTCGACGACGGCGAGCCTGCTGCGGCCCTCGGCGAGCGTGCCGCCGGCCTGGACGAGCGCGTCACGCACCCCGTCGACCTGGAGCAGCGGCTTCCCGAGCCGCCAGACGGTGCGGTACGCGTAGCTGCCCTTGGCGACCTTGCGGGTGGGGGCGGCGAAGACGCTGTCGTAGGCGACGGGGACCTGGACGGCGTTGGTGATCTCGGCGCCGTTCGCCTGCCGGTCGGCCTCCATGATCAGCTGCCGGGTCTGGGTGGTGCGCCCGACGTCGGCGGCGACCTCCTTCAGCTTCCGCCCGTCGAGGGTGATCTCGCGGTCCCGGTCGAGGGTGACCTCGGGGTCGGCGAGGTAGCCGAGGCCGAGCGAGTCCTTGCCGTGGCTCCCGCGCACGTCGAGGAAGGTGTCGACGTAGTACGTGCCCGGCTTCAGCCGCAGCTCCACGGTGCCGTCGTCGCCGCTGGAGTGGCCGACCGGGTCCGTGTTCGCGACGAGCTGCTGCACGGCGAGGAAGGCGTCGGCGGGGGCGCCGTCACGGTCCTTCACATGGACGGTGAGCGTGTACCGCTCCTCCTCCTTGACCAGCCCGAACGCGGTGTGCGCGACGGCCTTTCCGCCCGAACTGGCGACGATCTGGCCGCTGTTGGTGCCGATGGCGGCCTTCGCGCCGTCGCCGGTGACGGTCGTGGCGGCGGTGCCGTGGGCGGGCACGGTGAGCGTGGAGTCGGCGAGCGTGGCGACGCCGGCCGGGGCCCCCTGCACGGCGAGGCTCAGCTCGACGGCCTTGTCGGAGGAGTTGCTGTACGTGACGGTCTTCGTGACCGGCGCGTTGCTGTCGTAGGGCCACGTGTACTGGCCGAGGTCGGCGCTGCCGGTGGCGGTGACGTCGGCGGTGACGGCGTCCGGGACGCTGACCCGGCCCGACCCCAGCGCGTAGGCGGAGGCGTCGAGTTGCTTGCTGCTCGACATCAGCGCGTCCTTGAGCCGGGCACCGGTCCAGTCCGGGTGCTCCTGCGCGAGGAGGGCGGCGACACCGGCGACGTGCGGCGTCGCCATCGACGTACCGCTCATGGTGGTGTAGCTGCCGGAGCCCGCGACCAGCGAGGAGCGGGCGGCGAGGATGTCCACGCCGGGCGCGGAGACATCGGGCTTGAGGGCGTTGTCGCCGAGGCGCGGGCCCTGGCTGCTGAAGTAGGCGGCCCGGTCGTCGGAGTCGACGGCACCGACGGTGAGCGCGGAGTCCGCGGCGCCGGGCGAGCCGATGGTGCCGGGGGCGCTGTAGTTGCCCGCGGCGATGACGAAGAGGGCGCCGGTCTCCTTGGAGAGGGTGTTCACGGCGGCGGACATCGGGTCGGTGCCGTCGCTGCCCGTGTCCGAGCCGAGGCTCATGGAGACGACGCGCGCCTTGACGTCCTTGGCGGCCCACTCCATACCGGCGATGATCTGCGACTCGGAGCCGGAGCCCTCGTCGCTGAGGACCTTGCCGACGGCGAGGGTCGCGTCGGGGGCGACCCCCTTCTCCGCGCCGTCGGACGCGGCGCCGGACCCGCCGACCGTCGAGGTCACATGGGTGCCGTGGCCGTTCCTGTCGGCGACCTCCTCGCCCTCGATGAACGACTTCGACTCGGTGACGCGGGAGGCGAGGTCGGGGTGGGAGGCGTCGTAGCCGGTGTCGAGGACGGCGACCTTGACGCCCTTGCCGGTGAACCCGGCCTCCCACGCCTTCGAGGTGCCGATCTGCGCGTTGGACTCCGCCATGTCGGCCTTGACCCGCGCGTCGAGCCACACCTTGCCGAGGCCGCCGGTGTAGCCGTTCCTGGTGGTGAGGCCGTTCCAGAAGGTGCGCCCCTTGGCGGCGGCGACCGCGGCGCCGCCGATGCTGGGCAGGGTCCGGGTCCGCTCGGCGCCCCGGGGCACGGCGGCCGCGCTCCGGGCGCTCTTGCTGCCATAGGTCACGATGAGGGGCGTCGCGTCGGCACGGCCGTCGGCGAGCCCCTGCCGTATCAGCTCGCTGACGTCGAACAGCCGGGCGTCGAGGCTCCCGTCGGCGAGATACCGCCGGGCCTCGTCGGGCACGACGGTGACCTCACCGTCCGACACCTGGGTGCGCACCGCCCCGGTGGCACCCTTGGCGCGGTCGACGGTGACGGTCCGCCGCCCGCCGCCGAGGTCGGTGACGGTCACCTTGTCGCCGGTCACCAGGGTGACGGTGTGCGCGGCGGAAACGGCCTTGGTGGGGGTCTTCGCGGGGCCGGCGTGCGCGCCCCCTGCGGGCAGCAGCGCGAACGCGAGCCCTGCGGACAGCAGGGCCGCGCCACGTCTCGCGGCAGGTCCTCTGGACATCGTTGCCTCTCTTCCGGGGCCTCGGGATCAGTGGGTGTCACCCAAGTGCTGGGAAGAGTCTCAGGAGCCCTGTGTTGCAGGGAAGTTGCCGAGGGCTGGCGGGTGCTGCACTGGCGCGTTCCCGCCAGCGGGCGCCACGGGCGATCCGGCCGGCGTCCCGGGCCGGAGCACCGGGCCGCGCCGAGGGGACTCACTCAGGTGGCGGAGCGTCAGATGGGCCAGCAGGACCGGCCTGTTCGGGGTCTGGCCCCGTCCGGCCCACTCCAACGAGCGGAATCCCGAACTCCGCAGCACGATGCCAAAAGGGCCGCGGACCCGCGACCCGGCGTCCCTGTTGGGGGCCGCGATCTCGGGAGGATCTGCCATGACCGTCAGTCTGGAGCAGTTGCGCCGCTGCCACTTCGCCGTCGACCTGGGGGCCGCGCGCACCCGCGTGTACGTGAAGGGCGCGGGCATCGTCGTCGACGAGCCGAGCTGCGCCGCGGTCAACACCCGCACCGGTGCGCTGATCGCCGTCGGCGAGTTCGCGGAGCGGATGACCGGGCGCACCCCGGGCTACATCCGGGTCGTCCGGCCGGTCTCCGGCGGCACCGTCGTCGACATCGAGATGGCCCAGCGGATGCTGCGCCAGCTGCTCGGCGAGAAGCTGCGGCGCACGCTGCGCCGCAAGCCCCGGCTGCGCGCGGCGGCCTGCACCCCGCACGACGCGGACCCGCTGGCGCAGCGCGCCGCGGTGGAGACCCTGGTCGGGCTCGGCGCCCGCCGCGTCGAGCTCGTCGACACGCTGATCGCCGCCGCCGTCGGCTGCGGGCTGCCCGTCGAGCAGCCCGAGGCGACGATGATCATCGTCTGTGGCGCGGCCACGACCCAGATCGCCGTGCTCTCGCTCGGCGCGATCGTGACCGCCGACCGGATCCCGGTCGGCGGCGACGCCATCGACCACGCGGTGGTCCAGCACCTGCGCCAGCAGCACGAGCTGATGCTCCCCTCGCAGTCGGTGCGCCCGCTGCAGCTGGCCCTGAGCGGCAACGGCCTGACCCCGCACGGCCCGGAGCAGACCGAGATCCACGGCCGGGACGTGGCGACCGGCCTCGCCCGCTCGGTGCACGTCGACACCTCCGCGGTGCGGCGCGCGATCCACACCCCGCTGACCGCGGTCCTCGACGGCATCGGCAAGGTGCTGCGGGACTGCCCGCCCGATCTGGTCGCCGACCTCGCGGACCGCGGCATCATGCTGGTCGGCGGCTCGGCCCTGCTGCCCGGCCTCGACCACATGCTGCGCGAGGCGACGGGCATGCCGGTGCACATCGCCGAGCGGCCCGACGTGTGCGCGGTGCAGGGGCTGGGCGCGATGATGGAGGGCAAGGTCGAGCCGATGGTCCTCGACCCGCTGGCGGGCTGACATCACGACGAACCTCGAGGGGGACGTGCGCACCGTGCCACCAGGAACACCGGACGCCGCACGTCCCGACACCGGTCTCCCCGTCCTCCTGGAGGCGGTGCTCGGCGTGGGCACCGAGCTGGAGCTGCGCACCATGCTCCAGCACCTGGTGGACAGCGCGGCCACGCTCACCGGCGCGCCCCACGGGGTGCTCGACGTCATCGACCCGGGCCACGGCAGCCTGCTCCAGTCGGTCGGCACCGGACGGGCCGGGCAGGGCCCGCAGGGTTCCCTGACCGTCCCCATCCGCGTACAGGAGACGGAGTTCGGCCGGCTGCGCCTGACGGGCAAGACCTTCACCGTCGACGATCACGCCCTGCTGCGGGTGCTGGCGACGCAGGCCGGCATCGCCATCGGCAACGCCCGGCTGTACGAGACCGCCCGGCAGCGCGAGCGGTGGATCGAGGGCGCCGCCGCGGTCACCACGGCGCTGCTCACCGGCCGCGCCGAGGACGCCCTGACCACGGTCGCCGAGCGGGCCCGGCTGCTGGCCGACGCCGCGGCCGGGGTGGTCCTCCAGCCCACGGAGGCGGGCGGCATGTCGATCGTGGCGGCCTCCAGCACGGACGATCCGCACACCCTGCTCGGCGCGACGATCCAGCCGGGCAGCGCCGTGCTGGCCCAGCTCCTCACCGGTGAGCCGGTGTTCATCGACGACTCGGCGACGGACCCACGGATGACGACCGAGGTCAGGGCCCGTTTCGGACCGAGCATGATGCTGCCGTTGCAGGCGGGCGGAAAGCTGATCGGCACCCTGGCCCTGCCCCGCTCCCGCGACGCCCGCCCGTACACCTCGGTGGACCACCTCCTGGCCACCCAGTTCGCCTCGCAGGCGGCGCTCGCCCTGGTCCTGGCCGACGCGCAGGCGGGCCGCGAGCGGCTCGCCGTCTTCGAGGACCGCGACCGGATCGCCCGTGACCTGCACGACCTGGTCGTCCAGCGGCTGTTCGCGACGGGGCTGATGCTGGAGTCCACCCAGCGCCGGGCGACGGTCGGCGACGTACGCGAGACGCTGGCCCACGCCGTCGACGAGCTGGAGTCGACGATCCAGGAGGTCCGGACGACCATCTTCGCGCTGCAGCAGCCGCCGGCCGCGGCGCCGACGACGTTCCGCGGCCGGGTCCTGCGCGAGACGGCGGGCGCCGCCGCGGTGCTCGGCTTCGCCCCGTCGGTGCGGTTCACCGGACCGGTCGAGGGTGTCCTGGACGGCGCGGTCGAGGGCCATCTGCTGGCCGCGCTGCGGCGGGCCCTGGCCACGGCGTCCCGGCGGCGGGCGGTCTCCCGGATCGAGGTCGCCGTCGACGCGGGGGCCTCGCTGCCGGACGGCCGTCCCGGGGTGCGGCTGACCGTGGCGGACGACGGGGAGCAAGGGGGCGTGCCGGGCGCAGAGGGCGGCACGGGCACGACGGCGACCTGGCAGTCGCCACGACGGCTGTGAGAGGCGGGCGCCCGGTACATCGGGGATGACCGGCGCCGACTCCGCTCATCCCCGTACGCACACCGCTCGATCACCGCTGGATCACCCGCTCCGGGGGAGAGCCGATCCGGGGAGCCGATCCGGGGAGCCGATTCGCGGTTCTGGCGAGTCTAAGGGGCGCACCCCTCCCGCGTCCCTCCCCAAAGCGCACCGTTGTCCGCAAAACGCAAGCTTCTGAAGCTCGACGGGCGCGGTTCTTACGGACCGGTGACACGACGGCGCATACGCTCGGTCGGCGCCGCCGGGTCTGCCTACCGTGGCCCCATGCGTGTACTGGTCACCGGCGGTGCCGGGTTCATCGGGTCCCATGTCGTCGAGGCGCTGGCCGCGCGCGGGCACGAACCCGCGGTCCTCGACGTACGGCAGGACCCGTCGGCGGACGTCCGGGACAAGGATACGGTCGCCCGCGCCCTCGACGGCGTGGACGCGGTGTGCCACCAGGCGGCGATGGTCGGCCTCGGCACCGGGTTCGCGGACGCGGCCGACTACGTCTCCCGCAACGACCTCGGGACCGCCGTGCTGCTGACCGCGATGGCGGAGGGCGGGGTGCGGCGGCTGGTGCTCGCCGGGTCGATGGTCGTGTACGGGGAAGGACGCTACGAGTGCCCCCGGCACGGAGTGGTGCGTCCCGGACCGCGGGCGGTCGCCGCGCTCGACGCGGGACTGTTCGAACCGATGTGCCCCGACTGCGGCCTCGAACTGACGCCGGGTCTGGTCGCCGAGGACGCGCCCGCCGACCCGCGCAACGTGTACGCCACGACCAAGCTCGCCCAGGAGCACCTGGCGGCTGCGTGGGCGCGCGCGACGGACGGCACGGCGGTGTCGCTGCGCTACCACAACGTGTACGGGCCCCGGATGCCGCGCGACACCCCGTACGCCGGTGTCGCCTCCTTCTTCCGGTCGGCGCTGGCTCGCGGCGAGGCCCCGCGGGTGTTCGAGGACGGGCGGCAGCGGCGGGACTTCGTGCATGTACGGGATGTGGCGCGGGCCAACGTCGCGGCCCTGGAGGCGCTGGGGACCGCGGTCCCGCCGGGTGCGCTCACCGCGTACAACACCGGCAGCGGCGTCCCGCGCACCGTGGGCGAACTGGCCCGCGCGCTGGCCGACGCGCACGGCGGACCCGTCCCCGTGGTCACCGGTGAGTACCGGCTCGGCGACGTCCGGCACATCACGGCCGACTCGGCGCGGCTGCGGGCCGAGCTCGGCTGGCGGCCGGAGATCGAGTTCGTCGCGGGGATGAAGGAGTTCGCCGCCGTCTCAGCCTGACGCGGCCGGCAGGGTCACCTCGAAGCGGCAGCCGCCGGGGATGTTCCGCACGGCGGCGCGCCCTTGGTGGGCCTCGACGATCCCGCGCACGATGGCGAGCCCGAGACCCGCGCCGGCCGGTGGCGTACGGGCGTGTGTGCCGCGCCAGCCGGTGTCGAAGACCCGGGGCAGATCGATCTCCGGGATGCCTCCGCAGCCGTCGGACACGGACAGCACGACGCCGTCGGGCGAGCGCTCGGCGCCGACCGCCACGGTGCCGTCGGCGGGGGTCCGGCGGATCGCGTTGACCAGGAGGTTGCCCAGGACCCGGCTCATCTCCTTGCCGTCCACGTCCACCGGGACCGGCGCGACGTCGTCACCCACCAGCCGCACCCCGTGCTCCCGCGCGAGCGGGTCGGCACCGGCGATGGCGTCGCCCACCAGGTCGTACAGCGAGATCCGGGTGGGGGTGAGGGTGAGGGCGCCGGCGTGGATCCGGGAGAGTTCGAAGAGGTCGCCGACCATGTCGTTGAGGCGCTCGACCTCGGTGCGGATCTGGCGCAGATAGCGGGCGGGGTCGGCGGCGACGCCGTCCTCCAGCGCCTCGGACATGGCGCGCAGCCCGGCCAGCGGGGTGCGCAGGTCGTGCGAGATCCAGGCGACGAGTTCGCGCCGTGAGGTCTCCAGCATCCGCTCCCGTTCCCGCGAGTCGGCGAGCCTGGCGCTGGTGGCGGCCAGTTCCCGGCTGACCGCGGCCAGTTCCGCGGTGGCGGGCTGCGCGGGCGCGGTGAAACCGCCGACGTCACCGAACGAGCGTGCGGCCAGGGCGAGTTCGTGGCTGCGGGCGACCACGCGCCGGCCGAGCAACAGGGCGGTCCCCAGCGAGACGACGGCCGCCATGGCGACCACGGTCGTGACGACGCTGAGGTCGTGCGCGGACAGGAACATCGCCTGCGCCACCGCCAGCGTCCCGGCGAGCATCGCCCCGACGGCGACGGCGGCGACCACGGTGACCGAGGCGGTCAGCGACCGACGCCGCAGCAGCCACAAGGCACCCGCGCCGCAGAGTCCGGCGGCGGCGGCCCCGAGGAAGGCGAAGAGGGCGATGAGGAGGGTGTCCCGCACGGCTACCGGCCTTCCCGGGCGTCCGGACCGGCGGAGGCCGCCGCTTCCGGTGCACCCTCCGGCTCGAAGCGGTACCCGACCCCCCACACGGTCTGCACCAGCCGCGGACGTGCCGGATCGGCCTCGATCTTGTTGCGCAGGCGGCGCACGTGGACCGTGACCGTCGACAGGTCGCCGAAGTCCCAGCCCCACACCTCCCGCATCAGGTCCTCTCGGCTGTGGACGCGCCCCGGATGCCGCAGGAAGAAGGTGAGCAGGTCGAACTCGCGGAGGGTGAGAGCCAGTTCGGCGTCGCCCTTGGTGGCGCGTCGGGCCGCGGGGTCGACGGTGAGGCCGGCCGCCGCCAGCGGGCGGACCCGGGCGCCGGTGGCGGGGCGGGTGCGGCGCAGGACCGACTCCACGCGCAGCACCAGCTCGCGCGGGCTGAACGGCTTGGTCACGTAGTCGTCGGCGCCGACCTCCAGGCCGAGGATGCGGTCGTCCTCGTCGCCGCGCGCGGTGAGCATGACGACCGGGACCGGGCCGGTCTCGCGCAGCCTGCGGCACACCTCCAGGCCGTCCATCCCGGGCAGCATCAGATCGAGGACGACGAGATCCGGCCAGTGCGCGGCGGCCCCGGCGAGCGCGCCCCGGCCGTCCCCGGCGCGGTCCACCAGATACCCGGCGCGTTCCAGGTATCCGGTCACGACCTCGGCGACCGTGGGGTCGTCGTCGACGACGAGCACCCGGCCCGGCACCCGCTCCTGCGGCTGTTGCTGCTCCATGCCCCCAGCGTCGCACCGCCCCCGCGCCCGCGTCGCCGCCCGCCCGGCCCGGCGCCCCGGACGTCCGTGTTTCGTAAGGAGCCGAAGCCCGTTTTGCCCGATTGGTGTTCGTAGGGTGGACGCCGTGCTGAACTCTCCTCCGCCGGCGTCCGCCGAGGCCGTCGACGTCGTGCTGCCCTGCCTGAACGAGGCCGGGGCACTCCCCTGGGTCCTGTCCCGCATTCCGCCGGGCTGGCGCGCGCTCGTCGTGGACAACGGCTCCACCGACGGCTCGGCGGACCTCGCCCGCGACCTCGGCGCCACCGTCGTGACCGAGACGCGGCGCGGCTTCGGCGCCGCCTGCCACGCGGGGCTGACCGCGGCCACGGCTCCGTACGTCTGCTTCTGCGACTGCGACGCCTCGCTGGACCCGGCGCTGCTCGTGCCGTTCGTCCGTGAGGTGCGCGCCGGGGAGGCCGATCTGGTGCTCGGCCGGCGCCGCCCGCAGGGCCGCGGCGCCTGGCCCCCGCACGCTCGCGCCGGCAATCTCGCGCTCGCCCGGATGCTGCGCCGCCGCACCGGTCTGCGCCTGCGCGACCTCGGACCGCTGCGCGCCGCCCGCCGCGAGGCGCTGCTCGCCCTCGACCTGACCGACCGGCGCAGCGGCTATCCGCTCCAGATGGTGGTGCGCGCCGCCGACGCGGGCTGGCGGGTGACGGAGCACGACGTTCCCTACCGCCCGCGCACCGGCGCCTCGAAGGTGACGGGCACCTGGCGCGGGACGTGGCAGGCGGTGCGCGACATGAGCCGTGTCCTGTCCGAGGCCCCGCGCCCGTGAGCGCCCCCGCTCCCCCGCATCTCTCCCCTGCCCGAGAGGCCCCCATGACCACCCTCCTCGTCATCGCCAAGGAACCGCGCCCCGGCCGGGTCAAGACACGACTCACCCCGCCCTTCACCCCCGCAGAGGCGGCGGCGCTCGCCGAGGCCTCCCTCGCCGACACCCTGCACACCGTGGCCGCCGCGCCCGTCGACCGCCGGGTTCTCGCGCTCGACGGTGATCCGGGCCCATGGCTGCCGCCCGGCTTCGACGTCGTGCCGCAGGGCGCGGGCGGACTGGACGAACGGCTCGCGGCCGCGTTCGCCGCCTGTTCCGGGCCGACGCTGCTGATCGGTATGGACACCCCGCAGGTCACCCCGGAACTGCTCGCCGTGGACTTCGGCGCGGCCGGTTCGGCGTACGACGCCTGTTTCGGCCCGGCCGCCGACGGCGGCTTCTGGGCGCTGGGCCTGAGCGACCCCGATCCCGCGCTGCTGCTCGGGGTGCCGATGTCGGCACCCGAGACGGGCGCCGTGCAGCGAGCCCGGCTCGTCGCGGCGGGCCTGCGCGTCAAGGATCTGCCGTCGCTGCGCGACGTGGACACGGCCGCCGACGCGCGGGCGGTCGCCGCCGAAGCCCCGCACTCCCGCTTCGCCGCACGCCTCGACCGGCTCCGGGCGGCGACCGCCCGATGACGACCGCGCACGACCTCGACCCGGCCCCGCACCGCGCCTGGTCCGCCGATCCGTACGCGGACGCCCTGCGCACCGGCCGCGGCCCCCTCTATCTGCGCCGCGGTGACGGCTGGCTGCTCCCCCTCGACGTGGAGCGCTGGTGCACCGGCGCCGACGCGGTGGACCGCGCGCTGCTCGACCGGTGCGAGGGGCCCGTCCTCGATGTCGGCTGCGGCCCGGGCCGGCTGGTCGCGGAACTCGTCGCCCGCGGCACCCCCGCCCTCGGCATCGACATCAGCGCGGCCGCCGTCGCCCGCACCGCGCGGCTCGGCGGCCCGGCCCTGCTGCGTTCCGTCTTCGCGCCGCTGCCCGGTGAGGGCCGCTGGGGCACCGTGCTGCTGGCCGACGGAAACCTCGGCATCGGCGGGGAGCCGGCGGTGCTGCTCGCCCGCGTCGCCCAACTCCTGGCGCCCGGTGGCCTGCTGATCGCCGAGACCGCGCCGCTCGACGTCGACGAGCGGGTCAGCGTACGGATCGTCGGAGCGACGGCGGCGGAGAGCGCGCCGTTCCCCTGGGCCCGGGTCGGCACCCCGGCCCTGCTGCGGGCCGCCGCCCGGGCCGCGCACTGGCGGCCCGTCGCTCAGTGGTCGGCGGCCGGCCGCTGTTTCGCCGCCCTGCGCAGCCGCACCGGCAGCAGCAGCGCCGACCCGGCGAAGAGCACGGCGGTGATCAGCAGCCAGCGCCCGAGGAACCCGTCCGCCGACAGCGTGGTGGCCGACGTGTAGTGACCGGCGGCCCGGCCGCTGATCATCGGGAACCACACGAGGAGCAGCAGCCCCGACAGCATCGCCGGAACCCGCACGTGCCCGGCCCACGCCCGCCGTCCGCCGTCACCCGCGCCCACGGCGCCGAGCGCCCCGAGGACGGCCCGGTCCACGGCCCCGTACAGCGGGAGCAGGACCAGGTCGTGCACGAGCGCCGCCCCGGCGAACCACAGGCTGACCAGGAGCCAGTCCCCGGCCAGCAGCCGCACCCCCGCGTAGGCGGCGAGGGCGAACGAGCACAGCAGCAGGACGAGTTGGAAAGGGCTGCCCAGCTTCATCGGACCGCCTCCCGGAGATCGCCGAAGGTCAGCCGCGCGACCCATTTCGTGTTCAGCACCCCGGGCGCCGCGGGCACGATGATCCTGGCCGGACAGCCGTGATCGGGCGTCAGCGCGGCCCCGTTGACCTCCAGCGCGAGCAGCGAGCGCGGATCCCGTACCTGGGCGGCGCTCAGGGCGGCCCGCCGGAACGCGCCGTGCCGCTGCAACGACTCCACCAGCACATCGGGCACCGCGTCCGCCGGGTGTCCGGCCAGCTCGGCGAGGTCCCGCAGCCGGACCCCCCGCCACTCCTGGTCGGACGTCGACCACCCCTCCACGCAGGCGATGGGCAGCGCGGCCGTGTGCAGCGGCAGCCGCAGCAGCTCGGGCCTGCTGAAGCGCACGGTCCCGGCGGGCCCGTGCACCACCAGCCGCCACGCCTCCTCCGCCGTCTCGCGCGGGTCGATCCCCCGGGACGCGGCGGTCTTGTTGATCTGGAATCCGCCGGGACCGCTGCCCGGCTCCGCCCAGCCGTGCGGCGCGAGCAGCGCGGTCCGCCGGAGCGGGCCGTCGAACCCGCGCCCCACCGTGGTGCCGAACAGCAGTGCCGACGCGCCGCCGACCACGCCCAGCGCGCCGCGCCGCGACACGGTCGGCGCGGCGGGCCGCACCGCGGTCAGCTCGTCACCGTCCCCGGTGTCGCGGAGCGCGCCGCGGCGCAGGTTCCGCACGGCGGCCGGCGCCCGCAGCACGACGTGCAGGGCGAACGCGGCGAAGAACACCCAGGCCCCGTAGAAGTGCAGCGGATAGAAGGAGCCGGGGAAGACGTACTCCAGCTGCACGTTGAGCACGCCGGTGACGAACTCGAACAGCACCCCGCCGACCAGCATGAGCAGCGAGATCCGCTCCAGCGCGTGGGCGACGGAGCGCACGGGCGGCAGCGCGAACAGCCTGGGCACCACCGACCACAGCTTGGCCAGCAGTACGGGGATCAGGGTGATCCCGAGCGTCACGTGGACGCCCTGGGTGAGCCGGTACAGCCAGTACGGGCGGGTGGGCCAGCCGAAGAGATAGAAGCCGAGCAGTCCCTTGTCGGGCGTCTTGTCGTTGACCGGCGAGAGGCCCGGGTTGTACGCGGCGTAGGACAGGAGCCCCGTCACGAACAGCACGGTGATCCCGAACAGCAGCACCAGACCGAGCACCGACGTGAACCACCGCCCGCGCACGGGGCTGCGCCAGAACGCCGGGGAGGTCGGTGGGACAACCGGGTCGAACTTCCGTGACATGCGCCGACCGTAGGCCGCGGCACCCCGCGCACGGGGCTCCCGACACATGACGAAACCCTGACGTCCGTCCGCGCCGCACCGCTGCCACCGGCCCGGCCACCTAGCGTTTCGGGTGTGACCCGCTCTCTCCCCCGTGCCGTCCGCCGCGATCTCTACGCCGTCGGGGCCGCCGCCCTCCTCGTCACGGCGGCCGCACTCGTCGGCACCTGGATCGAACGCGAGCACGGCACCCTGCACGTGGGGTGGCCGCCGCTGTACGCGCACTGGCTCCCGCACCTGGGACCCGGCACCCCGGCCGCCCTCGTCGTGGCGGCCGCCGTCGTCACCTGGGGGCCGCGCCTCGCCGTCCGGCTGCCCTGGCGCGGGCTGCTCGCGGCGGCCTGGGCGACCGCCATGGCGTGGACCTGGTCCCTGGCCCTGATCGACGGCTGGCGGCGCGGCGTCGCCGACCGGCTGACCACGAAGTACGAGTACCTCCAGGTCATCGACCGTTTCCAGGACATCCCGGCGACCCTGCGCGACTTCACCGGCCACATCCTGCTGCACTCCCCCGACCACTGGCCCCCGCACGTGGCGGGCCATCCCCCGGCGGCCACGCTCACCTTCGTCCTGCTGGACCGGATCGGCCTGGGCGGCGGCGCCTGGGCGGGTGCATGGGTCATCACCGTCGGCGCTTCGGCCTGCGCGGCGGTCCTGGTCGCCGTGCGCGCGCTGGCGTCCGAGGAACTGGCGCGCCGGGCGGCCCCGTTCCTGGCTATGGCCCCGGCCGCGGTCTGGACGGGCACCTCGGCGGACGGCTACTTCACGGCGGTCGCGGCCTGGTCCCTGGCCTGTCTGGCGCTGGCCGTGACGGGCCGCCGCCCGCGCCTCACGGGTTTCGCGGCGGGCCTGCTGTTCGGCCTGACCTGCTACCTGTCGTACGGCCTGACGCTGTTCGCGCTCATCGCGGGCGCGATCCTGCTCCTCGGCACCCGCCGGCTGCGCCCGCTGCCGTACGCCCTGGCGGGCCTGGTCGTGGTCCCGGCGCTGTTCACGGTCCTGGGCTTCGACTGGTGGGAGGCGTACCGCCTGCTGACCACCCGCTACTACGAGGGCGCGGGCGGCATCCGCCCCTACGGCTACTGGGTCTGGGCCAACCTCGCCTGCACGGTCCTGCTGATCGGCCCCGCCACGGTCGCGGGCCTGCGCCGCGCGGCCACCGCCCCCACCGGCCCGCCCCGCCGTCTGGCCCTCCTGACGGCGGCCGCCCTGACGGCGCTGCTCCTGGCCGACCTCTCCGGCATGAGCAAGGCGGAGACGGAACGCATCTGGCTCCCCTTCGCGGCCTGGCTCCCGGCCGCCTGCGCGTTCCTCCCGGCCCCCCGGGCCTGGCTCGCGTCCCAGGCGGTCCTGGCCCTGTCGCTGAACCACCTGCTGTTGACGGGGTGGTGAACTCGGGCGACGAAAAAGCAGCCTCCTGAGTGACAGAAGACCCGCCACGGTTTACGTGACGGGCCATCAGGTTACGTTCAGGCTGGCTGCATCGTTTCTGCGCTCTGAAGGTGTGGTGGGGCGGGTGGGACTCGAACCCACGGCCGACGGATTATGAGTCCGCTGCTCTAACCGGCTGAGCTACCGCCCCGTAACGGCGAGCCGCGCACATTTGTGCGCGCCGTCTGCCGCAGCATAGCCGCTCATACGATCTCCTGCTTCGGATGGTTCGGCTCTGCACGACCTTGAGGACATCCCCCGTGGCCGGGCGGTTCCACCAGGCACGAAAAAGCCCCCCGGAGTGAACTCCGAGGGGGCTTGTTCGACAGCTCTCCCGACTGGACTCGAACCAGTAACCTGCCGGTTAACAGCCGGCTGCTCTGCCAATTGAGCTACAGGAGATCGAGCTCCCCCGACTGGACTCGAACCAGTAACCTGCCGGTTAACAGCCGGCTGCTCTGCCAATTGAGCTACAGGGGAATGACCTCGTTGCTTCGAACGCGGCTGCCCGGGTACTTGCCAGGCGGCGTGCGCTCGCTGCGACACATACATTAGCGCAAGCTGGGGGGTGCTCCGCCAATCGGTATCCCCTCGGCGATCATCGAGCACGACGATGACCGCCACGACGACCGCATCGTCCATGACGCCTCGCTAGGGAAAGGGTGGCCGACATGCGCTACCGGCTCACATTCATCGCCGGTCTGGCCCTGGGTTACGTACTGGGCACCAGGGCCGGACGCGAGCGGTACGAGAAGCTCAAGAAGACCGCTCGCGAGATCTCCCAGAACCCCGCCGTACGCAATACGGCCGAGTCCGCCGCGCAGCAGACGCGGGAGGTCGCCGGCAAGGCGTTCCACTCCGTCAGCGCAAAGGTGGAGGGCAAGGTTCCGGACTCCGTGGCCGACCGGGTGCGGTCCCTGCGGGAGCGCAGCGGCTCCGGCGACGAGGACGACTGGGGCACCAGCAACACCTGAGGGCACGCCCGCGCAGGCGGTGCGGCAGAATTTCAGGCATGGGGATAGTCGCCGGGCTGGACAGTTCGCCCGATTTCACGCGCATTGTCGTTTGTGACGCGGACACCGGAGCCGTGCTCCGGCAGGGGTACGCGCCCCATCCGCTGGAGACCGCGGAGGGCGGCGGGCGGCCCAGTGACGTCGACCCCCAGGCCTGGCTGCTGTCGCTCGGCGAGGCGGCCGGCGGCGGGCTCCTGGAAGGCGTGCAGGCCATCGGCGTGTCGGCGCAGGCCAATGCGCTGGTGCCGCTGGACGGGCAGGGCAACACCGTGCGCCCGGCCCTGGTGGGCGCCGACAAGCGGGCGCAGGTGGCGGCCGCCGACCTCGTCGACCGGCTCGGCTCGCGCGAGGCGTGGGCCGAAGCGGTGGGCTGTGTGCCGCAGGCCGCGCAGCCGGTGACCAAGCTGCGCTGGCTGGCGCGGACCGAGCCGGAGAACGCGCAGCGTGTGGCCTTCCTCATGCAGGCGCACGACTGGCTGGTGTGGCAGTTGCTCGGCCGCCCGGCCCGGCGGACCACCGACCGCGGCGGCGCCTCGGGCACCGGCTACTGGTCCGCGGCCACCGGCTCCTGGCGGCCCGACCTCGTGGAGCTGGCGCTCGGACAGCGGGCCGTGCTCCCGGAGGTGCTCGGCCCCGGCGACGCCGCGGGGACGACCCCGGAGGGGCTGATCATCTCGGCCGGGACCGGGGAGACGATGGCCGCCGCGTTCGGTCTCGGCGTCTCCCCCGGCGACGCCGTCGTCTCGCTCGGCGCGTCCGGCTCGGTGATGGCCGTGCACCACGAGGCGCTGGTGGACTCCAGCGGCTCCATCACCTCACTCGCCGACGCCACCGGCATGCACCTGCCCGTGGTGCACACGCTCAACGCGGTGCGCACGCTGCGCGGCACCGCGGAGATGCTGGGGCTCGACGGCGGGCTCGACGAGCTGTCCGAGCTCGCGATGAAGTCGACGCCCGGCGCCCACGGGCTCGTGCTCCTGCCCTATCTGGAGGGCGAGAAGACGCCGAATCTGCCGCACACGGCCGGCACCCTGTGCGGGCTGCGGCGGGAGTCCATGAAGCCCGAGCACCTGGCGCGGGCCGCCTTCGAGGGCATGCTGTGCGGGCTCGGCGACGCCCTGGACGTGCTGCGCGGGCGCGGGGTCGAGGTGCGGCGGGTCTTCCTGCTCGGCGCGGCCGCCGAGCTGCACGCCGTGCAGGCCGTGGCGCCGATGCTGTTCGGCACGCAGGTCGTGGTGCCGCAGCCCGCCGACTACGCGGCGATCGGCGCGGCCCGGCAGGCCGCCTGGGCGATGAGCGGCCAGTTGCCGATGTGGCAGGGAGCGGCCACCCAGGTCTTCGAACCGGGCGAGGAGCTGGCGGTGGGGCAGGCGGTGCGCCAGCAGTTCCGTGCGGTGCGCGAGCAGATCCACCCGGGCGCCTTCGCCCAGCCGTAGAACATCTGTCTCACGTGGCTGGTCTTTGAGCACTCTTGGGTTAATCGGTTGAGGTAACGCGGGTGGAGTGTCCGACGATAGGGGTCCATGCGTCCTCGTTCCGGCGAGGACGTCTCCCCCTCCCCGACCGCTCTCACCCAGTTCGCCGACCACCGAGAGACAGAGCGTGCTCATACGACTCCTCCGGACCCACCTCGGTCCGTACAAGAAACCCATCGGGCTGCTCGTGCTGCTGCAGTTCCTGCAGACCTGCGCGGCCCTGTATCTGCCCACTCTGAACGCGGACATCATTGACAACGGTGTCGTCGACGGCGACACCGGCTACATCCTCACGTACGGCGCGATGATGCTGGGCGTCACGGTCGTCCAGGTCGTCTGCAACACCGGGGCCGTGTACTTCGGCGCCCGTACCGCCGCCGCGCTCGGCCGCGACGTGCGGGCCGCGGTCTTCGACCGCGTGCAGTCCTTCTCCGCCCGCGAGGTCGGCCGCTTCGGAGCGCCCTCGCTGATCACCCGCACCACGAACGACGTGCAGCAGATCCAGATGCTGGTGCTGATGGGCTTCACGCTGATGGTGTCGGCGCCGATCATGTGCGTCGGCGGCGTGGTCCTGGCCCTGGGGCTCGACGTGCCCCTGTCGGGCGTGCTGCTGGCCGTGCTGCCCGTGATGGCGATCGTCCTGACGCTGATCATCCGCAGGATGCGGCCGCTGTTCCGGTCCATGCAGGTCAAGCTGGACACCGTGAACCGGGTGCTGCGCGAGCAGATCACCGGCAATCGCGTCATCCGCGCCTTCGTGCGGGACGACTTCGAGAAGGACCGGTTCGGCGCCGCCAACTGGGACCTGACCGAGACCTCGCTCGCCACCGGCCGGATCATGGCACTGATGTTCCCGTTCGTGATGACGATCGTGAACGTCGCCTCGATCGCCGTGGTCTGGTTCGGCGCCCACCGGATCAACAGCGGCGGCATGCAGATCGGCGACCTGACCGCGTTCCTCGCGTATCTCATGCAGATCGTGATGAGCGTGATGATGGCCACCTTCATGTTCATGCAGGTGCCGCGCGCCGAGGTGTGCGCGGAGCGCGTGCAGGAGGTGCTCGACACCGAGTCCAGCGTCGTCCCGCCCGCCGCCGAGACGTCCGTACGGGAACTGCGCCGGCGCGGGCACCTGGAGCTCCGCGGCGCCGAGTTCGGCTACCCGGGCGCCGAGGAGCCGGTGCTGCGGGCGGTGGACCTCGTGGCGCGGCCCGGGGAGACCACGGCGATCATCGGCTCGACCGGCAGCGGCAAGTCCACGCTGCTCGGCCTGGTCCCCCGGCTGTACGACACCACGGCGGGGACCGTCTTCGTGGACGGTGAGGACGTCCGCGGGATCGACCCCGAGCTGATGGCCAGGACGGTCGGACTCGTCCCGCAGAAGCCCTACCTCTTCTCGGGCACGGTCGCCTCCAACCTGCGGTACGGGCGCCCCGACGCGACCGACGAGGAGCTGTGGCACGCGCTCGAAGTGGCGCAGGCCAAGGAGTTCGTCGACAGGCTGGAGGGCGGGCTCGACGCGCCGATCGCCCAGGGCGGGACCAATGTCTCCGGTGGCCAGCGCCAGCGGCTCGCCATCGCGCGCACGCTCGTACAGCGGCCGGAGATCTATCTCTTCGACGACTCCTTCTCCGCCCTCGACTACGCCACCGACGCGGCGCTGCGCCGGGCGCTCGGCGACGAGACCGCCGAGTCGACCGTGGTGATCGTGGCCCAGCGGGTCGCCACCATCAGGGACGCCGACCGGATCATCGTCCTCGACGAGGGACGGGTCGTCGGCACCGGACGCCACCACGAGCTGATGGCCGACAACGAGACGTACCGGGAGATCGTTCTCTCCCAGCTGACGGAAGCGGAGGCCGCCTGATGAGCGGGCCGATGGCGGCGCGGATGGCGGCCGGTGCGCCCGGTTCGCGCTCGATGGACTTCAAGGGGTCCGGCAAACGGCTGCTGAAGCGGCTGGCCGCCCACCGTGCGTCGGTGGTGGCCGTCCTGGTCTCGGTGGTGATCAGCGTGGGGCTCTCGGTGATCGGGCCGAAGATCCTCGGTCACGCCACCGACCTGCTGTTCGGCGGGATCATCGGCGGGCAGACCCCGGCCGGGCAGACCAAGGAGCAGGTCATCGAGGGCCTGCGGGCCAAGGGTGACTCCGGCATGGCCGACATGCTCGGCGGCGTCGACTTCACGCCCGGCCAGGGCGTGGACTTCGACAGGATCGGGCAGGTGCTGCTGATCGGGCTCGCGGTGTTCGCGTGCGCGGGCCTGGCCATGATGATCGGCACCCGGCTCGCCAACCGGGCGATCAACCTGGCGGTGGCCAAGCTCCGCACGGACATGCAGGCCAAGCTGTCGCGGCTGCCACTGTCGTACTACGACCAGCAGAAGCGCGGCGAGGTGCTGAGCCGGGCGACCAACGACATCGACAACATCGGGCAGACGCTCCAGCAGACGATGGGCCAGATGCTCAACTCGCTGCTGACCATCATCGGTGTGCTGACGATGATGTTCTGGATCTCGTGGCTGCTCGCGCTGGTCGCGCTCGTGACGGTGCCGCTGTCGGTGTTCGTCGCGGCGAAGGTCGGCAAGCGGTCGCAGCCGCAGTTCGTGCAGCAGTGGAAGACCACCGGCCGGCTGAACGCGCACATCGAGGAGATGTACACCGGCCACACGCTGGTGAAGGTGTTCGGGCGGCAGAAGGAGTCGGCGGAGCTGTTCGCCGAGCAGAACGAGGCGCTGTACGAGGCCGCGTTCAAAGCCCAGTTCAACAGCGGCATCATGCAGCCGCTGATGTTCTTCATCTCGAACCTGAACTACGTGCTGGTCGCGGTGGTCGGCGGTCTCCGGGTGGCCTCCGGCACCCTGTCGATCGGTGACGTCCAGGCGTTCATCCAGTACTCGCGCCAGTTCTCGATGCCGCTGACGCAGGTCGCCTCGATGGCGAACCTGGTGCAGTCCGGAGTGGCGTCCGCCGAGCGGATCTTCGAACTGCTCGACGCCGAGGAGCAGTCGCCCGACCCGGAGTCCGCCGAGAAGCCGCAGAACCTGCGCGGGCACGTCGAGTTCGAGCACGTCGCCTTCCGCTACCAGGAGGACAAGCCCCTCATCGAGGACCTGTCGCTCACGGCGGAGCCGGGCCACACCGTGGCCATCGTGGGGCCGACGGGCGCGGGCAAGACCACGCTCGTCAATCTGCTGCTGCGCTTCTACGACGTCACCGGCGGCCGCATCACCCTGGACGGGGTCGACATCGCGAAGATGTCCCGCGACGAGCTGCGGGCCGGGATCGGCATGGTCCTCCAGGACACCTGGCTGTTCGGCGGCACCATCGCCGAGAACATCGCGTACGGCGCCGCCAAGGGCGTGTCGCGGGAGGAGATCGAGGAGGCGGCGAAGGCCGCGCACGCCGATCGCTTCATCCGGACGCTGCCCGACGGGTACGACACCGTGATCGACGACGAGGGCACCGGGGTGAGCGCCGGTGAGAAGCAGCTCATCACCATCGCCCGGGCGTTCCTGTCCGACCCGGTGATACTGGTCCTCGACGAGGCGACCTCCTCCGTCGACACCCGGACCGAGGTGCTGATCCAGAAGGCCATGGCGCGGCTCGCCCACGGCCGCACGTCGTTCGTCATCGCGCACCGTCTGTCGACGATCCGCGATGCCGACACGATTCTGGTCATGGAGAACGGCGCGATCGTGGAGCAGGGCTCGCACGATGCGCTGGTCGCCTCCGGCGGGGCGTATCAGCGGTTGTACGAGGCCCAGTTCGCGCAGGCGGTGGCCGAGGTCGACTAGGTCTCGTCGTCGTCCACAGGGGCGTGGGGGTGGCTCGCGCAGTTCCCCGCGCCCCTGTCGGCGCCCCTGCGGGGCGGCCTCCCTAGTCCAGGTAGCCACGCAGCTGGTCGGCGAAGGCGTGGTCCCTGAGTTTGTTCAGGGTTTTCGACTCGATCTGGCGGATGCGTTCGCGGGTGACGCCGAAGATGCGGCCGATCTCCTCCAGGGTGCGGGGGCGGCCGTCGGCGAGGCCGTAGCGGAGCTGGACCACTTTGCGTTCGCGTTCGCCGAGGGTGGAGAGGACCGCCTCCAGGTGTTCGCGCAGCAGGAGGAAGGCCGCCGACTCCACGGGGCTGGTCGCGTCGCCGTCCTCGATGAGGTCGCCGAGCGCGACGTCGTCCTCCTCGCCGACCGGGGCGTGCAGCGAGACCGGTTCCTGGGCCAGGCGCAGGACTTCGCTGACCCGCTCCGGGGCCAGCTCCAGGTGGGCGGCCACCTCTTCGGGGGTGGGTTCGTAGCCGCGCTCCTGGAGCATGCGGCGCTGGACGCGGACGACCCGGTTGATCAGCTCGACGACGTGGACCGGGACCCGGATGGTGCGTGCCTGGTCGGCGAGGGCGCGGCTCATCGCCTGCCGGATCCACCAGGTCGCGTACGTCGAGAACTTGTAGCCGCGGGCGTAGTCGAACTTCTCGACCGCGCGGATCAGGCCGAGGTTTCCCTCCTGGACCAGGTCCAGCATGGTCAGGCCGCGGCCCACGTAGCGCTTGGCCACGGAGACGACCAGGCGCAGGTTCGCCTCGATCAGGCGGCGCTTGGCCATGCGGCCCATCACCACCAACTTGTCGAGGTCGAGGGTGAGTCGGGTGCCGAGATCGGGCGCCTTGGTGAGCTTCTCCTCGGCGAAGAGGCCCGCTTCGACGCACCGCGCCAGGTCCACCTCCTCGGCCGCGGTGAGCAGCGGGATGCGGCCGATCTCGCGCAGGTACTGGCGGAACAGGTCGGACGAGGGGCCGCTGGTGTCGGCGCGGGCGCCGCGGACCGGTTCGGGCGGATCGGGGCTCTGCGCGGGCTCGCTGTCCGGCGGCTCCGCGGGTTCCTCCGACTCGGGGTGGTGCGTGACGCGGCTCTGTGGCGGCACCGTGGCGAGGACGTCGGCGTCCTCCACGGCGTCGGGATCGGACAGGGCCTGCGCTGTGCTGTCGCTTTGAGTGAGGGTCTGGGTCTGCACGGGGGCGACCTCCAAGGTGATCGCTTCTGAGGCGTGCGGCAGGGGGGCGGCAGCGGCGGCCACGCCGCTGTCCGTCCCGTACGCGATGAGCGGAACCGCGGGGGTTTCGGACCCTTTGCTGTCCGGGCTCCGGCCGCGCTCCGAGGACTCAGGCACCGCCACCCAGTGTGGAGTACGACACAGTGCCGCCACGAGGGGCGTGCGATGACTTTTTGAGTCCGGTGCGTGACCGCTCGGTTACCGTGCTGTACGGGTGCCCCTGCTTCCCGGTCCGGAACGCGGGCAAACGGCGCGTGAGGGTGCGGGGCGCTCTCCGCTCCGTCTGGAGCGCTGCGAGCGCGGGCCGATCTACGCCCCGACAGGGGCGCGGGGAACTGCGCGACCAGCCCCCACCGGGGCCGCACCCGCCAACGGCGCTGTACTGACCGCCCCTTGAAGCGCTCACCAGACGGCGGGCGGGGCCTCGGGGTGGGCCGGGTTCACAGCGGAGCTACAGCGCGTCGGCGCCGCGTTCCCGGAGGGACTGGTCGTACTGCTGGAGGACCCACAACTCGTTCTGGACCGCGACCAGTTGAGCCGGATCGCCCCCGGAGTGGAGCCGGGTGAACGTGCCCTGGACATCGCGGATGCGGCGCTCCACGGCCCGGCGGCGCACGGCGACGAGCTGCATGTCGGCGTAGGCCTGGTCGACGGTCTTGCGGTGGATGGCCTCGACGGCCAGCTCGGTGACCATGGCGCGCACCGCGTCGTCCGGCGCGGCCTCCCGCACCGACACCAGATAGGTGTGCGAGTCGTGCACGCCCTGCTCGGCGCCGCCCGCGTCGAGGATGGCGGCGCGCACGGCGGCGTAGGGCGCGGCGGTGAACTCGTCGACCCCGTACGCGTCGAACATCGGGGAGACCAGGTCCGGGTTCTGCAGCGCCAGCTTGAGCAGCTCGCGCTCGGTGGTGAAGACCGGGTTGCGCAGGGTGAGCGCGGGCCCGCCGAAGGCGCGCGGCGCGGCTCCGAGCGGCGCGGCCTGCGGGGAGCTGGCCGGGGCCGGCCCCTTGCCGCCCCGGTCGCGGGCCCAACGGGCGAGCTGCGCGACCCGCTTGACGACGAACTGGGTGTCGAGGATGCCGAGCATCCCGGCGAGCTGGACGGCGACCTCGTGCTGGGAGGCGCTGTTCTTGATGCGGGCGACGACGGGCGCGGCCTCGTCGAGCGCGGCGGCGCGGCCCGCCGGGGTCTCCAGGTCGTAGCGCGCGACGATCTGGCGGAGTGCGAACTCGAAGAGCGGGGTGCGGGGCTGGACGAGGTCGGCGACCGCGTCGTCCCCCTTGGCCAGGCGCAGGTCGCACGGGTCCATGTTGTCCGGCGCGATGGCGATGTAGGTCTCGGCGGCGAACTTCTGGTCGTCCTCGAAGGCGCGCAGGGCGGCCTTCTGCCCGGCCGCGTCGCCGTCGAAGGTGAAGATCACGCGCGCCGAGCCGTTGTCCATCAGCAGGCGGCGGAGGATCTTGATGTGGTCGCCGCCGAACGCCGTGCCGCAGGTGGCGATGGCGGTGGTGACGCCCGCGAGGTGGCAGGCCATGACGTCCGTGTAGCCCTCGACGACCACGGCGCGGGAGGACTTGGCGATGTCCTTCTTCGCCAGGTCGATGCCGTAGAGGACCTGCGACTTCTTGTAGATCGGGGTCTCGGGCGTGTTCAGGTACTTCGGGCCGTTGTCGTCGTCGCGCAGGCGGCGGGCGCCGAAGCCGACGACCTCGCCGCCGATGTCCCGGATCGGCCACATCAGGCGGCCGCGGAAGCGGTCGATGGGACCGCGGCGGCCTTCCTGGGAGAGACCCGAGAGGGTCAGCTCCTTGTCGCTGAAGCCCTTGCCGCGCAGGAAGCGGGTGAGGTGGTCCCAGCCCGCCGGGCTGTAGCCGACGCCGAAGTGGGCGGCCGCGGCCTGGTCGAAGCCGCGCTCGGCGAGGAACTTCCGGCCGATCTCGGCCTCCGGGGACCCCAGCTGATCGACGTAGAACTGCGCGGCGACCTTGTGCGCCTCGACCAGGCGGATGCGCTCGCCGCGCTGGTGGGTGGGGTTGTACCCGCCCTCCTCGTAGCGCAGCGTGATGCCCGCCTGGCCGGCCAGGCGCTCGACCGCCTCGGAGAAGGAGAGGTGGTCGATCTTCATCACGAACGTGATGGTGTCGCCGCCCTCCTGGCAGCCGAAGCAGTGGAAGAACCCCTTGCTCGGACTGACCTGGAAGGACGGGGACTTCTCGTCGTGGAAGGGGCACAGGCCCTTCAGGTTCCCGCCGCCCGCGTTGCGCAGCTGGAGGTACTCGGACACCACGGCGTCGATCGGGACCGCGTCCCGAACCGCCTTCACGTCCTCGTCATTGATCCTGCCAGCCACGCGGCAAGTCTACGGTGACCCACCGACAGTCCTGTCACTCCTCCAACAGGTCGGTGAGCGGGACGCTCGGGTCCGACAGGCGCTCGGTGTCCGGCCGCACGCCGGTGCGGATCAGCTGCTGGACGGGGTCCGTGACGTCCCACACATTCACGTTCATCCCCGCCAGGACCTGGCCGTCGCTCAGCCAGAACGCGATGAACTCGCGCTTGCCCGCGTCACCGCGGATCACCACCTGGTCGTAGCTGCCCGGGGGCGCCCAGCCCGAGTACTCCAGGCCCAGGTCGTACTGGTCGGAGAAGAAGTAGGGCACGCGGTCGTACGTCACGTCCTGGCCGAGCATGGCGCGGGCCGCAGCCGGGCCGCCGTTCAGCGCGTTCGCCCAGTGCTCGACGCGCAGGCGGCGGCTGTACAGCGGGTGCTGGAGCCCGGCGACGTCACCGGCCGCGAAGATGTCCGGGTCGGAGGTGCGCAGGGCCGCGTCGACCGCGATGCCGCCGCCGTGCTCGCGGTCCACCAGGTCCAGGCCCGCGGACTCGGCGAGCGCGGTGCGCGGGGCGGCGCCGATCGCGGCGAGCACGTCGTGCGCCGGGTGCTCCTCGCCGTCGTCGGTGAGCGCGGCGAGCACCATGCCGTCGTGGCCGGTGATCCCGGTGAGCCGGGCGCCGAAGTGGAAGCGGACGCCGTGGTCGCTGTGCAGCTCGGTGAAGATCTGGCCGATCTCGGGGCCGAGGACGGAGTGCAGCGGGGTGGCCTCCGGCTCGACGACGGTGACCTCGGCGCCGTACTCGCGTGCGGCGGCGGCGATCTCCAGGCCGATCCAGCCGGCGCCGGCGATCACCAGGTGCCCGTTGTCCCGGCCGAGGGAGGCCAGGACGTGCTTCAGGCGCTCGGCGTGGGCGAGGCGGCGCAGGTGGTGGACGCCCGCGAGATCGGTGCCCGGGATGTCGAGACGGCGCGGCTCGGCGCCGGTGGCGAGCAACAGCTTGTCGTAGCGGATGAGGGTCGCGTCGCCGAGCCGGACGGTCCTGGCCGCGCGGTCGATCGCGGTCACCGTCTGGCCGAGGTGCAGCTCGATGTCGTGGCTCGCGTACCAGGCCGGTTCATGGACGAAGACGCTGTCCCGCTCCTCCTTGCCCTGCAGATAGCCCTTGGACAAGGGCGGGCGCTCGTACGGGTGGTCCCGTTCGTCGCCGATGAGGATCACTCGGCCGGTGAAGCCCTCCGAGCGGAGTGTCTCGGCGGCCTTCGCCCCGGCGAGCCCTCCTCCGACGATGACGAACGTCTGGTCCGCGTCGACCACTTGATGCCTCCTCGTTGCGCTGCCGTCATATGCGAGCGTCCCGCACGCAGCGTGATGGGGGAAGGGGGCGTGGCCCTATCGGGGCACGCCCCCGCTGTCCTTTGCCTACTCGCCGTAGCCGGATCGGCTTGTCGGCGGGTACCGGTTGTGGGTGGTTGCTCGCGCAGTTCCCCGCGCCCCTTACGGGGCTCCTTGCGTCAGCCTTGCGTGCAGGGTGCGGGCCGAGGCGTCCGTGAGGGAGGCGATCTGGTCGACGATGACGCGCTTCTTCGTACGGTCGTCGGGGGCGTCGTCGAAGAGGGCGCGGAACTGGGGGTCCAGGCCGTCGGGGGCGCGGGCCGTCAGGGCGTCGGCCAGCTCGGCGACGACGATCCGCTGGTCGGCGCGGAGCCGCTCCTGCTGCGGGCGCTGCATCACGTACCGGTCGGCGACCGCCTTGAGCACCGCGCACTCGTACCGGGCCGCGCGCGGGACGACCAGCTCGGCGTCGTACCGGGTGAGGCGTCCGGTGCCGTACCGCGCCCGGGTCGCCCGCTCGGCCGCCAGGCAGAACCGGCCGATGAGCTGGCTCGTGGCGTCCTTGAGGCGGGCCTGGGCGACCGCCGTGCCGTCGTAGCCGTGCGGCCACCACTCCTGGTCGAGGAGGCGGTCGAGGGCGGCGGCCAGCTCGGCGGGGTCGGTGTCCGCCGGAACGTAGCGCCCGACGGCCACCGCGAAGACGTCGGCCCGCTCGGGCTCGGCGTGCAGCACGATCGGATCCAGGTGGCCGGCGTGCAGGCCGTCCTCGATGTCGTGCACCGAATACGCGACGTCGTCCGCCCAGTCCATGACCTGCGCCTCGAAACAGGTGCGGCGGCCGGGCGACGTCTTGCGGACCCAGTCGAAGACGGGGCGGTCGTCCTCGTAGACCCCGAACTTCACCGACTGCGGGTCCGTGGGGTGCTCGCCGCGCGGCCACGGGTACTTGGTCGCCGCGTCGAGCGCGGCGCGCGTCAGGTTCAGTCCTACGCTGGTCAGCTCGCCCGAGCCCTCGGCGTGGACGAAGCGCTTGGGCTCGATGCGGGTGAGGAGGCGGAGCGACTGCGCGTTCCCCTCGAAGCCGCCGCAGTCCTGGGCTACTTCGTTCAGCGCCTGCTCGCCGTTGTGCCCGAAGGGCGGGTGGCCCAGGTCGTGCGAGAGGCAGGCCGTCTCCACGAGGTCGGGGTCGCAGCCGAGCGCCGCACCCAGCTCCCGGCCGACCTGGGCGCACTCCAGGGAGTGGGTCAGGCGGGTGCGCGGGCTGGCGTCCCAGTGGCGGCTCGTGGTGCCCGGGGTGACGACCTGGGTCTTGCCGGCGAGGCGGCGCAGCGCCGCCGAGTGCAGGACCCGGGCCCGGTCGCGCTGGAACGCGGTGCGGCCCGGGCGCTTGTCGGGCTCGGGCGCCCAGCGCTCGGTCGCGTCCTCGTCGTACGTGTCGCTGCCTTCCATGCCCTGACAGTAGACGCAAGCACTGACAAAAAGGCAGGTGCCGGCCGAGGGGGCGGTGTGCTCAGGCGGACGCGAGGTGCGGGGTGAGAGCGGTGCCGGGCGCCGCGAGCGCGCTGTCGTAGCGGTGCAGGACAAGGCGGGCCATCGCGGGGTGGGTGCCGAGCGGGGCCGCGGCGACGCCCTGGCCCGGGGCGAGCGCGGCGGCGGACTCGTCGGCGAACCGGCCGGGCGCGGTGAAGTAGGAGGCGACGGCGACCCGGGTGCGGCCGCGGGCGGTGAGGGCGCGGACGGCCGTGGCCACGTCGGGCGCGGCGGCGGAGGCGTGGCCGGGGACGACCGGGACGCCGAGGCGCCGGGCGAGGAGGCCGGCGGTGCGGCGGATGTCGACGGCGGCCTGCGGGTCGCGGGAACCGGCGGCGGCGAGGACCACTCCGGCGCGGCGGCGTTCGTGCTCGGGCAGCGGTCCTTCGGGCCAGCCCGCCGCGACGAGCCGGTCGTGCAGCACGTCGACGAGGAGTGGGTGCGGGCCGAGCGGGGCGGCGACGACGGTGCGCAGGTGCCCGGCGGCTTCGGCCGCCGCGGGTATGTCCCGCTTGACGTGGTGGCCCCGGGAGAGCAGGAGCGGGACCAGGACGGCGGGGCCCGCGGGGAGGGCGGCGAGGGCGTCGCCGAGCAGCGGGGCGTTCAGCTCGATGTGGCCGAGGCGGACGGTCAGCCCGGGGCGCAGCTCGCGGACGGCTGCCATCAGTTCGGTGACGGTGGCGAGGGCGCCGGGGTTGCGGCTGCCGTGCGCCACGAGCACGAGGGCCGGGGGCCGGGGGCGTTCGCGCAGGGGGCGGCGGTTGCTGAGCTGGGTGCCGAGTTGGGCGCCGATCATGGTGAGGAGTCCCGCCGTGCTGTCCAGTTCCGCCGTGCGGGAGTGGTGGGTGCCGTACGACTTGTCCGTCATGGAGCGATCCTGCCGGAAAGGGGTTGCCGGGCTGTTGCCGGGTGGTGACGGGTGGTTGCGCGCGGTTCACCGTGCGGTGTCCGGCGCGGTGAGCGTGAACCGCGGGGGGCCCGATGGCGTCCTGTGCCTGCGAGAGCCGCTGTCTGCCCGGAGGTCACGTCCGATGCGCCTGCCCCGCCCGCGTCTGCCCCGCACCCGCCAGGAACAGCGGCGGGCGGTGCAGGTGGTGATGGTGCTGTGCGCGCTGGCGCTGGCGCCGGCGACCTGGCTGTTCACGACGGCCGGCGACCGCTTGCGCACGGTCTCCGACGTGCCGCGCACCGATGTGGCCGTGGTGTTCGGCGCCGGGCTGTGGAACGGCGAGCCGTCGCCGTACCTCGCCCACCGTCTCGACGCGGCGGCCGAGCTGTACCGCGCCGGGCGGGTCAGGGTGCTGCTCGTCTCCGGGGACAACAGCCGCACCGAGTACGACGAACCCGACGCCATGCGTACGTATCTGACCCGGCACGGGGTGCCCTCGCGGGCCGTCGTCAGCGACTACGCCGGGTTCGACACCTGGGACTCGTGCGTGCGCGCCAAGAAGATCTTCGGGGTGGACCGGGCCGTGCTGGTCACTCAAGGGTTCCATGTGCGGCGGGCGGTGGCGTTGTGCGAGGCCGCCGGGGTTTCGTCCTACGGGGTCGGGGTGGACGAGGTGCATGACGTGACCTGGTACGCCGGGGGTGCGCGCGAGGTGCTGGCTGCCGGGAAGGCCGTGGTCGACGCCGTGTTCCGGCCTGATCCGCACTTTCTGGGGCGCGAGGAGGATGGTGTGCGGGCGGCGCTGGGTCGGTGACCGTCGCCCCTGTCGGGTTGCCGGTCGACTGACGGCCGGTGGGGGCTGGTCGCGCGGTTCCCCGCGCCCCTGAGGCAGGCGCTGCGCGCCGCCTCCCCTTGATGAGATGGCGCACGAAGTGCGCATCTCAGGGGCGCGCGTCACTCCACCTCGGCCGCCACCCACCCCAGATAACCGGCAGCCCCGCGCACCACCGGCACCGCGATGATCTCGGGCGTGTCGTAGGGATGATGCCGCGTCAGCCACGATTCCAGGTCCGCGTACCGCGCCTCCGTCGTCTTCAGCAGCACCTGCCACTCCCGCGCGGTCGTCACCTCCCCCTCCCACCGGTACACGGACGTGACCGGCGCGCTGATCTGCGCGCACGCGGCCAGCCGGGACTCGACGGCGCCGCGGGCGAGGGACTCGGCGCGGTCCGCGTCGTCGGTCGTGGTCAGGACGACCAGCACTGAGCTGGCGGATGCGGGATTCGGCATGCGGCCATTGTGCTGTCACGGCACCGGCCGGGGGCCAACACCGGCCGGAGTGCACGAACTGACGCCCCGCCACGCCGGACGGCGACGGCCGCGTCACCCGGTCGCACGCCGGGCACCGCCTTTCGGGCAATTCTCCTCCGACACGCCGATGACCTGCTGGAATGTTCCCGTCACACCGTCAGCAGCACATCCCGAACGGCTTTTCTGACGAGGTATCAGGAGGCGCGGTGGTGCGACTGCCACTTACCTCGTGCTTGCAGGGCGCGTCCGCCGCCCGAGCTGGACGCACAAGGAGCAAGCAACGATGCGCACAGGCCGACCGCTGACCGCCGTCGCGTTCGCCGTCGCCCTCACCGGGCTCGGGGCCGCCCCCGCGGGTGCCTCGCAGGGCGGCCTCGAGGTCTATCCGGCGACCACCGCCCCGGGAGGCACGGTCACCGTGGACACCACCGCCTGCGGCCCGCAGGGCACGGCCTCGGGCGACGCCAGCGCGGTCGGCGCGGGCACCTTCACCCTCGCGCCGATGGCGCCGGACGCCGATCCCGCGGGCCGCTTCACCGTGCCGGCGTCCGCGCAGCCGGGCACGTACGAGATCGTCGCCCGTTGCTCCGGCGGCACCCTGGTCACCGGCGACCTGATCGTGTCCCTCGCCGGGGCGGGCGGCTCGCCGGGCGCCCGGATGCCCCGCGGACATGTCGAGACGGGGGTCGGCGGCGCGCTCGGTCCCGACCCCGTGCAGACCGCGGCGGGTGTGGCGGCATTGGCCGTCGCCGCCGCGGGCGGTACCTGGCTCCTGCATCGCCGGGCGAGAGGCGATGGGATCTGACGGACGGTTTCGACGGGCCGCACGGACTCCCTCCGCCGTCCGCGCGTCCGTCCCGACCCCCGTCCGTCGTCCACCGGTACCGCCACCTCCCCGCCCCTCCGGCCGCACCCCCTCGCGGCCGGAGGGGCCGGGGCAGGCCGTGTTCAGGAGCCCTCATGGTTCAGGAGTGTCCGGGAGTCCTCAGGCGCCTGCGCCGTCTCGCCCGCCGCCGTCCCGCCCAGCGCCGGGCCAGCGGCCGCGCGGGCCGGGCCAACGCGGCCATAGGGGCCGTCACCGTGCTCGCCCTGTGCTCCGGCGGCTGGCTGCTGGCCAGCGGCTCGAAGGGGCATCCGCCGCCGCAGCCGTCGGCGGCCGAGGCCCGTCCCGGCACGGCGCGGCAGGACCCCGGCGCGGCCCCGATGTCCCCGTCGCCGCCCGACCGCGTCCGCATCCCGTCGCTGCGCGTGGACGCCCCGCTGATGGGCCTCGGCCTCAATCGCGCCGGAAGCCTGGACGTGCCGCCGCCGCAGCGGAAGAACCTCGCGGGCTGGTACGAGGCCGGCACCCGCCCCGGCGAGCGCGGCACGGCGGTCGTCGCGGGCCACGTCGACAACGCCGAGGGCCCCGCCGTCTTCTACGACCTCGGGGCGCTCACCCGGGGCCGCACCATCGAGATCGACCGCCGCGACGGCTCGGTGGCGGTGTTCACGGTCGACGCCGTCGAGGTCTACGAGGCCGACGCCTTCCCCGACGAGAAGGTGTACGGGGCGGCCCGGCGGCCCGAGCTGCGGGTGATCACGTGCGGCGGCCCGTACTCACGGCGGACCGGCTACCAGGGGAACGTCGTGGTGTTCGCCCATCTGACGGGCAGCCGCTGAACTCCAGCATTCCACGGGATGCCGCCGGACCGCGTGCGGACTGGTACGTGATGTGAAGCTTCTCCTCGACCATGGCCACCATCGTGAGGAGTAATCGCCTGCGCGCGCAGAACTCCGTACGTCGACTCCAGCCTCGGCCACACGAAGGGCGACGCGACCAGGGCCGGCCCAGGCATCGAGTTCTTCGGTGGCCTCGTCGGTCGCGCGGGAAACAGGTAGCGGGAGAGGCCCACGTCGCAGATTCCCGCGAAGACCACCAGAATCATGCAAAACAAGACACATCGCAACGAGAAATCAACTGCGGTACAGACCAACGTTGTTGATGTACCATCAGCCCCGCCCGCAGGGAATTCCCACCACGGCGGCCTTCACTCAATTCATCTCGTGATGCGCACGCGCGCCCGCGATTTCAGACGAGAGGTACAACTGTGCGTAAGCTCGGAACCCCTAGCACCTGGAAGCGAATCGGAATGATCGCTTCCATCTCGACCCTTCCATTGGCCCTCGCGAGCCCCGCTTGGGCCATCGTGAAGTACTCGTACATCACGGGTGGAGTCGCCGGCTTCAACTCGCATTCCGTGGAAGATGACGGCGGCACCGGCCCGAACAAGGTGGACTTCACCGGATGTCATACATACGCCGGTAGAAGTGTGACCGTTCAGCTGCGTCGTGAAGTCATCGGACCCGACACCGGATACGACGAAAAGACGTACACGGCGTGCTTCAACGGTGGAACGTCGTCTGGCGAGTGGGGTGCCGGAGAAGAGGGCCACGACTACTACTTCCGCATCACCGAGGTCGATGGCAGTTCGATAGTCGGCCCGACGATCAGCGTCGATCAGACCCGTATGTCGTTCTAGGCGACACTGGATTCTGAATTTCTGGGTGGAGACCTGAAACGCAGGTCTCCACCAGCCTCTTGATGAAACAGACAGAGGCACCCCCACGCTGAAACACCAAGGTGTCGCATGCCCATTTCGATGTTCGAGTGTTCCTTCTCCTATCGGCGTAGACGCCCGGTGCTGCGTGATCTCAGCTATACGCTGCCGCACGGGCGGACCGTGCTCCTGGGGCCGAACGGAGCAGGAAAAAGTACCCTGTTGGGCTTGTGCGCATCTGCGTTGCGTCCCGATTCCGGTTCCGTCACCTATGGCGACCTGAGCACCGGCCGACGTCGCGCGCTGCCCACGTTCCGTAGGCGTGTGGCATGGATGCCTCAGCAGGTGGAGCAGGTGCCGGGGCTCACGGCCCGGGGTCAGGTCGCGTATTCCGGTTGGCTCAAGGGGATGACCCGGCGCGAGGCGTGGCGTGAGGCTCGCCGAGCCCTGGACCGCGTGGAGTTGGCCGATCGGGCGGATGACAAGGTCCAGGAACTCTCCGGGGGGCAGCAGCGGCGCGTCGCAGTGGCGCAGGCCCTGGTGCATGACGCAGAGGTCCTTCTCCTCGATGAGCCGACAGCGGGCATGGATCCGCGTCAGCGGCAGGTCTTCCACCAGATTCTCGCCGATCTGTCGAAGGATGTGCACATCGTCCTCTCCACCCATGACACCTCGGACATCGCCAACTCGTACGACTCGGTCGTGGTTCTGTTGGACGGTCAGGTGCGCTTCTCGGGAACGGTGCTGGACTTCCTTTCCCACGCGAGCGCGACGGCGACATCCGACGAGCAGCGGGCCACCTCCGCTTATCAGGCGTTCACCGAGATAGACGGGGCGATCTCGTGGTGAACCGATTCCCCTTCGCCCGACACTCGGCCGCCATCGGGCTCGGAGCCCCGACGGTGGCCCTGGCGATATACTTCACCGCCTACCAGCCCACGCCGTTCACCGGTGAGGATTCCCTCGTCGTGGTCTCGGTGGCCCTGCGGATCGCCGCGCTGGGAATCGCCTTGGTGGCCGCCTGGGATGCAGGGAGGCTTCGCCAGGCTCGGATCACAGCCGCCCCGTCCAGCCGCCACCTGCTGCGAGTATTCGTCGATGCGATGGCCCCCACCCTGGCCCTGGTGGTCATCAGCTGGGTGGCGTCCTTCCTGTTGGTGATCAGCTATCTGGGAGGCCCCGTACCAGGGCTCCACGACACCGTTCCCATGGTCCGGAGTCTCGCGATCCCCTTCAGCGCAGTAGCAGTCGGCTTCGTCCTCGGGCTCTGTCTTCCGCCCGTTGTCGCCCGCCCCCTTGCGGTGGTGATCACGGCACTGTGGGTCTTCGTCGCCTATACGCTGGGTATCCCTTGGCTGCGGGCGATGTCCGGATTCGACCAGAGCACTCCGACCTATACGGATGTCGTGGACCGCTCCTACCTCATGGCACCGGCGATCCTGGCTCTCGGGCTGCTGCTCGGTCTTGTCGCGCTCAGCCTGTTCTCACGTCCTGCGCTGCGCGCCGCCGCCATGGCCTGCTGCGTCCTCGCGGGCTTCGGAGCGTCCTATCCTCTGGTGAGTGACGCCCCGCGCTACGCCGACCCCACCGTTCCCCGCACGTGGGCAACGACGTGTGAGGGAACTGCCCCGGTGATCTGTGTGCCCGGCGAGTTCGCCGGCGACATCTCCACGCTGCACCGCTCCGCTCAACAAGCGCTGCCCCGCCTACGAGAGGTCGGGTTCACCCCACCCCAGAAGCTGGCCTTCGTCTCGGAGGATCTACCGTTGGCACGCGGCACCTGGCGAACCTTCCTCCAGAAGCCGGTGACCCGTCACCGCAGCCGGGCCTTCTACGTCAGCGCCTTGGTTCCGACAGGGCTCCACGACTGCCCGGATCTTCCTGATGACTACGTTTATCCAGGGCGCGGAGCCGCTTCCGCCTGGATCGGCCTGACGGTTGGTATGTCGGAGGCAGAGGCCGCCCGCAGCTACGGACCCAGCGGTGTGTACCGGGCACGCTGGGTGCGCAGTCTCCCCAAGGCGAAGCAGTACGCCTGGTACAAGCAGCAGTTGAGTTACCTCAAGTCCTGCGACGAGCAAGTCCACGAGAAGGCCCGGGCGGGCGCCAAGGCCGAGAACGAGCGGGGCCGAGCGCTGGGCCCGCGGTTGGAGGATCCGGCGGACATGGCACCAGGGGTGAACCGTTGACCCTCTGGGCGCGCGCACGAAGAATCTGGGTGCTGCCTGTGGCGCTGTTCGCCTGGATGCTCCTCCTTGTACTCGTGCGCGACGACGTGGCGAAGGTTCCCCAGATCGCCGCGCAGGGCAACTTCTCGATCAAGCTGATGAACTTCGTTCCGCTCATCCTGTGCATCCCGACGACGTACTGCATGAGCCGGCGCCTCATCGCCACCGAATCCACAGCGGCGCGAGCGGTCACCGTCATTGACCGGCTGGCTCTCCTTCTCCTGGGGGTGAGCGCGGCGGGACTGGGGTTTGCACTCGGGGAGTTCCTGGACATGCCGACAGCGGTGGCGGGCGGACGAAACACCGTCATGGTGCTGGGCCTCGCTCTCCTCGTACACAGCCGGTACGGCCCGATCGCCGGTGGCGCGGCGGCGACCATGTTCGTGATGGTCAGCATTGTCACCGGCCTGGCGGGAGACCAGAGGCCCTACCCGTGGGCGGTTCTCCTGATGGAGTCCACCAGCGTCGTGGCGGCTGTCGTGGCGGCGGCCAGTTTCGCTGCCGGTCTGATCGCGATGTCGTACCGCCGACAGCTACCGGGTTGACATGCCCCTCGGGCTGAAGCCCGAGGATTCTGGCCGTCCCCCACCCGGTGCTGTGCGAGGAAGCCCCCCAGGCCGGGACGCACGGAGGCGGACGGCTGGGCCCTGGACGCCCCCCGTGCCGTACCGCCGTCTGCGGCCTGCGCGAGATCCTTCGCGGTTCTCAGGTTCATCCCCTGGGCGAACTTGGCTCGTCGTCGGTCTGCTGGGGCACGGGAATTCCCGTCGTCGGATGGGTCATTGGGCATGTGAGGCGAGGGCTTCACGGGCGCGGCGGGCGAGATCGGCGGCGCCGGGTACCCCGCGTCGCTGGTAGACCGCGAGGGTGGAGCGGATCGAGGTGATCGCCTTACGGGTGCGGTCGGAGGTCATGCCCTCCATCAGGACCAGCGCCTGCGTCCAGGCGACGACGGCGCTGATGACCAGCATGAGGACGACCACCGCGAGGCCGCCGGCATGAACGCCACCCCGCGCTCCGCCTCCAGCAGGAGGAACACCACGGTCGCCGCCGCCCCGAGGCGAGCGTGGCCGCGATGCCCCAGGACACGGCCGCGAGACCGGGCACGACGTAGAGGAACGCGTCGTAGCGTTCGCGCCCGGGCGTGAAGCTGTCCGTCACCGCCGCTGCCGCAATCATGACGATCGGCAGTCCCGCACCCCGGGCCGGGCCGGCCGCCCCCGCGTCACCGCTTCAGGCCACCCACTGCTCGTACGCCATCTTCACCACCAGCGCGCACACCACCGTGAGCAGCACGATGCGCACGAACCCGGCGCCGCGCTTCAGCGCCGTGTGCGCGCCGACCATGCCGCCGGCCAGGTTGAACACGGCCATCAGTGCGGCCAGCTGCCAGTACACCGTGCCCTTCCAGGCGAACATCGCGAGCGCGCCCGCGTTGGTGCAGCAGTTGACGATCTTGGCGGTGGCGGAGGCGGTCACCAGGTCGAGGTGGAGGATCGCGGTGAGGGCGAGGACCAGGAAGGTGCCGGTGCCCGGGCCGATCAGACCGTCGTAGAAGCCGATGCCGAGGCCCGCGAAGCCGATCGCGGCCAGGATCCGGCGGGCCGAGGCCGGGGTCGCGGACGGAGCCGTACCGAACGACGGGCGGAAAATGACGAAGGCGCCGACCCCGACCAGGACCACCATCACGATCGGCTTGAGGACGTCGGTGCTCAGACCCGCCGCGAGCGCCGCCCCGCCCGTCGAGCCGGCCAGCGCCGCGAGGCCGATCCGGACGGCGAGGCGTACGTCGACGGGGGCCTTGCGGGCGTAGGTCACGGCGGCGCCCGTGGTGCCGACGATGGCGACGGCCTTGTTGGTGCCGAGCGCGTACGGGCCCGCGTGCGCGGCGTTCGGCAGGCCGAGCAGCAGCGCGGGGAGCAGCAGCAGACCGCCGCCGCCGACCACCGCGTCGACCCAGCCGGCGGCGAGGGCGGCCACGCACAGGACGACGGTGGTGGTCAGGGATATGTCAGGCATGATCGCGAGCCTAGGGACGGGATACGTGTGCAGTCCACGAATGTGTGGAGAGTTGAGGCTTTTCTGAGGTGGCTGTTCCGGGGCGGGCGGCCCGGTCGGGAGCGGCCGGCGCGGCCGGGTCGACGGTCAGGGCGAGACAGGCCGCGACCAGGGCACTCGCCGAGGTGAGCCCCGCCGTGAGTCTGCGGCGGGCCTGGACCGTGGGCGCGTAGAAGGTACGGACGGGACTGGCGTGGCGGCCCATGGGCGGTTTCTCCGGGAGTCGACGGGTGCGTGGGTCAGCGGGTCAGTACGTGAAGGACTCGGCGTGGACGCGGTCCGCCGGGACGCCCGCGCGGGCCAGGGCCGTCGTCGCGGCCGCGGTCATGCCGGGCGGGCCGCACACGTAGACGTCGTGGTCGGCGAGTCCGGGCACGCGGTCGCGCAGGGCCTGCGGGGCGAGGGGGTCGAAGGCGGCGTCGGAGGGGCCGAGGAGGTAGTGCAGGGCGGCACGGCGGGTGGCGGCGATGGACTCCAGCTCCTCGCGCAGGATGAGCCGTTCGGCGTTGCTCGCGCGGTACAGGAGCGTGAGGTCGCCGGGTGCGCCGGGCAGCGTCTCGAACAGGGCGCGCAGCGGCGTGATGCCCACTCCCCCGGCGAGCAGCAGCACCTTGCGGCGGGTGCGCCGGTGGGCGGTGAGCGCGCCGAACGGGCCGGTGGCGACGACCCGTACACCGGGCCGCAGCCGCCGTACCCGCCGGGTGTGCCGCCCGACGGCCTGCACGGTGATCCGCACGTGGTCGCCGTCGACGGGCGCGGACAGCGAGAACGGCAGGGCGGTGCCCCACAGCCGCCGGGTGAGGAACCGCCAGCGGAAGAACTGGCCCGGCTCGGCGCGCAGCATGCCCAGGTCGCGCCCGCGCATCAGTACGGAGACGACGCCGGGGCCCTCGACCCGCACGTCGACGACGCGCAGGCCGTGCCGCAGCGCCTGCCGCACCGGGACGACGAGCCGGTACCAGACGAGCAGGACAGCGACGGTCGCGTGCAGCAGCGACCACAGGCCGAGGCTCAGCGGGTTCGACGCGATGTCGGGTCCCGCGAGTTGGTGGGCGAAGGCCAGGGCGGCGCCGAGGTACGTGAGCAGGTGCAGGCCCCGCCAGGTGGCGTGGCCGACGCGGCGGCGCACGGCGCGGGCGCTGCTCACGCCGACCGTGACGAACAGCAGGGTGCCGGCCGCCGCCGCGGCGAGCCCCGGGTAGCCGAGCAGTTCGGTGGCCGTGGTGACGAGGTCGGCGCCGGTGTGGGCCGCGTAGGCGAGCAGGGCGAGGACGACGTGCGCGGCGCAGAGCGTGAGGACGTGCCGGCCGCCGCGGGCGTGGTGGCGGGCGAGCCGGTCCGCGCCGACGCCGTGCTCGACCGCGGGGACCCGCGCCATGAGGAGGAGCATGACGAGGATCCCGTACCCGGCGAGCAGTCCCGTCAGATGGGCGCCGCTCGCGAACAGCACGTCGAGCTGCGGCGAGAAGGAGGCCTGTGCGGCCCACAGGAGGCTCACGGCGGCGGCGCCCGTGGCGATGCCGGCCCGCAGCGCGGCCGGGGTGACCCGCACGGGGGCGGCGGGCCGGACGCGCGGGGCCCGGCGCGGGCGCGGTGGTACGGGCCGGGCGGGCGCGGGGCCCTCGGTCTGCCTGCGATAGGCCGACAGAGCCGGGTAGTGGGGGAGTTCGGGTTCGACGGCCTCGGTGCTCACGCCCGGCACACTAGGCTCCGGCGGGCCGGAAAACCGGCTGGTCAGGGTCGCCGGGGAGATCCTTAAGGTCCCCTTCAGGAGGGCCTGAACACGGGTTAAGCGAGGGGTTCGCCGTCGGGTGCGGATGCGTGGGGGCTGGTCGCGGAGGTCCTCACACCGTCCGCCCCACCCCGCTGAGCCCACCGTTCCCCCGCCGAAACTGACGGGACGCCGCCGAGAAACCTCCACGCCGCACGCTGCGGAGCAGGCATGGCACCGCTGCTCCACCCGCTCACCCACGACGGAGGCCTCTGACATGGCGCCGGACACGGCCGACACGGCACTGCCCACCCTCGTTCTCGTCGGCCACGGCATGGTCGGCCAGCGCTTCCTCGAAGCGGCCGCCGAGCGCGGGCTCACCGCGTCCCACCGGGTGGTCGTGCTGTGCGAGGAGCCCCGGCCCGCCTACGACCGCGTCCATCTGACCTCCTACTTCTCGGGCACCACGCCCGAGGAGCTGTCGATGACGGACCCGGAGTTCATCGAGCGGCACGGCATCGAGCTGCATGTCGGGGACCCGGCCGAGACGGTCGACCGGGAGTCCAGGACCGTGCGCGCCCGCTCCGGCCTGACGGTCGCCTACGACACGCTCGTCCTCGCCACCGGCTCCGCCCCCTTCGTCCCGCCGGTGCCCGGCCGGGACGCCACCGGCTGTTTCGTGTACCGGACCATCGAGGACCTGTACGCGATCGAGGAGTACGCCCGCGAGAGCGCCACGGTCGGTGCCGTGGTCGGCGGCGGGCTGCTCGGCCTGGAGGCGGCGGGGGCGCTGAAGGGCCTCGGACTCGCCACGCACATCGTGGAGTTCGCACCGCGGCTGATGCCCGTACAGGTCGACGAGGGCGGCGGCGCGGCGCTCCTGAGGACCATCGGGGACATGGGGCTCGACGTCCACACCGGGGTCGGCACCCAGGAGGTCCTCACGGACGCGGACGGCCGGGTCACCGGCATGAAACTGTCGGACGGCCGGGAGCTCGCCACCGGTCTCGTGGTCTTCTCCGCCGGGGTCCGGCCGCGCGACCAGCTGGCGCGGGAATCGGGCCTGTCGGTGGGCGAGCGCGGCGGCATCGCGGTCGACGAGCAGTGCCGCACCAGCGACCCGGACGTCTACGCGATCGGCGAGTGCGCACTGGCGAGCGACGGCCGGGTGTACGGGCTCGTCGCCCCCGGCTACGAGATGGCGCTCACCGCCGCCGACGCCATCGCCTCCGGCACCTCCCTGACCGCCTTCACCGGCGCCGACCTGTCGACCAAGCTGAAGCTCCTCGGCGTGGACGTGGCCTCCTTCGGCGACGCGCACGGCACGGCCGACGGCTGCCTCGACGTCGTCTACGCGGACGCCCGCTCGGGCACGTACAAGAAGCTCGTCATCGGCGGCGGGGGCGAGCTGCTCGGCGGCATCCTGGTGGGCGACGCGGAGGCGTACGGCACGCTGCGCGCGCTCACCGGCACGGTGCCGCCGGTCGCGCCCGAGTCGCTGGTGCTCCCGGCGGGGTCCGGCGGGGCCGCGCAGCTCGGTCCCGAGGCGCTGCCCGACGACGCCGTCGTCTGCTCCTGCCACAACGTGACGAAGGGCGCCGTCCGCGCGCACGCCACCCTGCCCGAGGTGAAGAAGTGCACCAAGGCCGGTACGGGGTGCGGCAGTTGCGTCAAGCTGATCGGGCAGCTGCTGCCGAGGAGCGGTGACGGCGGGCTGTGCGGCTGCTTCCGGCACACCCGCCAGGAGCTGTACGAGATCGTGCGCGTCCGGCGCATCACCGGCTTCGCCCGGCTGCTCGACGAGTACGGGCGGGAGGAGGCGCGCGGCGGTGACGGCTGCGAGATCTGCAAGCCGACGGTCGGATCGGTCATCGCCTCGCTCGCACCCTCGATCGGCGCGGACGGCCACGTCCTGGACGGCGAGCAGGCCGCTCTGCAGGACACCAACGACCACTTCCTCGCGAACCTCCAGAAGAACGGTTCGTACTCGGTCGTGCCGCGGATCCCCGGCGGCGAGATCACTCCGGAGAAGCTGATCGTGATCGGCGAGGTCGCCCGCGACTTCGGGCTCTACACGAAGATCACGGGCGGGCAGCGGATCGATCTGTTCGGCGCCCGGGTGGACCAACTGCCGATGATCTGGGCGCGGTTGGTGGACGCCGGTTTCGAGTCGGGCCACGCGTACGGCAAGTCGCTGCGCACCGTGAAGTCGTGCGTGGGGCAGACCTGGTGCCGGTACGGGGTGCAGGACAGCGTGCGGATGGCGATCGACCTGGAGCTGCGCTACCGGGGCCTGCGCTCCCCGCACAAGCTGAAGTCGGCGGTCTCCGGGTGCGCCCGCGAGTGCGCCGAGGCGCAGTCGAAGGACTTCGGCGTCATCGCCACGGCCAACGGCTGGAACCTGTACGTGGGCGGCAACGGCGGCATGACGCCCCGTCACGCCGATCTGCTGGCGCAGGACTTGAGCGACACCGAACTGATCCGGCTGATCGACCGCTTCCTGATGTTCTACATCCGCACCGCCGACCGCCTGGAGCGCACCTCGGTGTGGCTGGAGCGGATCGAGGGCGGACTCGACCACGTGCGGGACGTCGTCGTGCACGACTCGCTCGGCATCTGCGACGAGCTGGAGGCCCTGATGCGGGCCCATGTCGCGCACTACCGCGACGAGTGGGCGGACACCCTCGACGACCCCGAGCGGCTGGCCCGCTTCGTGTCCTTCGTGAACGCCCCGGGGACCCCCGACCCGACGATCCGCTTCGTGGCCGAGCGCGACCAGATCAAGCCCGAGCTGCCCCTGATCCCCCTGGAAGGACTGGCTGTCCGATGACCACGGCTCCGATCGCTCCCGAGAAGACGACCGTCCTGGTGCAACTGGGCCTGTCCGGCAAAGGCACCGCAAGCGACGCAGGCGACGACAGCGACGACGGCGCGGACTGGCTGACGGTGTGCGAGTTGTCCCGTCTCACGCCGGGGCGCGGTGTCGCGGCCCTGCTGCCGGACGGCCGGCAGGCGGCGGTGTTCCTGGACCGCTCCGGCCGGGTGCACGCCGTCGACAACACCGATCCGTTCACCGGCGCGGCGGTGCTCTCGCGCGGGCTGCTCGGCTCGGCACAGGGCCGTCCGTTCGTGGCCTCGCCGCTGCTGAAGCAGCGCTTCGACCTGGAGACGGGGCGCTGCCTGGACGACGACGGGGTCGCCGTGCGGTCCTACCCGGTGCGTGCCGCCACCCGCGGCGGACGGAATAGTTGACCGCCCGTTCCGGAAAGCCATAGGGTCACCTCGTGGCCAGGACCAAGGAATTCGACCCCGACGTGGCGCTGCAGGCGGCCGTGGAGCTGTTCCATGCGCGCGGTTACGAGGCGACGTCGATGGCGGACCTCGTCGACCGCCTCGGCATCGGGCGCGCGAGCCTCTACGCGACGTTCGGCAGCAAGCACGAGCTGTACCTGAAGGCGATGGACCGGTACGCCGAGTCCACCGGCGCGGCGACCGTCGCCGAGCTGTCGGGCGACGGTCCGCCGCTGGCGGCCGTGCGCGGCCTGGTGCGCCGGTTCGCGGCCGAGGCCGCCACGGGCGGACAGCGCCTGCTGGGCTGTCTCGTCACCAACACGGCGGCGGAGCTCGGCCCGCACGACAGCCAGGCCGCGCGGCGCGTGGAGCGGTCCTGGGAGGAGATCGAGACACTGCTGCACTCGGCGCTCCTGCGCGCGCGGGCCAGGGGCGAGCTGCCCGAGGACCGCGACCCCCGCGCGCTCGCCCGGATGCTGCTCGTCCTGCTCCAGGGCATCCGCGTCACCGGCAAGGTGTCACAGGACCCGGCCAGGGTGCGCGACGCGGCCGAGCAGGCACTGACACTGCTGGACTGACTCCCGGAGGGCCGTCCCCTCCTCTTCTCGCTTGCCCTCATACTGAACCGATCATTCAAGAAAGAGGTACGTCATGTCCCGCACCCGCTTCTCCGGCCGGACCGCCCTCGTCACCGGCGCCGGTTCCGGCCTCGGCCGGGCGATCGCGCTGGCGTTCGCCGAAGAGGGCGCGAACGTGGTCGTCGCGGGCCGCACGCCCGGCCCCCTGGAGGAGACCGTCGCCCTGATCGGGGCGGCGGGCGGCACCGCGCTCGCGCACCCGGCCGACGTCCGCAGCGCCGAGGACATGCGGGCCCTCGTCCGCGCGGCCGTCGACCGCTTCGGCTCGCTGGACGTGGCGGTGAACAACGCGGGCGTCTTCCGCGGCGGGGCCCCCGTCGCCGAGCTGCCGGCCGAGGACTGGCAGACGCTGCTGGACGTCAACGTCACGGGTGTCCTGTACGCGCTCCAGGCCCAGGTCGCCCGGATGCGCGGCCAGGAGTCGGGCGGGGCGATCGTCAACATCGCCTCGAACATCGGCCCGCACCGCACCCGGCCCGGCGTCACCGCCTACGGCGCCGCCAAGGCCGCCGTCTCCGCCCTCACCCGCGGCGCCGCCCTCGACCACATCGCCGACGGCGTGCGGATCAACGCGGTGAGCCCGGGGGCCGCCGCCACCTCGATGTCGCTGCGGCCGGGCGAGACGGAGGCCGAGCGGGCGGTCCGGATGAAGACCGAGTCACCGCTCGGCCGGGTCTCCGCCACCGCCGAGATCGCCGCGGCGGTCCTCTACCTCGCCTCGGACGACGCCGCCTCGGTGGTCGGCGCCGATCTGGTCATCGACGGTGGGGCGGCGGCCTGACGCCCGTACGACCGCCGGCGGCGCACACCGGCGTCAGTCCTTCAGCCCCTCGTACACCACCCCGGTCAACTGCTCCGACGCCACCCACAACCGCTCCCCCGCCGCGTCGTTGACGGTCCACGACGCTCGCCACGACCTGGCGGGCGCCCCGCGCCACATCAGGACGCGGGGTCCGTAGAAGTCGTCGGGCCGTACGCCCGGCGCGGTCGCCGCGTACAGCGTGGGCAGCGCTCCGTCCTCGGCGGACTGGGCGACGAGCCGGTTGCCCGCCGCGTAGAAGCGCTCCATGCCCCTGCGGCCCTCCATCTTCGCCCCGCGCGCGTGCAGGGGCGTGGCGGCGTACCCGGGATGTGCGGCGACGGCCAGCGGGCCGCTGGCGGCGGCGCGGCGGGACAGTTCGTGCACGAACAGCAGATTGGCCGTCTTGGAGCGGCCGTAGGCGGCCCAACGCCGGTAGCTGCGCTCGCTGTTGAGGTCGCCGATGTCGATGTTGGCGAGTGTGTGCAGCACGCTGGCGACCGAGACGACACGCGGCGCGGCCGCCTCCAGGAGGCTGGGCAGCAGCAGGCCCGTCAGCGCGAAGTGGCCCAGGTGGTTGACGCCGAACTGTGTCTCGAAGCCGTCGGCGGTGCGGCCGTACGGCAGGGCCATGACCCCGGCGTTGTTGACCAGGAGGTCGAGCGGCCGGCCGGACCACCCGTCGGCGAAGCCGCGCACGGAGGCCAGATCGGCGAGGTCGAGGGCCCCGAACTCGACGGCGGCGTCCGGCACCTCGTCGCGGATCCGGTCCACGGCCGCGCTGCCCAGCCGCGCGTTCCGGCAGGCGAGCACCACCTGGGCGCCCGCGCGGGCCAGCTCCCGCGCGGTGACGTAGCCGATGCCGCTGTTGGCTCCGGTGACCACGGCGGTGCGGCCGCTCTGGTCGGGGATGTCGCGCGCGTTCCAGCCGGTCATGGCTGTGCTCCCTGGGCGGATTCGACGGTGGTGGTTACCCGACAGTTAAGTGGGAGGGCGGGTTCCGCTCAACCCCGCCTCTTCGGCCACGCGCAAGGGCGGCACCCCCCGCACAGGGGTGCCGCCCTTGCCCTGCGCACCGGAGCCGCCGCGATCGGTGAGGGTCGGGGACCGACGGCGGCTCCGGCTGTCATCGGGCGTCAGCGGTGGTCGCTGCCCGCCGACGTCGAGGCCGCCCGGCCCGCTTCGAGGCGGGCGACCGGGATCCGGAACGGCGAGCAGGAGACGTAGTCCAGGCCCACCTCGTGGAAGAAGTGCACCGACTCCGGGTCGCCGCCGTGCTCCCCGCAGACGCCGAGCTTGAGGTCGGGGCGCGTGGCGCGGCCGGCCTCCACGGCGTTGCGGACCAGGGAGCCCACGCCGTCCTTGTCGATCGTCTCGAACGGCGACACCCCGAAGATGCCCTTCTCCAGGTACGCGGTGAAGAAGCTGGCCTCCACGTCGTCGCGGGAGAAGCCCCAGACGGTCTGCGTGAGGTCGTTGGTGCCGAAGGAGAAGAACTCCGCGGCCTCCGCGATCTGTCCCGCCGTCAGCGCGGCGCGGGGCAGCTCGATCATCGTGCCGATGGCGAGCTTCAGCTTGACGCCGCTGGTGGCCTCGACCTCCGCGATGACCCGGTCGGCCTCCTCGCGGACGATCTCCAGCTCCTGGACGGTGCCGACGAGCGGGATCATCACCTCGGCGCGCGGGTCGCCCTTGGCGTTCTTGCGCTCGGCTGCGGCCTCGGCGATGGCCCGTACCTGCATGGCGAACAGGCCGGGGATGACCAGGCCGAGGCGGACGCCGCGCAGGCCCAGCATCGGGTTCGACTCGTGCAGCCGGTGCACGGCCTGGAGCAGGCGCAGGTCGTTCTCGTTGGCGTCCTGGCGGGACTCGGCGAGGGCGACGCGCACCGACAGTTCGGTGATGTCGGGCAGGAACTCGTGGAGCGGCGGGTCGAGGAGGCGGATCGTGACGGGCAGACCGTCCATCGCCTCGAACAGCTCGACGAAGTCACGCTTCTGCAGCGGCAGGAGCTGCTTCAGCGACTCCTCGCGCTCGACGTCGGTGTCGGCGAGGATCAGCTTCTCGACCATCTCGCGGCGCTCGCCGAGGAACATGTGCTCGGTACGGCACAGGCCGATGCCCTGGGCGCCGAACCGGCGGGCGCGCAGCGCGTCCTCGGCGTTGTCGGCGTTGGCGCGGACCCGCAGCCGGCGGACCCGGTCCGCGTAGGCCATGACGCGGTGCACCGCGCCGACCAGCTCGTCGGCGTCGTCGGCGCCGGCGTGCATCCGGCCCTCGAAGTACTCGACGACCGGCGACGGGACGACCGGCACCTCACCGAGGTACACCTTGCCGCTGGAGCCGTCGATGGAGACGACGTCGCCCTCCTCGACGACCACGTCACCGACGGTCAGCCGGCGGCGCTTGGTGTCGACCTCCAGGTCCTCGGCGCCGCAGACACAGGTCTTGCCCATGCCGCGCGCGACGACGGCCGCGTGCGAGGTCTTGCCGCCGCGCGAGGTGAGGATGCCCTCGGCGGCGATCATGCCGTCGAGGTCGTCGGGGTTGGTCTCGCGGCGGATCAGGATGACCTTCTCGCCCGAGCGCGACCACTTGATGGCGGTGTACGAGTCGAAGACGGCCTTGCCGACGGCGGCGCCCGGCGACGCGGCGATGCCGCGCCCGAGCTGCTCGACCTTCGCGTCCTCGTCGAACTTCGGGAACATCAGCTGCGCGAGCTGGGCGCCCGTGACGCGCTGGAGCGCCTCGGCCTCGTCGATCAGGCCCTGGTCGACGAGCTGCGTCGCGATCCGGAAGGCGGCGCCGGCGGTGCGCTTGCCGACGCGGGTCTGGAGCATCCACAGCTGCCCGCGCTCGATGGTGAACTCGATGTCGCAGAGGTCCTTGTAGTGGTTCTCAAGGGTCTCCATGATCTGCATGAGCTGGTCGTACGACTTCTTGTCGATGTCCTCGAGCTCGGCGAGCGCGACGGTGTTGCGGATGCCCGCGACGACGTCCTCGCCCTGCGCGTTCTGGAGGTAGTCGCCGTACACGCCCTGGTGGCCGGAGGCCGGGTCGCGGGTGAACGCGACGCCCGTGCCGGAGTCGGGGCCGAGGTTGCCGAAGACCATCGAACAGACGTTGACGGCGGTGCCGAGGTCGCCGGGGATGCGCTCCTGGCGGCGGTAGAGCTTGGCGCGGTCGGTGTTCCACGACTCGAAGACGGCCTTTATGGCCAGGTCCATCTGCTCGCGCGGGTCCTGCGGGAAGTCCCGGCCGGCCTCGGTCTTGACGATCTTCTTGAAGCGCGTGACGAGCTTCTTCAGGTCGGCCGCGTCCAGGTCGGTGTCGACCGTGACCTTCTTGGCGTGCTTGGCCTTCTCCAGCTCCTCCTCGAAGAGTTCGCCGTCGACGTCGAGCACCGTCTTGCCGAACATCTGGATGAGGCGGCGGTACGAGTCCCAGGCGAAGCGGTCGTCGCCGGCCTGCTTGGCGAGACCCTGCACCGACTTGTCGGAGAGACCGATGTTGAGGACGGTGTCCATCATGCCGGGCATGGAGAACTTGGCGCCCGAACGGACCGACACCAGAAGGGGGTTGTCGGCCTGGCCGAGCTTCTTCCCCATCTGCGCCTCGAGCGCGTCGAGATGCCGGGTGACCTCGTCACGCAGTGCCACCGGCTCCTCGCCGCTGTCGAGGTAGACCTTGCAGGCCTCGGTGGTGATGGTGAAGCCCGGAGGGACCGGAAGACCCAGGTTGGTCATCTCGGCGAGGTTGGCACCCTTGCCGCCGAGGAGGTCCTTGAGATCTTTGTTGCCCTCGGTGAAGTCGTAAACGAACTTCGCTACCTGAGGATCCTTGTTTTCCGACACGGGTCTCGACTCCTCGAGGCTCGGGTGGCTGCCCTGACGGCGAGGAACATACCCAGATCCAAGGGCTGTGGGTACGTCCACTCAGCTGTCATGCGGCCGTAACCACCCGTCCGCCAGGAGATCGAAAGTGACCGGCGGGTAGGTCAGCCACCTCACTCGCATTCAAGTCTCGAAAACTCAACCCCCGTAGAGCCCGAATATCGCTCACATGAGCACGCTGGTCACTCATATGCGTTCAAGAAATAAATGATCGAGCGATGGCACTGAGTGCCAGGGCTTGAAGAAGCACAGACGAGGATTTCGCGCTCATCTGAGCGCAAGGGGTATCAGAGGTGGCGAGAATCACGCCGTTCGAGGCGCCCCGCGGACGCTCCGATGTCAGCATGCGGACACCGGTCCGGGCGGTGAGCCGGGCGAAACGGGCCTGTCACACGCCCAGCGCGGCGAGCCGCCGCTCCGCCCGCTCGGGGGCGTACAGCTCCTCCACCACCAGCGCCGCCGCTCCGATGAGCGCGGAGCGCTCGCCGAGCCGGGCCGTCACGACGTCCAGGTGCGCGGTCGAGCGGGGCAGCGCCCGCTGGTAGAGGAGTTCGCGCACGCCCGTCAGGAAGGGAGTTCCGGCCAGATCTCCGGCGATCATGAGAACGCCCGGGTTGAGGAGCGTGACGACGGTGGCGAGGACCTCGCCGACGTCCCGCCCCGCCTCCCGCGCGAGCCGGACCGCCTCCGGATGCCCGGCGGCGAGCAGCTCCCGCACGTCCCAGCCGGAGGCGGCGGGCACCCCGGCCTCGGTGAGCCGGCGCGCCAGGGCCCGGCCGCTGGCGACCGCGGCCAGACAGCCGTACGAGCCGCACTTGCACAGCGCGGCCGCCGCCTCGGGCGCCTGGGGTACGCGGATGTGGCCGATGTCGCCCGCGCCGCCGTCGATGCCCCGGTAGACGGCGCCGTCCACGACGACGCCGGCCCCGATTCCCGTGGAGACCTTGACCAGCACGAAGGCGCGGCAGTCGGGGTGCGCGGCGCGCTGCTCCCCGTACGCCATGAGGTTGGCGTCGTTGTCGACGAGGACCGGCAGCTCGGGCGGGGTGGCCGCGTGCTCGGCGGCGGCGCGGGCGAGGCGCCCCGCGATGTCGTAGCCGTCCCAGCCCGGCATGATCGGCGGCTGTATGACGCGGCCGCTGCCGACGTCCACCGGCCCCGGCACGGCCAGCCCGATCCCGCACACCGTGCCGGGGTCCCGGCCGGCCTCCTTGAGCAGGTCGCCGCACCAGACGCCGAGCTGCGACAGGACGGTCTCCGGGCCGTCGTCCACGGTGAGGTCGCCGGTGCGCTCGGCGAGGATCGCGCCGGACAGGGTCACGACGGCCGCGCGGGCGTGCCGGGTGTCGAGGGCGGCGGCGAGCACCACGGCGTGCGTGTCGTCGAACTCCAGGTGGATCGAAGGCCGCCCGCCCAGCGGGGAGTTGACCGCCTCCGCGGCGCCCTCGCGCAGCCAGCCGGCCCGGAAGAGCCGGTCGAGGCGCTGGCCGACGGTGGCCCGGGACAGGCCGGTGGCCTCCTGGAGCGCGCCGCGCGTGGTCGCGCGGCCACTGCGCACGAGCTGCAGAAGATCCCCGGCGTTCGCCTGGTTCCCGGCCATCGGGTCCACCCCCTTGCGTTCATCAACTGCGCGTTACATTCTAGGTTTTGCGTGTTAAGTAGACGTAACTCTATGCTGCCTGCTGCGTAACCGACACCCTGTCAGGGGCTCGGCCCGGCAGCCCCGCAGTCCACGGGAGACCATGTGGAGCACACGACCGAGCGGCAGGCGACCGCGGCGGGCACCGGGCGGCGCGGGCAGCCGCCCGATCCGCTGCGGGAGCGCGCCGTCGATGTCCTCGACGCCAACTGGACGGGGGCGTCGACCGTCCCCTCGCGCACGCTGTACCCGCACCAGTGGTCGTGGGACTCGGCGTTCATCGCGATCGGGCTGCGCCACGTCTCCCCCTTGCGCGCCCAGTCGGAGCTGGAGACGCTGCTGAGCGCCCAGTGGGGCGACGGCCGCATCCCGCACATCGTGTTCAACCCCGCCGTCCCCCTGGACGCCTACTTCCCCAGCCCCGACTTCTGGCGCTCCTCCACCGCGGGCCGCGCCGCCGGAGCCCCGGCCGCCGTGCAGACCTCGGGGATCGTGCAGCCTCCCGTGCACGCGCTGGCCGCCTGGCTGGTGCACCGCGCCGACCCCGCCCTCTCCCGCTCCCGTGGCTTCCTGCACCGCGTGTACCCCGCACTCGCCGCCTGGCACCGCTATCTGCTGCACCGCCGCGACCTGGGCGGCGGCGGGCTCGTCTCGGTGGTGCACCCCTGGGAGCAGGGGATGGACAACAGCCCCTGCTGGGACGCCCCGTTGAGCCGGATCACCCCGGCCGAGCCCGGCGCCTTCCACCGCGCCGACCTGACGCACGGAGCGGCCGACGACCGCCCGACGGACCTCGACTACGGCCGGTACGTCCGCCTCGCGACGGACTACCGCGACGGCCGGTACACCGACGGAGCCGGCGAGTTCGCCGTGGAGGACCCCTCCTTCAACGCGCTGCTCGCCGCGTCCGAGCACGCGCTCGCCCGGATCGCCTGCGAGCTGGGCGCGGCGGGGACGGCCCGGCACGCGCGCGCCGAGCGGCTGACGGCGGCGCTCGTCGACCGGCTGTGGGACCCGGCCGCGGGCATGTTCTTCTGCCGGGACGTGCGCGGCGGCGGGCTGATCCGCGAGTACGGCGTCTCGGGTCTGATCCCGCTGATCCTGCCCGCGCTGCCGCGCACCGTGGTCCGCGCGCTCCTCGACACCGCGGGCGGCCCGCACTTCGGCCTCGGCCACGGGGTGCGGCTCGCGCCGAGCTACGACCTGCAGGGCCCCGCCTTCGACCCGCACCGGTACTGGCGCGGCCCGGCCTGGTTCAACACCAACTGGCTGCTGGAGCGCGGACTTCGGCTGCACGGCGAGCACGCGCGGGCGGCACGGCTGCGGGCGGCGCTGCTGGACGCGGCGGACGCGTCGGACTTCGCCGAGTACGTCGATCCGTACACGGGGGCGGGCTGCGGCGCCCGCGGCTTCGGCTGGACCGCCGCACTCACACTGGATCTGCTGGACGGGCAGCCGGCGCGGGACGCCGACGGCGAGGCGGGCACGGAGCACCGGCGGCCGCTGCCGCCGTGGACGCGGGTGCCGGACACCGCCGGGCGAGCGGGATCGCGGGAACAGGGCCGGAGGGAAGGAACCTCTCGATGACGGAGACATTCGGTGGCAACGGATACGGCCAGGGGCAGGGCCGCACTGCCCAACTCCTGGTCTGCGGAGGCACGTTCGCGGCGCTCGACGCGGGGGGCGGGCTGAGCGCGGTGCGCGGAGCCGTCTCCTCGGACGGCCTGTTCGTCCGGGACGCCCGGCACCTGTCCCGCTGGCAGCTCACCGTCGACGGGTCCGCGCCCGAAGTGCTCACTCCCTTGTCGTACGAGGACGGGAGCCACGGGGGACCAGCCCGCTGCGTGCTGGTGCCGCGCGGCGGCCGCCAGGAGCCGCCCGCGTACACGCTCTTCCGCGAACAGGCCCTGGGCGAGGGCTCGTTGGTGGATCTGCTGCGCATCGTGTCGAACCGGCCGGTGGCGACGACGGTCCAGGTGGCGCTGACCGTCGACGCCGACTTCGCCGACCAGTTCGAGCTGCGCTCCGACCACCGCACCTATGCGAAGACGGGCGCGGTCCGCACCCGTGAAGCCCTCGACGACGGCGTGGAGTTCACCTACACGCGGGGCGACTGGCGTTCGTCGACGACCGTGACCAGTGATCCGGCGCCGGAGGCCGTCGCGGAGACGGGCACGGGGGCGCGCCGTCTGGTGTGGGCCCTGGAGCTGCCGGCCCAGGGCAGCGCCGTTCTCACGCTGCGGGTGGCGGCGCTGCCCTCGGGCGCCCGGCCGGTGCCGGTGCCCGCGAGCCCGGCCGTGGCCGCCTCCGAACTCGCCTCTTCCATCGCGGAGTTCGGCGCGGGCGTGGAGCTGCCCGACTCCTGGCCGGAGCTGGCCGCGGCCTGTTCCCGGGGGCTCGCCGACCTGGCGGTGCTGCGGGTGCCCGCGGCCGGTCCCGACGGGGAGCGGCATCTGGTGCCGGCGGCCGGGGTGCCGTGGTTCCTGACCCTGCTGGGCCGTGACGCCCTGCTGACGTCCCTGTTCGCCCTTCCCTACCGTCCCGAGCTGGCGGCGGCGACGCTTCCGGTGCTCGCCGCGGCCCAGGCCACCGAGCAGATCGAGGGGGTCGTCGCCCAGCCCGGGAAGATCGTGCACGAGGTGCGGCACGGGGAGCTGGCGCACTTCGGGCAGGTGCCGTACGGGCGCTACTACGGCTCGGTCGACGCGACGCCGCTGTTCCTGGTGCTGCTCGGGGCGTACACGGAGCGCACCGGGGACGCCGGGCTCGCCCGGCGGCTGGAGTCGCACGCCCGGGCGGCGGTGGGCTGGATGCTGGACCACGGCGGGCTGACGTCGCGCGGCTACCTGGTGTACCGCGCCGACCAGGGCGGTCTGGCGAACCAGAACTGGAAGGACTCCCCCGGCGCGATCTGTTCCGCCGACGGCAGCCGGGCGACCGGTCCGGTGATGGCGGCGGGCGCCCAGGGCTACGCGTACGACGCGCTGCGGCGCACTGCCGTGCTGGCCAGGACCGTGTGGGACGACGAGGTCTACGCGGAGCTGCTCGAACAGGCGGCGGCCGATCTGCGGGATCGTTTCGTGCGGGACTTCTGGATGGCGGAGAAAGGCTTCCCCGCACTCGCGCTCGACGGTGACGGGCAGCAGGTCGACGCGCTGGCGTCCGACGCCGGGCATCTGCTGTGGTCCGGGCTGCTCGACAAGGAGTACGGGGAGGCGGTGGGGCGGCGCCTGCTGGAACCGGACTTCTTCTCGGGCTGGGGCGTGCGCACCGTGGCCGCCGGCCAGCCCGCCTATCACCCGCTGTCGTACCACCGGGGTTCGGTGTGGCCGCACGACAACGCGCTGATCGCGTTGGGGCTCGCGCGGTACGGGCTGCACGACGAGGCGCGGGTGGTGGCGAGCGGGGTGGTCGCGGCGGCCGTCGCCTGTGGTGGGCGGTTGCCGGAGGTGGTCGCCGGTTACGCCCGCGAGGCGTATCCGGCACCGGTCCCCTTCCCGTACGCCTGCGCACGCGAGTCCCGGTCGGCGGCGGCACCGTTGGCACTGCTGAGCGCCGTCGGGGGGTAGGCCGCCGTTCCGGCGCGGCCCGCATCGTGGCTGGTCGCCAGGTAGCTCGTCGCGCGCGGCCCGGTGGGGCTTCTCGCGCAGTTCCCCGCGCCCGGCCACGACGAAAGCCGCAGCCGGGAACCGCCGAGGGATCAGCCCCCCGACGTGTCCAGCTCGGCGTCCTCGGAGAGGCCCGCGCAGTCGTACGGGTCCTTCAGCCAGCCGTCCGGGAGGACGACACGGTTGTTGCCGGACGTACGGCCCCGCGGCCCGTCGGCGCCGGCCGGCCAGTCCTGGTCGAGGTCCAACTCGTCGAGCCCGGCACGGAGTTCGTCCAGCGACGAAGTGATCGCCAGCCGCTTGCGCATCTCGGAGCCGACCGAGAAACCCTTCAGGTACCAGGCCACGTGCTTGCGGAAGTCGATGACCCCGCGCGCCTCGTCCCCGATCCACTGCCCCAGCAGCGTGGCGTGCCGCACCATCGCGTCGGCGACGACCCGCAGCGTGGGACGCACCCGCTCGTCCCGCCCCTCGAACGCGGCGACGAGGTCGGCGAAGAGCCACGGCCGCCCGAGGCAGCCACGGCCCACGACCACGCCGTCGCACCCGGTCTCCCGGACCATGCGGAGCGCGTCGTCGGCGGACCAGATGTCCCCGTTGCCGAGCACCGGGATCTCGGGCACGTGCTCCTTGAGGCGCGCGATGGCGTCCCAGTCGGCGGTGCCGCCGTAGTGCTGCGCCGCGGTGCGCCCGTGCAGGGCGATCGCCGTGACGCCCTCCTCGACCGCGATCCGCCCGGCGTCCAGGAACGTGATGTGGTCGTCGTCGATGCCCTTGCGCATCTTCATCGTGACCGGGAGGTCGCCCGCCCCCGACACGGCCTCCTTCAGGATCGCGCGCAGCAGCGGCCGCTTGTACGGCAGCGCGGAGCCGCCGCCCTTGCGCGTCACCTTGGGCACCGGGCAGCCGAAGTTCAGGTCGATGTGGTCGGCGAGACCCTCCTCCGCGATCATGCGGACGGCCTTGCCGACGGTGGCCGGGTCGACGCCGTACAGCTGGATCGAGCGAGGCTTCTCGGTCTCGTCGAAGTGGATCAGCTGCATGGTCTTCTCGTTGCGCTCGACCAGGGCGCGGGTGGTGATCATCTCGCTGACGAAGAGCCCCTTGCCGCCCGAGAACTCCCGGCACAGGGTGCGGAACGGCGCGTTCGTGATGCCCGCCATGGGTGCGAGGACCACGGGCGGCTGCACGGTGTGCGGGCCTACTTGGAGCGGCTGCTGGGACATCGGGGCGGGTCTCCGGGGACGTACGGCTGGGGCGTCGGCCGGGCCGCCGGGCGGCACGGCAAGCATCCATTGTCCCTCACCCGGCCCACCGGCCGCTCACCCCGTCCGGGCGGCCAGCCTCTCCAGCCGTTCCTCGGTCTCGTCGTCCGCGGGGACGTAGGCGACCACCCGGTGCGCGTCGCCGTCCGGCGCGAGCCACATGTGCCGGTGTTCGAGGCGCAGCAGGCCGATCTCCGGGTCCGGGTGCAGATACCGCTTGACGTGCGAGACCACCGGCGCGACGTCGCGCCGCTCCCACAGGTCGCGGAACTCCGGCGACACCGCGAGCAGCTCGTCCACCGGTGCCCGCCAGGCGGGCTCGCTGACGTGCCCGGCCATCGCCTTGCGGTATTTGGCGACCAGGTCGCCGAGCATCGCCTCGCGGTCCAGGAACTGGGTGCGCCACCGGTCGCACATGAACATCCGCCACAGGGCACCCCGGTGCTCCGGCGCGAACTCCTCCGGGTCGCCGAAGACGTCGGCGTGGGCGCGGTTGTGGGCGAGGACCTCGTAGCGGGCGTTCTTCAGCTCGGCCGGGTAGGGCTCCAGCCGTCGCAGCATGCGCAGGAGCGTGGGGGTGACGGCCGGGGAGTCGGTCTCGGCGCGCGGGTCGGTGGTCCCGGCCAGCGCGAAGGCGTGCGCGCGCTCGGCGGGGTCCATCAGCAGGGCGCGGGCGATGGCGTCCAGGACACCGGCCGAGACGTTGATGGCGCGGCCCTGCTCCAGCCACGTGTACCAGGTGACCCCGACCGCGGCGAGGTGCGCCACCTCCTCGCGGCGCAGCCCCGGGGTGCGGCGGCGGGCGGTGCCGGGCAGGCCGACGCGGTCCGGGGTGATGCGTTCGCGCCGGCTGCGCAGGAACGCGCCCAGCTCGGCGCGACGGGCGTCGTCGGCGGACCGGCGGAGGCCGGACGCGGGACCGGTGACGGGTGCTGCGGCGGGGCCGGTGACGGGGGCTGCGGTCGTCATGCTTCCAGGGTGCGCCCGCCTCCGGCCGCTCGCCAGCCTGGTGCCGGGTACTGCCTGTAACAGGATGAGCAGGCTCTGGCACCAGGCTGAGCGGGCGGTCATCGTCGTAGTCATGACCTCCACCTCGCGTGCACGTCCGGACCCGGCTCCGGTTACCGTCAATTACATGCCCGATGCACCCACCCTGACCGCGCGGCGGCGCATGCTGATCCTGGCGATCTGCTGCATGAGTCTGCTGATCGTCAGCCTCGACAACACCGTCCTGAACGTCGCCCTGCCCGCCATGGCGAAGGACTTCGACGCCACGCTCTCGGGCATGCAGTGGACGATCGACGCCTACACGCTCGTCCTCGCCTCGCTGCTGATGCTGGCCGGGTCGACGGCCGACCGGATCGGGCGCCGCAAGGTCTTCATGACCGGGCTCGTGATCTTCACGGCCGCGTCGGTGGCCTGCTCGCTGGCTCCCACCCTGGAGTCGCTCGTCGCCTTCCGCATGGTGCAGGCGGTCGGCGGCTCGATGCTCAACCCGGTCGCGATGTCGATCATCACCAACACCTTCACCGACCCGCGCGAGCGGGCCCGTGCCATCGGGGTGTGGGGCGGGGTCGTCGGCATCTCGATGGCCGCCGGGCCGCTGGTCGGCGGGCTGCTCGTGGACTCGGTCGGCTGGCGCTCGATCTTCTGGGTCAACCTCCCGGTCGGCCTCGCCGCCCTGCTGCTCACCCTGCGCTACGTGCCGGAGTCCCGCGCCCCGCGGGCCCGCAGGCCCGACCCGGTCGGGCAGGTCCTGATCATCGCGCTGCTCGGCTCGCTCACGTACGCGATCATCGAGGCGCCCTCGGCGGGCTGGACCTCGGCGCGGATCGTGGGCTGCGCCGCCCTCGCGCTGGCCGCGCTGGTCGGCCTCCTGCTGTACGAGCCGCGCCGGGCGGAGCCGCTGATCGATCTGCGGTTCTTCCGTTCGGCGCCGTTCAGCGGTGCCACCGTCATCGCGATCTGCGGCTTCGCGGCGCTGGGCGGCTTCCTGTTCCTGTCGACGCTGTACCTCCAGGACGTGCGCGGCCTGGACGCGCTGCACGCGGGCCTGTGGATGCTGCCGATGGCGGCGATGACGTTCGTCTGCGCGCCGCTGTCGGGCCGGCTGGTCGGCAGCCGCGGCCCGCGGCTCCCGCTGCTCGTCGCGGGCGTCATGATGACGGCGAGCGGCGTGCTGTTCGCCGCCTTCGACGCCGAGACGTCGAACACCACCCTCACCATCGGGTACGTGCTGTTCGGCATCGGCTTCGGCTTCGTGAACGCGCCGATCACCAACACCGCCGTCTCCGGGATGCCGCGCGCCCAGGCCGGGGTGGCCGCGGCCGTCGCCTCCACCAGCCGGCAGATCGGCCAGACCCTCGGCGTCGCCGTGATCGGCGCGGTGCTCGCCTCGGGCGTCGCCGGATCCTCCTACGCCGCGTCGTTCGTCACCGCCGGCCGGGCCTGCTGGTGGATCATCGCCGGGTGCGGGTTCGCGGTGCTTGTGCTCGGCGCGGTGACCAGCGGGGCGTGGGCGCGCGGCACCGCACGCCGGACGGCGGAGCGGCTGGAGGAGCCGGAGGACGCGGCGCTGACGAAGGCGTCGGCCCGATAGCCGGGGGACAGCCGGGGCGGCGGCGCTAGCGCTCGGCCGTCAGCTTCTCCAGCTCGCGCAGGCGTTCGCGGGTGGTGTCGTCGGCCGGGGTGTACGTGACCAGGCGCGCGGCCGAGTCGCCGCCCAGCCACAGGTCGGTGTGGACGAAGGAGACCAGGCCGACGCGGGCGTTGCGGAAGTGCTTGACCTTGCTGGTGGACGTCTGCTGAACGTCGTAGCGCTCCCACAGCGCACGGAACTCGGCCGACGCCTCCGTGAGCCGCTGGAGCAGCGGCTTCCAGCCGGGTTCGCCGATGCGGCCGGCCATCGTCGCGCGGAACTTGGCGGTCATCGTCGGCAGCACCTCGTCGAGGTACACGATCGACGCCCGCCACTGCTCGTGCGTGAAGGCCAGCAGCATCACGTTGCGGTCCTCGACGGGGACCGCCTCCAGGTCGCAGAAGAGCGCTCCGTACGTGCGGTTGAAGGCGAGGATGTCGTAGCGGCTGTTCTGCACGGCCGCCGGGAACGGCGACAACTGGTCGAGCATCAGGCGCAGTTCGGGGGTGACGGTGGCGCTGTCGGCCGTCGGGGCCGGGTCGATGGCACCGGCCAGGCCGAAGAGGTGGGCGCGCTCCCCCGCGTCGAGCCGCAGTGCCCGCGCCAGCGCGTCGAGGACCTGCGCGGAGACCTGGATGTCGCGGGCCTGCTCCAGCCACGTGTACCAGGTGACGCCGACCGCGGAGAGGTGCGCGACCTCCTCGCGGCGCAGCCCCGGGGTGCGGCGCCGGCGTCCGCGCGGCAGGCCGACCTGCTCGGGCGTGATGCGTTCGCGGCGGCTGCGCAGGAATCCGGCCAGCTCGTGGCGCCGGATCTCGCCGGGCCGGCCGCCCGCCGCTTCGGTCTGCTGCACGTCCTGCGTCAAGAGGGTCACGCTCCCAGCGTGCGACGCCGCGGATCCTGTTTCCAGGTAGAGGTTCTACCAGGATAAGAACACTCTGGTACCAGCCTCGCGGGCGGCGGACTCTCGACGCCATGACCACCCAGACTCCCACCGCCGCACCGGCGCGGGGCACGCCCCGGGAAGCCGCAGCGCTCACCGGGACCGGCCTGTTCACGGTGCTGCTCGGTGCGGCCCTGCCGCTCATCGACTTCTTCATCGTCAACGTCGCCCTGCCCGACATCGACCGTGATCTGCACGCGAGCGAGTCGGTCCTGGAACTCGTCATCTCCGGTTACGGCATCGCGTTCGCGGTGCTGCTCGTGCTGTGCGGCAGGCTCGGCGATCTGCTGGGGCGGCGCGCGCTGTTCTCGCTCGGCCTGACCACGTTCGCCCTGACCTCGCTGGCCTGCGGGCTCGCCCCGAACGCGACGTTCCTGGTGATCGCGCGGGTGGCGCAGGGCGCGGCCTCCGCGCTGATCGCACCGCAGGTCCTCGCCACGATCCAGGCCACCACGACGGCCGGGCCGCGCCGGGCCCGCGCCATGAGCCTGTACGGCGCGATGGCGGGCCTGTCGATGGTGACGGGCCAGGTCCTCGGCGGTGTCCTGGTCTCCGCCGATCTGTTCGGCAGCGGCTGGCGCGCGGTGTTCCTGGTGAACGTGCCGGTGGCCGCGGCCGCGCTCGCGCTCACCGCCCGCACGGTCCCGCGCACCCGCTCGCCGCGGCCCGAGCCGGTCGACGTCCCCGGCACGGTCCTGCTCGCGCTGACGCTGGGCGCGCTGCTCGCGCCGCTGACCGAGGGGCGGGCGGCGGGCTGGCCGCTGTGGACGTGGCTGTCGTTCGCCGCGTTCCCCGTCCTGGCCTTCGTCTTCTACCGGGTGGAGCGCTCCGCCGACCGGGCGGGCCGCACCCCGCTGGTCCCGCCGTCGCTCTTCCGGCTCACTTCCCTGCGCCGCGCGCTGGTCATGATCATCCCCTTCGACATCGGCCTGAGCGCCTTCATGTTCGCGATCGCGGTGTCGCTGCAGCAGGGCGAGGGCCTCGATCCGGTCGTCGCCGGGCTCGCCCTGGCGCCGTTCGCGGTGGTCTTCTTCCTGACCTCGCTGGCCGGTCCGCGGCTCATCGTCCGCTGGGGCACGCGGGTGGTCACGGCGGGCGGCGTCCTCCAGGCGACCGGCGTCGCGGTGGTCGCCCTGACGGCGTGGCGCACCTGGCCGCACCTCGGCGTGCTGGAACTGATGCCGGGCGCGGTCCTGATGGGCGCGGGCCAGGCCCTCCAGCTCCCGGTCCTGTTCCGCATCGTGCTGTCCGAGGTACCCGCGGCGCGGGCGGGCGTGGGCAGCGGCGTCCTGACGACGACCCATCAGTCGGCCCTGGCCCTGGGCGTGGCCACCCTCGGCTCACTGTTCCTGTCCCTGGCCGCCGACGTGGGCATGCGCAACGCGCTGATCGTGACGCTGCTGGCCCAGCTGGGCGCGATCGTGGTGACGGCGGTGCTGAGCCTGCGGCTGCCGCGGACGATCGCCTGACGGTGACAGGTGACAGTCACAGGCAACAAGTAACAGATGACAGATATTGAAATCTGTCATCTGTCATGCCACTCTGGAGTCATGAACCTCCCCACACGAACCCTCGGCACCACCGGCCCCCGCACCGCCGCTGTCGGCCTCGGCTGCATGGGCATGTCCGCGCTGTACGGCGAGACCGACCGGGCCGAGTCCATCGCCACCGTGCACGCCGCGCTCGACGCGGGCGTGACCCTGCTCGACACGGGCGACTTCTACGCCATGGGGCACAACGAGATGCTGATCGGCGAGGCGCTGCGCTCGGCGCCCGCCGAGGCCCGGGCCAAGGCGCTGACCAGTGTGAAGTTCGGCGCGCTGCGCGACCCGGACGGCGGCTGGTCGGGGTACGACGGACGCCCCGAGGCGGTGCGCAACTTCGTCGCGTACTCGCTCCAGCGGCTCGGCGTCGACCACATCGACGTCTACCGGATCGCCCGGCTCGACCCGGACGTGCCGATCGAGGAGACCGTCGGCGCCATCGCCGAGCTGGTCGAGAAGGGCCATGTGCGGCACATCGGGCTGAGCGAGGTCGGCGCGGAGACCATCCGCCGGGCCGCCGCCACCGCCCCCATCTCGGACCTCCAGATCGAGTACTCGCTCATCTCGCGCGGCATCGAGGACACGATCCTGCCCACCACCCGTGAGCTGGGCATCGGCATCACCGCGTACGGCGTGCTCTCGCGCGGGCTGATCTCCGGGCACTACACCCGCGACCGGCAGCTCGCCCCGGGCGACTTCCGCTCCTTCTCGCCCCGCTTCCAGGGGGAGAACCTGGACCACAACCTGAACCTGGTCGAGCAGCTCCGCAAGATCGCCGAGCAGAAGGGCGTCAGCGTGGCCCGGATCGCGATCGCCTGGGTGCTCAGCAGGGGCGACGACATCGTGCCGCTGATCGGCGCCCGCAGCAGGACCCGGCTGACCGAGGCGCTCGGCGCGCTCGACGTGACGCTGGACGCGGCCGACCTCGCCGCGATCGAGGAGGCCGTGCCCGCGGGCGCCGCCGCCGGAGACCGTTACGCGGCGGCACAGATGGCCGACCTCGACAGCGAGCGCTGAGCGCGGGCCGGTACCGTCGACGCCATGGCACCGACCACCGAGACCCTGACCCCCGAGCGCATCCTCGCCGCGACCGAGGACGTGCTGCGGCGCCACGGCGCCGCGAAGGCGACGGTGGTCGACGTGGCCCGCGTGCTCGGGGTCAGCCACGGCTCGGTGTACCGCCACTTCCGTACGAAGGCGGAGCTGCGCGGCGCGGTGACCAAGCGCTGGCTGGACCGGACCACCGGCGTCCTGTCGGCGGTCACGGACGGCGCCGAGCCGCCCGCCGCCAAGCTGCGGCACTGGCTGTCGGCCCTCTTCGACGCCAAGCGGCACAAGGCGGGCGACGACCCGGAGCTGTTCGCCACGTACACGGTCCTGACGACGGAGAACAGCGAGGTGGTCGACGCCCACATCGCCGAGCTCCTCGGCCAGCTCACGACGATCCTCGAACAGGGCGTGGCCCAGGGCGAGTTCGACGTCCCCGACACCACGACGACGGTCCGCGCGCTCTTCGAGGCGACCGCCCACTTCCACGATCCGGTGTACGCCCCGGAGTGGACCCGCCCGGACGCCCAGGAGGCGTTCGGCGCGGTCGTGGACCTGGTGATGCGGGGCATCGAGAAGCGCTAGCCCCTACCTCCTTGCGGCGCGGCGGGCCTTCCTCCCCCGCCACCAGGTCACCGCCCACAGGACGTTGACCGAGCCGAGGACGAGCAGCACCGTCGCCGCGTCCGCGTTGCCCGCGAGGCCGTGCCCGGGGCCGAGGCCGCGCGCCGCGCGGACCAGCAGGGTCACGTCGGCGGGCAGGGTCACACAGGCCATGAACGCGAGGCACAGCGCGGTCCCGACGACGAGGACCGCGCTGTAGCCGCGTACCGCCCGGCGCTCGTGCGCGGGCAGGTCGCGGCTCGGATCGGGTCCCGCGCGGCGCGTCACGCGCCGGGCCGCGTACCGGGCGTACGCGAGCCCGTCCCCGTACAGGTTCCGGCAGCCGGTGAGGTCCTGGAGGACGAAGTACAGGTCGGTGCGGGTGAACACCATGAGCTGGAAGGGCAGCGGCAGCAGGGCGAGCAGCAGCCCGGCCGCCAGGAGTGAGCGGGTCCCGCCCGCCGGTCCGGGGTCCGTTGCGGCGAGGACCAGCAGCAGGCAGGACGCGACGGACAGGTTGAGGGCGATGCCCGCCAGGTAGGCGGTCATCCGGTGGCGGCGCGGGGCCAGTTCGATGCCGCTGATGTCGGTCTGCATCACGAGGAACTGAAGCCGGGTGCCGAGCCGGATGCGCCCGGGCACGCCCGCGGCACGGGCCGTCACCAGGTGGGCCAGCTCATGGGCGAGGACCAGCACCCAGCCGGCCGCCGCCCCGCTGAGCAGGACCAGGCTGCCGTGCCTGCTCCACAGCAGGTCGCGGTAGCCGGGCAGCAGTCCGGGGTCGCGGACCAGGGCGACGAGGGCCGCGGCGAGCAGCGCCGCGACGAGCACGGGCAGCAACGGGTGCAGGGCGAACCGGACATGGCGCGGACGCAGCCGGGGCAGCGACGCGGGCGGCGGTGCGGTGTCCGGTACGGGGCGTGCGCCGATCCGGGCGACGAAGCCGAGGCCGGCGAGGTCCTCGACGAACTCGGTGATCCCGAACTCCTCGCCCGTCTCGGCGCGCAGCATCTCGGCGGTGCGGGCCACCGTCCTTCCCTCGCCCAGGAGTTGGACGGCCCGCGCTCCGGCGTACGGCAGGGCGACGAAGGTACGGGTGGCCATCCGGCCCACGATCCAGTCGTCCCGGTCGCGCCGCACCGCGAGGTCGTGCAGGACCACATGGGTCGTGGGCGTGACGCGGGGCAGGCCGGCCGCGTCCGTCACGGGCGGTCCGCCTGCTCCGGGGTGCCACAGGCGGGACAGCCGGGGCGGGGTGCGCTGCGCTGGAGGACGGGATCTCCGGGGACCATGAGGTTGAGGCCGTGGCGGAAGCCGGGGTCGACCGGCGGGATGCCGCACAGCAGCGTGACGGCGGCCTGCGCGAGAAGGCTGCCGGACAGGCTCGCGGTGACGGCGTTGGCCGGATTCCACGGCATGCGGGGCGAGGCGATGTCCTCGTCCTGGCCGGGGGCGAGCCGCAGGTCCCGGCGTTCGACCTCGGCATCGCGCAGGCACTGCCAGCACGGTCCCCCGCCGGGCACGAAGACGCCCACGGCGACCAAGGGCCCCCGGTACCCGGCCTCGGCCCAGGGCGTGCCCGTGGCGAGGCAGACCTCGTTGGCCCAGCGGCGGATCGCCGGGGGCCGGTCGGCGGCGAGCAGCAGCACGTCGTACGCCGACGGGCCGCCGCCGAGCAGGGCGTACAGGTCGTCGGGCCCGCGCACCTCGGTCCGCTCGCCCGTGAGGCGGACCGCCGGATTCAGGGCCCGCAGGGCGCGCAGGGCAGCGTCGGTCTTGGGCGCGCCGAGGTCCGCCTCGCGGTACAGGGTCTGCCGGTTGAGGTTGGACAGTTCGACGACGTCCGGGTCGACGCAGTGCAGGGCGCCCACCCCGGAGGCGACCAGGTCGCGCGCGGCGGCCCCGCCGGTGCCGCCGACGCCGAGCAGCAGGACCCGGGCCCGGCGCAGCCGCTCCTGCGGCTCCCAGGCGCTGGCGCGCGGGGTGAGGTCCATCCAGCGCAGCAGGGTCATGCCCCGGCTGTAGCGCTCCTGCTCCGGCGCGGACAGCCCGGCCGGCGGCTCGGCGCCGGCGTCCTCGACGAACCCGGCCGCGGCCAGGTCGGTCATCGCCTGGACGATCTCCGCGTCCGGCAGCGGCCGTCCGGGGTGGTGCCGGGTCACCTCGGCGACGACGGCGGCGGCGTCGCGGGTGCCGTCCATCGACTCCACCAGCGTCCACAGCCAGCCTTCGGGGTCGGCGACCTCGGCGCCGATGCCGTGCACCACGCTGCCGATCCTGATGTTGCCGTCCGCGGTCCGGTAGGCCCGGTGCTCGGGCTTGATCCGGGGCCGCCGCATCGCTCGCACCGTCATCTTCGCGCCAATCTCGGGAGTCCCAACAGGCCCAGGGCCAACGATGATTGACAACCGTGACCCTCGGCGCGAACTCTGGCAAGAGCACGTCCGTGAACTGACCACCCGAGGACCACCCCCACAGGTCCCCCCACAGGAAGGACAGGGCATGACGCACCAGACGAAGCCGGCGACCCGGATCAGGATCCGTCCGCTGGACAAGAAGGAGACCACCGGCGAGAGCGGTGGCAACGGCGGATCCTGATCCGGACGTGGACCGCTGTCCCACAGCCGCCGAGGTCGTCGGATCGGCCCGGCGGCTGGCCGCCCGGCATCCCCGGAGCTGCCGACTGCGCCGGATCGGGCTCTCGCGTGCCGGGCGGCCGATCCTGCTGCTGTCGGTGGGGCACGGTCCACGGCACGTCCTCGTCGTCGCGGGACCGCATCCCGACGAGCCGGTCGGCGGGGCGAGCGCGCTGGCCCTCGCCCGGCGGGTGGCGGGCGACGACGGGCGGTACGCGCCGGCCACCGATCCCGCCCGGGTCACCTGGGACATCGTCCTGTGCCTCGATCCGGACGGCGCCGCGCTGAGCGGGCCCGCCCCCGACGACACCCTCGCCGGTTACTACCGCACCGCGTTCCGTCCGGTCGCCGCGCACCAGCCCGAGTGGGCGCCGATCGCCGGGGGGCCGCTGCCGGAGACCCGCGTCCTGTTCCGGCTCATCGACGAGGTGCGGCCGGTGCTCCAGTGCTCGCTGCACGGCACCGACGCGGGCGGCAGCTGGGTGCAGCTGACCCGTGAACTGCCGGGTCTGACAGCCCCGTTCGCGGCCAGCGCGGAGCGCTGCGCGATCCCCCTCCAGCACGGCACCTACGACGCGCCGAACTGGGACAGCCCCGGTCCCGGCGTCTTCGTCCTGCCCGCGCGCGACGCCGAGGGCCGGCTTCCGCAGGGCACGGACGACATCGGGCCGACGACATGGTGCGCCCCGCAGGCCTACGGCGGGGTCACGGCCATCGTCGAAGTCCCCGTCTGGGCGGCGGAGTCGGCCGCGGACCCGGCCCTGCACCCCGGCACCGGGAACGCTCTGCGCGAGCTGTCCCGGCTGGTGCTGGACGGTGGCGCCCAGGTGACCTCGGTGCTCGACAAGGCCGCCGCGTTCCTGCCGTCCGCCGCCGACAGCGCACCGCGCCGCGTCCTGGACTGGATGGCCGAGGATCTCTTCGACCTGGTGGCCGCCTCCTGGGAGCCGCTGATCCGCCGGGCCGCTCCGCTGCCGACGGCGCAGCTCACCGCACTGGAGATCGCGGCCCGCCGGCAGCCGCTGCGCGCGGCCGGCCTGCTGCTGCGGCTCCTCGACGCGTCGCACGATCCGGCGGCTCCGGCGCTGCACACGGAGCTCGAGCAGCTCTTCGGCACGTGGTGCGCCGAGTTCGAGAAGGCGCTGCGCCTGCGCCGGGTGCCGGTCGGGCGGCAGGTCGCCCATCAGGTCGACACGGTGGTGGCGGCGGCCGAGTGCGCGCTCGGGGAGGCCGGTTAGGGCCTGTCCGGCCGCCCGGTTCACGTCCTGGCGCCCCGTCCGTCCCTGTCGTCGCCGGAACCCGGATCCACCGTCGCCTGGTGCGCCTGTTCCAGATGCTCCTCGGCCTTGAGCCACGGCAGGAACTGCGCCGTTCGCCGCCAGCCGCACGTATCGCACGTCAACTGTCGCTGCATACCCGCCTTCTCGACCCGCACGACATGTCCGCGCCCGTGCTGGTCCCAGCGGCTGACCTTGCTGCTTGTCATGTCAGACACACGCCGCAGTGTGCAGCAAAAAGCCCCGGCCCACCGCCGAAACGGCGGGCCGGGGCTTTTCGGATGCTTCAGGCGCGGGGCGCGATCAGCAGCCGACCAGGCGGGCGGCCAGGTAGCCCTCGATCTGGTCGAGGGAGACGCGCTCCTGCTTCATGGTGTCGCGCTCGCGCACCGTCACCGCGTTGTCCTCGAGGGTGTCGAAGTCGACCGTGACGCAGAACGGCGTGCCGATCTCGTCCTGGCGGCGGTAGCGGCGGCCGATGGCACCGGCGTCGTCGAAGTCGATGTTCCAGTTCTGGCGCAGCGCGGCGGCCAGACCCTTCGCCTTCGGGGACAGCTCGGGGTTGCGGGAGAGCGGGAGCACCGCGACCTTCACCGGGGCGATGCGGTGGTCGAAGCGCATGACCGTGCGCTTCTCCATCTTGCCCTTGGCGTTGGGCGCCTCGTCCTCGAAGTAGGAGTCGAGCATGAACGCCAGCATCGTGCGGCCGACACCGGCCGCGGGCTCGATGACGTACGGCGTGTAGCGCTCGCCCTTCTCCTGGTCGAAGTAGGAGAGGTCCTGGCCGGAGGCCTTGGCGTGCGCGGACAGGTCGTAGTCCGTGCGGTTGGCGACGCCCTCCAGCTCGCCCCACTCGCTGCCGCCGAAGCGGAAGCGGTACTCGATGTCAGCGGTGCGCTTCGAGTAGTGGGAGAGCTTCTCCTTCGGGTGCTCGAACCACCGCATGTTCTCCTCGCGCAGGCCGAGACCGGTGTACCAGTTCCAGCGCTGCTCCATCCAGTACTCCTGCCACTTCTCGTCCTCGCCCGGCTTGACGAAGAATTCCATCTCCATCTGCTCGAACTCACGGGTGCGGAAGATGAAGTTGCCGGGCGTGATCTCGTTGCGGAACGACTTGCCCATCTGGGCGATGCCGAACGGCGGCTTGCGGCGCGAAGTCGTCTGCACCTGCGAGAAGTTGGTGAAGATGCCCTGGGCGGTCTCGGGGCGCAGGTAGGCGATCGAGCCGCTGTCCTGCGTCGGGCCGAGGTGCGTGGCGAGCAGGCCGGAGAACTGCTTGGGCTCGGTGAAGGCGCCCTTGGTGCCGCAGTTGGGGCAGTTGATGTCCGCCAGGCCGTTCTCGGGGAGACGGCCCTTCTTCTCCTCGTACGCCTCTTCCAGGTGGTCCGCGCGGTAACGCTTGTGACACGCGGTGCACTCGGTCAGCGGGTCGGAGAACGTGGCGACGTGGCCCGACGCCTGCCATACCTCGGTCGCCAGGATCACGGAGGAGTCGATACCGACGACGTCCTCGCGCGCGGTGACCATGTAGCGCCACCACTGGCGCTTGAGGTTCTCCTTCAGCTCCACACCCAGCGGACCGTAGTCCCAGGCGGCCTTCTGGCCGCCGTAGATCTCGCTGCAGGGGTAGACGAAGCCACGGCGCTTGCTGAGGCTGACGATGGTTTCGATCTTGTCGGCGGCCACGGTGCTCTCTTCATTACGACGACGGTGAGCGCGCTGGATACGCGCTCCGGGAGCGAATGCCTCAGGTTACCGGCGGGGCCGCCTCCCGAACCAAATCGGTTCCTGGTCACAGAGCGGGACCGAGCGGGACGAAGGTCTCGCGAAGAGCTTGTTGACAATCGTTTCCACTTTTGTTGAAAATGACTGTCATGAACGTACGCCGCTCTCCGCGTCCCCGCCGCCGCCTCATATCCACCACCGCCGTCGCCGGCACCACGGCGCTCGGCATCGCCCTGCTCTCCGCCTGCTCGTCCTCGACGGCGGCGGACGGCAAGAGCGGCGGAAAGGACGGCAAGCTGGACGTCGTCGCGTCGTTCTATCCGATGCAGTACCTCGCGGAGCAGATCGGTGGCGACCACGTCGCCGTCACCAATCTGACCGAGCCCGGCCAGGAGCCGCACGACCTGGAGGTCAGCGCCAAGCAGCGCGGCCAGCTCGAGGAGGCCGACGTCGCCGTCTACCTCAAGGGCCTCCAGCCCTCCGTCGACGAGGCGATCAGCCAGTCCGGCATCGGCACGAAGGTCGACGCCGCCTCACTGACCGACCTGGAGAAGCACGGCAGCGAGGTCGGCGGGCACGCGGACGAGCACGACCACGACCACGGCTCCGAAGGGGGCGAAGAGGGCACAGACCCGCACATCTGGCTCGACCCGGTGAAGTACGCCGAGGTCGCCGAGGGCGTCGGCAAGGCCCTGGAGAAGGCCGACCCGGACCACGCGGCCGCGTACAAGAAGAACACCGCGGCCCTGGTCGGCAAGCTCGACGGGCTGAACAAGAAGTACGCGGACGGCCTGAAGAACACGGACAGCAAGGTCTTCATCACCACGCACGCGGCCTTCGGCTACCTCGCCGAGCGCTACGGCCTCACCGAGGAGGCCATCAGCGGCCTCGACCCGGAGAGCGAGCCCAGCGCCGCCCGCGTCAAGGACCTCCAGAAGATGGCGAAGGCCGACGGCGTCACCACCGTCTTCTACGAGACGCTCGTCAGCGACAGGACGGCGAAGACCCTCGCGGGTGACACCGGACTGAAGACGGCCGTCCTCGACCCGATCGAGGGCATCACCGACAAGTCCCGGGGTGACGACTACCTCGCGGTCATGGAGTCGAACCTGGCCGCGCTCCAGAAGGCGCTCGGCACCAAGTGACGTACCCAGCAGGCGACCCGGAGGGCGGCGCGGACATGGCGCAGAACACCGAACCCGTGATCACCATGCGCAAGGTGACGGCCGAGCTGGGCTCGCGTCCCGTCCTGCGCGGCATCGACCTCACCGTCCGCCGCGGCGAGGTCGTCGCCCTGCTCGGCGCGAACGGCTCGGGCAAGTCGACCGCGGTGCGCAGCATCATCGGCCAGGTGCCGGTCACCGGCGGCGGGATCGAGCTGTTCGGCACGGCCCGCGGCCGCTTCAGGGACTGGGCACGCGTGGGTTACGTTCCCCAGCGCACGACGGCCGCGGGCGGTGTGCCCGCGACGGTGACCGAGGTCGTCTCCTCGGGGCGGCTGTCCCGGGCCCGGTTCGGCATCCTGCGCCGGGCCGACCGGGACGCGGTGACCCGCGCCCTGGAGTCGGTGGGCATGGCCGACCGGGCCAGGGACTCCGTCGACGCGCTGTCCGGCGGCCAGCACCAGCGCGTGCTCATCGCCCGCGCACTGGCCGCGCAGCCCGAGCTGCTGATCATGGACGAGCCGATGGCGGGCGTCGACCTGGCCAGCCAGGAGGTGCTGGCCGCGACGCTGCGCGAGCAGGTCGCGGCGGGCACCACCGTCCTGCTCGTCCTGCACGAACTCGGCCCGCTGGAGCCGCTGATCGACCGGGCCGTGGTGCTGCGCGACGGCTGCGTGCTGCACGACGGGCCGCCCCCGAAGGCCGTCGGCCAGCACGCGCTGCCCGGCCACGACCACGTCCACCCGCACTCCGCCGAGGCGGAGCCCGTACGCACCGGACTGCTGAGCTGACATGGAATTCCTCGACTTCGCCTTCATGCAGCGGGCGCTGCTGGCCGCCGTCCTCATCGGCATCACGGCGCCCGCCATCGGCATCTACCTCGTCCAGCGCCGCCAGGCCCTGATGGGCGACGGCATCGGGCACGTCGCGATGACCGGTGTCGGCCTCGGCTTCCTGCTGTCCACGTCGCCCGTGTGGATGGCCATGGCGGTCTCCGTGGTCGGCGCGCTGATCATGGAGCTGATCCGCTGGTACGGCAAGACGCGCGGCGACATCGCGCTCGCCATGCTGTTCTACGGCGGCATGGCGGGCGGCGTCATGCTGATCAACCTGTCGCCGGGCGGCTCGACCGCCAACCTCAGCTCGTACCTCTTCGGCTCGCTGGCGACGGTCTCCCCGGCCGACATCACGGCGATCTGCTGGCTCGCCGCGTTCGTGGTGCTGGTGACGGTCGGGCTGCGGCGGCAGCTCTTCGCCGTCAGCCAGGACGAGGAGTTCGCGCGGGTCACGGGGCTGCCGGTGCGCGCCCTGAACCTGCTGATCGCGGTCACCGCCGCGGTCACGGTGACGGTCGCCATGCGGGTCGTGGGCCTGCTTCTGGTGTCGGCCCTGATGGTGGTGCCGGTCGCGGCGGCGCAGCAGCTGACCCGCAGCTTCCGGGCGACGTTCGCCGGCGCGGTGGCGATCGGTGTCGTGGTGACCCTGAGCGGCACCGTCACCTCGTACTACCAGGACGTGCCGCCCGGCGCGACGATCGTGCTCCTGACGATCGCCGTCTTCATCGTGCTGACCCTGCTGGCCACTCCGCTCGCCCGGCGCCGCGCGAAGGCCGCGTCTCCCGCGTCCGCCGACCCGGCCGCGTGCCCGATCCCGGAGCAGCAGGGCCCGGCTCCTTCCCTTCATGGCTGACCCGGCCACGGCGCCGCCTGGCACAATGGCGGCGGTACGCAGGTGGCAGGCAGGTGAGGAGGAACCCGTGGCAGCCCCGGTTCGAGGCAGGTCGACCCGCCAGCGCGCGGCAGTTGCGGCGGCGCTCGACGAGGTGGACGAGTTCCGCAGCGCCCAGGAACTGCATGACGTACTCAAACACAAGGGCGACTCGGTGGGCCTGACCACGGTCTACCGCACGCTCCAGTCCCTCGCCGACGCCGGCGAGGTCGACGTGCTGCGCACCTCGGAGGGCGAGGCCGTGTACCGGCGCTGCTCCTCGGGTGACCACCATCACCACCTGGTCTGCCGGGTCTGCGGCAAGGCCGTGGAGGTCGAGGGCCCCGCGGTGGAGAAGTGGGCGGAGGCGATCGCCGCCGAGCACGGGTACGTGAACGTGGCGCACACGGTGGAGATCTTCGGCACCTGCGCGGAGTGCTCCGCAGGGGTCTCGTCCTAGCCTGCGGCCCGGTGGCCGCTTCTCGCGCAGTTCCCCGCGCCCCTTGGCGAGCGAAGCTCGTTTCAGGGGCGCGGGGAACTGCGCGAGAAGCCACGACGAGAGCCGCAGCCGAACGACTAGCCCTTGGCCTCCAACTGGAGCAGGACCTCGTTGGGCGTGGCGCCGCCGAAGCGGCGGTCACGGGACGCGTACTCCACGCACGCGCGCCACAGGTCGCGGCGGTCGAAGTCCGGCCACAGGACGTCCTGGAAGACCATCTCGGCGTAGGCGCTCTGCCACAGGAGGTAGTTGGACGTGCGCTGCTCGCCGCTGGGGCGCAGGAACAGGTCGACGTCCGGCATGTCCGCGTAGTACAGGTACTTCGCGAACGTCTTCTCGCTCACCTTGGACGGGTCGAGCCGGCCGGCCTTCACGTCCTCGGCGAGCGCCTGCGCGGCGTCGGCGATCTCGGCGCGGCCGCCGTAGTTCATGCAGAAGTACAGGGTCAGCTTGTCGTTGTCCTTGGTCTGCTCCTGGGAGATCTCCAGCTCCTTGGCGACCGACTTCCACAGCTTGGGCATCCGCCCCACCCACCGCACCCGCACGCCGAGTTCGTCGAGCTGGTCGCGGGTCTTGCGGATGAAGTCGCGGTTGAAGTTCATGAGGAACTTCACCTCGTCCGGGGACCGCTTCCAGTTCTCGGTCGAGAACGCGTAGAGGGAGATGGCGCCGACGCCCATCTCGATCGCGCCCTGGAGGACGTCGAGGACCCGCTCGGCGCCGACCTTGTGGCCCTCGGTGCGCGGCAGCCCGCGCTCCTTGGCCCAGCGGCCGTTGCCGTCCATCACGATGGCGACGTGCTCGGGGACCAGCTCGCCGGGGATCTTCGGTGGCCGCGCGCCCGACGGGTGCTGTTGCGGTACGACGTACTCGCGTCGTGACGACCGGCCGAGAATTCCGCGACGTGCCATGGTGGTGGGCCTCTCCCCTAGCTCAGCTCTAGCTTTTCTCTACGTAGCGCAGCGAGCGCAGTCCGCGCTCCAGGTGCCAGTGCAGGTACGCCGACACCAGGCCGCTGCCCTCCCGCGCGAACCGCGCCTCGCACGTGTCCGCCGTCTCCCAGTCTCCGGTGAGCAGCGCACCGAGCAGGACGAGGGCCTGCGGTGAGGGTACGACGCTGCCCGGTACCCGGCAGTCGACGCAAACCGAGCCGCCCGCGCCGACGGAGAAGAAACGGTTGGGACCGGGCATTCCGCACTTCGCGCAGTCGCCGAAGGTGGGCGCGTAGCCGTTGACCGCGAGGGAGCGCAGCAGGAAGGCGTCGAGGATGAGGTGCGGCTCGTGCTCGCCGCGCGACAGGGTGCGCAGGGCGCCGACGAGGAGCAGGTACTGCTGGACGGCCGGCTCGCCCTCGTGGTCGGTGAACCGTTCCGCCGTCTCCAGCATCGCCGTGCCGGCCGTGTAGCGGGCGTAGTCCATGACGATCCCGCCGCCGTACGGCGCGATCGTCTCGCTCTGCGTGCACAGCGGCAGCCCGCGCCCGATCAGCTCGCTGCCGCGCGCGAAGAACTGCACGTCGACGTGGGAGAAGGGTTCGAGCCGCGCCCCGAACTTCGACTTGGTGCGCCGGACTCCCCGGGCCACGGCACGCACCCGCCCGTGCCCGCGGGTGAGCAGCGTGATGATGCGGTCCGCTTCACCCAGCTTCTGGGTGCGCAGCACGATGCCGTCGTCGCGGAACAGACTCATGCCACCCATTCTCCCCCACCCCCACCCCGTCCTGTGAGACTGGCCGGGGTTCCCGACGGAGACGAGGTGGCGAGATGGCGGGCAGCGCACTTCTGGTGATGGACGTCCAACGGGACGTCGTGGCCCTCGCCGATGACGGTTCGGGCTATCTGCCACGCCTGCGCTCGGCGATCGACGGCGCCCGGGCCGCGGGCATTCCCGTGATCTACGTCGTGCTCGGGCTGCGGCCGGGCGACCCGCTGGTCAGCCCTCGCAACAAGGTGATGGGAAACGTTCTGCGCGCCGGGCTGTTCACCGAGGGCGTCCCCGGTAGTGACATCCACCCCGCCATCGCGCCCCGGGACGGCGATGTCGTGGTCACCAAGCGGCGCGGGAGCGCGTTCTCGGGCAGCGACCTCGACCTCGTCCTCAGGTCCCGCGACATCGACAGGCTCGTGCTCGCGGGTATCGCCACCAGCGCCGTGGTGATGTCCACGCTGTGGAGCGCCGTCGATCTCGACTTCGGACTCACGGTCCTGGCGGACGGCTGCCTCGACACCGACCCGGAGGTGCACCGGTTCCTCGTCGAGAGGCTGTTCCCGCAGTGGGCGGAGGTCGTCACCGTGGCCGGCTGGCTGAAGGCCGTCGCGCCGGTGTGACGGGAATGGGCGGGCGGCACCCCTGCCAGGCCGCCGCCCGCCCCACCACCTTGCGCGGCCCGACGGGGGGCGCAGGGGCCGCGCACCCTCCGGGTGCCCGCCGACCGGGCTCGCATGCCTGGCCCGTCAGGGCACCTCGCCCCGGCTCCTGCGGTTCGCGTACGCCGTCGCGGCGCTCAGCCGCTCCGTCGTCGTCGCTTCCCGCACCACGTCCGGCGGGCAGTCCCACTCCCGGCCGCCCCCGAACGGCCGCAACTGCACGTACGGCCCCTCGTGTCCCATCACCATGCCGACCTGACCCGTGCTCGTGTCGACGGCGTAGGAACCGATCGGGGGTTTCATGCGGTGGTGCTCCTGTCGTCCGGGGCTGACCTGAGCACGGCGGCCAGGCGCGCCGCCGCGTCAACCGAACAACGCCCCAATTCCACCAGGGGACACGGGGCAGTTCGCGCGATTGACCCCGGGTCGAGCCCGAGCGAGGGCAGCACAATTCCCGCTGTCGCGAGCGCCGATCGCAATCCGTTCACCGTTTCCTCCGCATCCTCCACACACAGCGCGGCGTGGTTCGTTCGTCCCGTCACGTGGCTCCCCTGCCTGCTTCGATTTCACGCTTCGTACCTCGACGGTGACGCTTCGGATCTACAGTGGGGAGGGGTCTGTTCACTACAAGTGCGGGGCAGAGCTGGGGGGTTGGCAGTGGCCAATGGTTCGCGGCAGGCGGCCTGGGAGTTCTTCGGGCAGGAACTGAAGCGCCGGAGAGAGGACGCCGGGCTCACTCAAGTAGAGCTGGGCATAAGGGTTTTCGTCTCCGGCGGTTACATCGGCCAATTCGAACAGGCAATTCGCAAGCCGCAGTTGGATGTAGCCCAGAGGATCGACGAGGTACTGCAATCCGACGGTATTTTCGAGCGGATGTGGCGCAGCCTGATCGACGACCACCGGTACGCGGATTACTTCGCGGAGGTGGTCGAGCTGGAGCGGCTGGCGACGCGGATCTGCGAGTTCGCGCCGACGGTGGTGCCGGGGCTGTTGCAGACGGCCGCGTACGCCCGGGCCGTCACGATCGCGGCGAACCCGTTCGTCACGGACGAGTACGTCGACGAGAAGGTCACCGCCCGGCGTGAGCGGGCCCAGATCCTCGGGGACGCTACACGGCCCGAGTACTGGGTGACCCTGCACGAGAACGTGCTGCGTGCTCCGGTGGGCGGACCGGCTGCCATGGCGGGGCAGTTGGAGCACATCGCCGGGCTGATGCGGGCCCGTACGGTGTGGGTGACGGTGTTGCCGTACGCCACCGGGGCGTACGCCTCGATGGCCGGTGATCTCCGCATCATGGAGTTCGAGGACGCACCACTCGTCGCCTATACAGAGACATCGTTTTCGGGAACGCTCATCGACGATCCGGCCGTGGTGAAGCGGGCCCAACGCGCATACGATCTGCTCAGGGTCGCCGCGCTGTCGCCGGAGGCGTCCCTGGCCCTGATCGTCTCGGCGGCGGAGGACTACAGACGATGCGCGAGTACGACCTGAGCAACGCCCGCTGGCGCAAGAGCACTTACAGCAACGGCGAAGGCGGAAACTGCGTCGAGGTCGCCGACGGATTTCCCGGCATCGTCCCCGTCCGGGACTCCAAGGTGACCGGCGGCGACGTCATCGTCATCGGCGCCGCGGCCTGGCAGGCGTTCGTCAGGCGGGGCGTCTAGGCCGGGCCGAAGTCCACCCGGTCCGCCGGAAGCACCCGTACCCGGCGGTCGGGGAAGTCGATGTGCCGGTAGATCTCGTTGTGATGCGCGACGGCCTGGTCCGCCGGGACGAAATCGGTTCCCTCGTCGCGGACCGACGTCGTGTGCCCGTCCGCGACGAGGACGAGGTCGAAACCCCGGCTCAGCGCCTGCCGGGCGGTGGTCTCCACGCAGTTCTCGGTGGCGAAGCCGGTGATCAGGACCTCGGTGACGCCGAGCGAGCCCAGCACCGCGTCGAGGTCCGTGCCCAGGAAGGCGTCCGCCGTGGTCTTGGCCACCAGCGGCTCGCCCGGCGCGGGATCGAGCTCGGGGACGACGCGCCAGCCCTCCGTACCGGGTTCGAGGCCGCCGCCGTGGTGCTGGACGGTGACGACGGGAACCCCGGCCGCCCGCGCCCGGGTGCACAGCCCCGCGATGGCGGCGACGGTGGCGGCGGGCCGGTGCATGACCGGCAGCAGGGCGTTCTGCATGTCGATGACGAGGAGCGCGGGGGCGTGGGACATGCGGTCACCCTATGGGCCGCCGCAAGCCCTCAGCTGGGGGTGCGGGCGGCGGCCACCAGGAGCTGCCCCACCTCGTCCGAGCACATCGTGAGCGCCGCGCCCACCGTGCCGAGGACATCGCGCTCGGCGGAGGAGTACGGGCCGTCGGCCAGGGCGATGCGGGCGCCCTGGAGAAGAATCGATTCCCGCCCGGCCGGAGCGAGATGCGGTGCCAGCGGGTCGAGGGCCTCGTGCAGCTCGATGGCGAGGGAGGCGCCGGGCCCCGCGTGCTCCGGCATCCGCCCGGCGTCGGTCACCAGCGCCTCCACGAGGGCCGCGAGGCGCTCCTCGGAGGCATCCTCGAACCCGGTGCCCCGCAGGACGCCCACGGCGCACTCCAGGGACGTACGGGCCCCGGCCCCGCCCGCGGCGAGGACGGCGAGGACGACGGTGTGCACGGCGTCGCGCAGCATCGCGGAGAAGCGGTGCGTGGTCGGGTGGTCGAGGGCGTCGGTGCCGAACCGCTCCTGGCACGCCGCGCACTCCACCACGGGCCCGGTCTCGCCGCGCGGCAGCACCGGCACGCCGAGCACGAGGAAGCGGCGGCGGCCCGTGCGCCGCTGGTAGTTGCGGTCACCGCCGCAGCCCGGGCAGAAGAACTCCCCGTCGCCCACGGTGGTCCATGTGGTGTGCACGCCCAGGACCCGCGAGATCCCGGTCCGTCGCCCCAGTTCCCTGTTCGGCAGCACGTCGCACACCTCCGTAACGGCGCCGCAACATCGCGGCGTTGGCGTGATGTTAGCCACATTGGTGAGGCGGCGTCAGCACCTTGGTCACGCCGAGGTCACGGAGATCTTGTGACCATGGCCGAGATGCGCCCCGGCCCCGTACACCACGAACAGGTGTACGGGGCCGGGAAAGTCCAGCTCAACTGCCTCAGCGGGTCGCGCGGTTGACGGCGGAGACGACGGCCTTCAGCGACGCACGTGTCGTATTCGCGTCGATGCCGATCCCCCACAGAACCTTGTCGCCGATGGCGACCTCGATGTACGAGGCGGCGACGGCGGAGGCGCCCTCGCTCATCGTGTGCTCCTGGTAGTCCAGCAGCCGCGCGTCGACGTCGATGCCCTGGAGGGCGTGGAAGAACGCGGAGATCGGACCGTTGCCGGTGCCGACCAGGACCTGCTCGACGCCGTCGACCTCGGCCTCGACGGTCAGCGTGTCGACGCCGTCGGTGTCGGTCGTGGTCTGGCCGGCCTTGACCTGGATGCGGCCCCACGGGTTGGTGGGGTTCGGCAGGTACTCGTCCTGGAAGACGTTCCAGATGTCCTTCGGCGTGACCTCGCCGCCCTCGGCGTCCGTCTTCGTCTGGATGACCTTCGAGAACTCGACCTGCATGCGGCGCGGCAGGTCCAGCTTGTGGTCGTTCTTCAGGACGTAGGCGATGCCGCCCTTGCCGGACTGCGAGTTGACCCGGATCACGGCCTCGTAGGAGCGGCCGACGTCCTTGGGGTCGATCGGCAGGTACGGGACGGCCCACTCGATGTCGTCGACGGTGACGCCCTTGGCCTTCGCGTCGGCCTCCATCGCGTCGAAGCCCTTCTTGATGGCGTCCTGGTGGGAGCCGGAGAAGGACGTGTAGACCAGGTCGCCCACGTACGGGTGGCGCGGGTGGACCTCCATCTGGTTGCAGTACTCCCACGTGCGACGGATCTCGTCGATGTCGGAGAAGTCGATCTGCGGGTCGACGCCCTGGGAGAACAGGTTCATGCCCAGGGTGACCAGGTCGACGTTGCCGGTGCGCTCGCCCTGGCCGAACAGGCAGCCCTCGACGCGGTCGCCGCCGGCCATGACGCCCAGCTCGGCGGCGGCGACGGCGGTGCCGCGGTCGTTGTGCGGGTGGATCGACAGGCACACGTACTCACGGCGGGAGAGGTTGCGGCTCATCCACTCGAAGCGGTCCGCGTGCGTGGACGGCGTCGAACGCTCCACCGTGGCGGGCAGGTTGAGGATGATCTCGCGGCCCGGACCCGGCTGGTAGACGTCCATGACGGCCTCGCAGACCTCCAGGGCGAAGTCCAGCTCGGTGTCGGTGAAGATCTCGGGGCTGTACTGGTAGCCGAAGACCGTCTCGGGGCCCAGCAGCTTCTCCGCGTACTCCATCACCAGGCGGGTGCCGTCGACGGCGATCTGCTTGATGTCGTCCTTCGAGCCGCGGAAGACCACGCGGCGGAAGACGGGGGCCGTGGCGTTGTACAGGTGGACCGTGGCGCGCTTGGCGCCCTTCAGGGACTCCACCGTGCGCTCGATCAGGTCCTCGCGGGCCTGGGTCAGTACGGAGATCGTCACGTCGTCCGGGATGGCGCCCGGCTCTTCGATGATCGAACGTACGAAGTCGAAGTCGGTCTGCCCGGAGGCCGGGAAACCGACCTCGATCTCCTTGTAGCCCATCTTGACCAGCTGGTCGAACATCCGGCGCTTGCGCTCGGGCGACATCGGGTCGATCAGTGCCTGGTTGCCGTCGCGCAGGTCCGTGGAGAGCCAGCGGGGGGCCTTCGTGATCCGCTGGTCGGGCCAGGTGCGGTCGGGGATGTCCACCTGGTCGTACTGGCCGTACTTGCGGATCGGCATGCTGCTCGGCTGCTGGTGATTCGGCATGATGCGTGGGGCTCCTCAGAGGTGGCCGGTTCAGTCGGCCGACGGCGCAACGCCAAACTCCGCGGGGAGGGGGTCGGCCTCGACTACAGGCCCTCGCCGCGGCAGCTAAGGAGAAGCAGCCCGAAACGCATGATGCACCGCACCTTAGTCGAGTCGCGCCGGACGCGAGAACCCGTATCAGTATGCGGGACCGCGTGAAGGTAACGGGTAAGAGGTGATCGATCCCTCTATTTCACTAATCATGGCTCCAGGTAGTGACAGCGGCATGACCCAGTGCCACATTGCGTCGCATGACCGCCAACCCCACCACGGGGAACCCGACGGGGTTCGAGCCCGTGTTCTGCACCATCGTGCCGCCGCACATCCTCGACAAGGCCGCCCGGTCCGGGGACCCCGCCATCGCCTCCCGGGCCCGCAGGTCCCTGGAGCGCGACTCCCTGGAGCGCACCCGCCGCCGGATGACCACCGTCATCGGCGCCCGCGCCGCCGCCCCCTCGTACGCCGACGCCGGAGCGGAGCAGTCGCCGCACCGGACCATCTACGACACCCGCCACACCACGACACTGCCGGGCCACAAGGCGCGCGGCGAGGGAGACGAGCCGGGCCGGGACGCGACCGTCAACCGCGCGTACGCGGGTCTGGGCGCGACCTTCGAGCTGTACCTGGAGAAGTTCTCCCGCCACTCGATCGACGGCAGCGGCCTGCCGCTGAACGCGACGGTCCACTACGACGAGGACTACAACAACGCGTTCTGGAACGGCGAGCAGATGGTGTTCGGCGACGGTGACGGCGAGATCTTCCTCGACTTCACGCTCCCCGTCGACGTCATCGGCCACGAGCTGACCCACGGCGTCACCCAGTACACGGCGAACCTGGCCTACTACGACCAGTCGGGCGCGCTCAACGAATCGGTCTCCGACGTCTTCGGCTCGCTCATCAAGCAGTACTCGCTCGGCCAGACCGCCGCCGAGGCCGACTGGCTGATCGGCGCCGGGCTGCTCGCGCCGCGCGTCACCGGCGTGGCCCTGCGCTCCATGAAGGCGCCGGGCACGGCCTACGACGACGACGTCCTCGGCAAGGACCCGCAGCCCGCCGACATGGACCACTTCGTGAGGACCAGCCAGGACAACGGCGGGGTGCACATCAACTCCGGCATCCCCAACCACGCCTTCTACCTCCTGGCCGACGCGCTCGGCGGGCACGCCTGGGAGCGGGCCGGGCAGATCTGGTTCGACACCCTCACCGGCGGCCTGCTGAAGCCGGACAGCAAGTTCGCCGACTTCGCCCGCGCCACGGTGAAGGCGGCGAAGGACCGCTACGGCGCGGCCGAGGAGTACCAGGCCGTACTGAAGTGCTGGGAACAGGTCGGGGTGCCCGCGCAGTAGCGCCGGCAGGGTTGTCGCTCGCCTGCGGCCCGGCGGACGAAGGACTACCCGTCGGGGCGCGGAGAGGAGTAGACAGGGGACATGCGTATCCATGTCGCGCGCACCGGCGGATTCGCCGGCATCGACCGGCACGCCGAGATCGACACCGCGGGCCGCGCCGACTCCCACGAGTGGCACGCCCTGGCCCAGAAAGCGATGGCCGCAGGCCGGGACACACGGCCCGTGGGAGTGCCGGACGGGTTCAGCTACACCATCACCGTGGACGGCCGGACCGTGTACTGCGCGGACCCCCGGCTCACCGAGGAACAGCGGAAACTGATCTCGCGCGTCCTCAAAGAAGGGGCGTAACAGCCGCCGCTGTCATGGGCGTTGACTTCGTACCCACCGGTACGGATGATCGCGCCCATGGCAGCTGACCCGGACCCGCTCCCCCCGTTCCCGCCCGGCTTCCTGTGGGGCGTCGCCACCTCCGCCCACCAGATCGAGGGCGCCCTCGACCGGCGCGGCCCGTCGGTGTGGGACGCCTTCACCGCCGAGCCGGGCCGGGTGCGGGACGGTACGACGGCGGAGACGGCCTGCGACCACGTGGACCGCTACCGCGAGGACGTGGGGCTGATCCGCGACCTGGGCGTGGACGCGTACCGCTTCTCGGTCTCCTGGCCGCGGGTGCTGTCCCCCGGCGGCCTCGACTTCTACGACCGGCTCGTCGACGAGCTGTGCGCCCAGGGCATCCGGCCCGTGCCGACCCTCTTCCACTGGGACACCCCGCTGGAGGTCGAGGAGGCGGGCGGCTGGCTGTCCAGGTCCACGGCGGAGCGGTTCGCCGCGTACACGGCGACGGTCGCGGCGCGGCTCGGCGACCGGGTGGACCGGTGGATCACCCTCAACGAGCCCGCGGAGCACACCCTGCTCGGCCACGCGCTGGGTCAGCACGCGCCCGGGCACAAGCTGCTCTTCGACGCGCTGCCGGTGGCCCACCACCAGCTCCTCGCGCACGGGCTCGCCGCCCGGGTGCTGCGCGAGGCGGGCGCCACGAGCATCGGCATCGCCAACTCGCACGGCCCGACCTGGCCGGCGTCCGCCGACCCGGCCGACACCGAGGCGGCCGAGCTGTACGACATCCTCCTGAACCGGCTGTTCTCCGATCCGCTGATCCTCGGCCGCTACCCGGACGGGTTCGCCGAGGCGATGCCGGGCGGCGACGTGGCGGGCGACCTGCGGACGATCTCCGAGGGCACGCTCGACTGGTACGGGGTGAACTACTACCAGCCGACCGAGGTGGGCGCGCCCGGCACGGCCGATGTCGCGTTCTCCGGGCTCACCCTGCCCGCCGAACTCCCCTTCTCCGTACGGGAGATCAAGGGGTATCCGCGCACGGACTTCGACTGGCCGGTGGTGCCCGACGCCTTCGCCGAGCTGCTCACCGGGCTGCGCGAGCGCTACGGCGACCGGCTGCCGCCGCTCGTCGTCACCGAGAACGGCTGCGCGTACGACGGTGTCGACGACCGGGAACGCGTCGCCTTCCTCGACGGGCACCTGCGGGCGCTGCACCGGGCGATCGGGGCCGGTGTCGATGTGCGCGGCTACTTCGTCTGGTCCCTGATGGACAACTTCGAGTGGGCCGAGGGCTTCACGAAGCGGTTCGGTCTCGTCCACGTCGACTACGCCACCCAGCGCCGCACCCCGAAGACGTCGTACGCCTGGCTCCGGGCCCAATTGCGGGCCCAGCGGGGCTGACGCTCGTCGCCCCGGCCGCCAGGGCTGTTCACAGCGCGCCCGCGTCGCGGGCGGTCCAGACCGAGGGGAAGATCGGGCGGTAGCCCAGTTCGTGGCGGATCCGGGTCGTCGAGAGCACCGCGTGCCAGGGGTCCGGGATGTCCTTCTCGTAGGACTCCGACGGGACGTCGACCCCGCCGAGCTGAAGGATGTCCACCGTCGTCACGGGGGCGTCGTCCGCGATGTTGTAGACGCCGGAGGCCCCCTCCGCGTACAGCAGCCGCCGCAGGCCCTGCGCCACGTCGGCGTGGTGCCCCATGTGCAGCCGCTGCATCGCGGGCCAGGCCGGCGCCCACTCGATCGCGGTGTCGAGGTGCGGGTCGCCGTCCCCGTACACGAACGGCAGCCGTGCGATCCGCAGGTCGTCGAGGCCCTCCATGGCGCCCAGCGCCCGCTCGGCCTCCCACTTCGACTCGGGGTAGACGCCCCACAGATGCCCGCCCGGCACCGTCTCGTCCGTCTCGACGAGCGGCCTGCCCCGCCCGACCCCGTACACGATCCCGGTGCTGACCTGCACGAACCGCCGCACGCCGGAGGCCACCGCGGCCCGCCCCAGCTCGATCGCCGCGTCCCGGTTCACGGCCCGCGCCTCCTCGTCCGGCACCCCGCGGAACGCCGCCGCGACGTTCACCACCGCGTCCACCCCGGCCGTCGCCCTGCCGAGGACTCCGGCGTCCCGCAGATCGCCGACCACCACCTCGGCGCCCAGCTCCGCGAACCGCTCCCCGCGCGCCTCGTCCCGCACCAGCACCCGCACCCGGTCGCCCTGCGGAGCACTTGTGAGCAGCCGCGGCACGAACCGCCGTCCGACCTGTCCCGTCGCTCCGGTCACCAACGTCAGCATGGCCGCCTCCTCGATCTCGTCGTACAAGGCCATGACCGAAGCCTGCGCGGCCCGCGCGTCCGGCGGGAGAGACGCGGTTGTCCAGGGAGCGGCACTCCCTGGATGAGCACTGGATAGGTGCGCGGGCCCGCGCGATGCTGGAGAGGTGAACCGAGCCGAACTCGCCGACTTCCTGCGCCGCGCCCGCACCCGCCTCAGCCCCTCCGACGTGGGCCTGGCCGAGGGCGCGCGGCGGCGCACCCCGGGACTGCGCCGCGAGGAGGTGGCGCAGCTCGCCGGGATGTCCACGGACTACTACACGCGCCTGGAGCAGCGCCGCGGCTCGCACCCCTCGCGGCAGATGCTGGGCGCGCTGGCCCGCGCGCTGCGGCTGAGCGACGCCGAGCGCGACCACCTGTTCCATCTGGCGGGTCAGGAACCGCCCCGGCCCGGCACCTCGTCCGGCCATGTCCGCCCGGGGCTGCTGATGATCCTGGACCGGCTGTACGACCTGCCGGCCGCGGTGCTCAGCGACTGGGGCGAGAGCCTGGCGCAGAACACGATGTCGATCGCGCTGAGCGGCGATCTGACCGGGGTGAACCTGATCCGCCGCTGGTTCGCGCAGCCGGAGACGCGGGCGATGTTCCCGCCGGAGAACCACGAGAAGCACGGCCGCGCCCACGTGGCGAGTCTGCGCGCGGTCACCGCGGCCCGCCCCGACGACCCGGGGCCCGCCGCGCTGGTGGCCGAACTGCGGGCCGCGTCGGGCGAGTTCGAGGAGCTGTGGCGGTCCCACGAGGTCGTGGTGCGCCGCCCGTCCCCGAAGCGCTTCCTGCATCCGGTGGTCGGCGTGCTCGACCTGGACTGCGAGGTGCTGCTCAGCGACGGGCACGGCCAGCAGCTCGTGGTGCACTCGGCGCGGCCGGGCACGGACACGTACGAGCGTCTGGAGCTGCTGCGGGTGATAGGGCTCCAGGATCTGAGCCCCAGCAGCCGCTAGGGAACCGCGGTCAGAAGCCGAGCTTGCGGAGCTGGCGCGGGTCGCGCTGCCAGTCCTTGGCGACCTTGACGTGCAGGTCGAGGTAGACGGGCGTGCCGAGCAGCGCCTCGATCTGCTTGCGGGACTTGATGCCGACGTCCTTCAGGCGCTTGCCCTTGGGGCCGATGATGATGCCCTTCTGGCTGGGCCGCTCGATGTAGACGAAGGCGTGGATGTCGAGAAGCGGCTTGTCGGCGGGCCGGTCCTCGCGCGGCAGCATCTCCTCGACGACGACGGCGATGGAGTGCGGCAGCTCGTCGCGGACGCCTTCGAGCGCGGCCTCGCGGATCAGCTCGGCGACCATGACCTGCTCGGGCTCGTCGGTGAGGTCGCCCTCGGGGTAGAGCGCGGGGCCCTCGGGCAGCAGGGGCACGATCAGGTCGGCGAGGAGGCCGACCTGCTTGTCGCCGACGGCGGAGACCGGGATGATCTCGGCCCACTCGAAGCCGAGCTCCTTGCCGAGCTGGTCGATGGCGATGAGCTGCTCGGCGAGCTGCTTGCTGTCGACGAGGTCGGTCTTGGTGACGATCGCGATCTTCGGCGTCTTCTTGATGGACGCGAGTTCCTTGGCGATGAAGCGGTCGCCGGGGCCCAGCTTCTCGTTCGCAGGGAGGCAGAAGCCGATGACGTCGACCTCGGCCCACGTGGTGCGCACCACGTCGTTGAGCCGCTCGCCGAGCAGGGTGCGCGGCTTGTGCAGTCCGGGGGTGTCCACCAGGATCAGCTGCGCGTCGTCGCGGTGCACGATGCCGCGCACGGTGTGCCGCGTGGTCTGCGGCTGGTCGGCGGTGATCGCCACCTTCTTGCCGACCAGAGCGTTCGTGAGGGTGGACTTGCCCGCGTTGGGGCGGCCGACGAAGCAGGCGAAACCTGCGCGGTGGACGGCTTCCCCGGAGGGCTGGGACTGCTGGGTACGAGCGCTCATGGCGCCCATTCTCCCTGATGTCCGGGGGGCCGCAGCACAGTGAGCTTCCGGTAACCCCTCGGCAACACGAAACACTGCGGAAACGCCGGGGTAGGGAATCGGAAACGCGGGCCCGTGACGCTGGCCCGCATGACCGCGACGACACTGGCCGCACCCGCCCTCGACTCCGGTGACACCGCCTGGCTGCTCGCCGCCACCGCCCTCGTCCTGCTGATGACACCGGGCCTCGCCCTGTTCTACGGCGGCATGGTCCGCACGAAGTCCGTCCTCAACATGCTGATGATGAGCTTCGTGTCGATCGCCCTCGTGACGGTGGTGTGGCTGGTGGCGGGCTACTCGCTCGCCTTCGGCGACGACGCGTTCGGCGGGCTGATCGGTGATCTGTCGCACGCCGGGATGGCGGGCATCGGCCCGGACTCGGTCACCGGCACGGTCCCCACCTTCCTCTTCACCACCTTCCAGCTGACCTTCGCGATCATCACGGCGGCGCTGATCAGCGGGGCGGTCGCGGACCGTACCCGGTTCGGGGCGTGGCTGGTCTTCGTACCGGTGTGGGCGCTGCTCGTATACGTCCCCGTCGCGCACTGGGTCTGGGGCCCGGACGGCTGGATCGCGAACCGGCTCGGCACCCTCGACTTCGCGGGCGGCCTGGTCGTCGAGATCGCCTCGGGCGCCTCGGGGCTCGCGCTGTGTCTCGTCCTCGGCCCGCGCATCGGGTTCAAGAAGGACGCCATGCGCCCGCACAACCTGCCGATGGTGATCATGGGCGCGGGGCTGCTCTGGTTCGGCTGGCTCGGCTTCAACGGCGGTTCGGCGCTCGGCGCGAACGGGATCGCCGCGGCCTCCCTCTTCAACACCCTGATCGCGGGCTGCACGGGCCTGCTGGGCTGGCTCTTCGTGGAGCAGAAGCGGGACGGGCACCCGACGACGTTCGGCGCGGCCTCGGGCGCGGTGGCCGGGCTCGTCGCGATCACGCCCGCGTGCGGGGTGGTCGGCGTGCCGGGCGCGGCCGTGGTCGGCCTCGCGGCGGGAGTCGTCTGCTCCTACGCGGTGGCCTGGAAGTTCCGGTTCTCCTACGACGACTCGCTGGACGTGGTGGGCGTGCACTTCGTCGGCGGTGTGGTGGGCACGCTGCTGATCGGCCTGTTCGCGACGTCGGCGATGACCGGCTCGGCGGCGAAGGAGGGCCTGTTCTACGGCGGCGGGTTCGGCCAGCTGGGCAAGCAGGCGCTCGCCGTGCTGGTCGTGGCCGCGTACACCTTCCTCGTCACCTACGGGATCGGGAAGGCTGTCGACCGGCTGCTCGGCTTCCGTGCGGAGGCCGAGGCGGAGCTGACGGGACTCGATCAGACGACGCACGCGGAGAGTGCGTACGATCACGGCGTCCTCAGTGCCTCCACGCACCCCGCCCATGCTCCCGCTGCCCGAAAGGTCGCGCCATGAAGCTGATCACCGCGGTCGTCAAGCCGTACCGCCTCGACGAGGTCAAGACGGCGCTGCAAGAGATGGGTGTGCTGGGTCTGACGGTGACCGAGGCCAGTGGCTACGGGCGGCAGCGCGGGCACACGGAGGTGTACCGGGGCGCCGAGTACCAGGTCGATCTGGTCCCGAAGGTGCGGATCGAGGTCGTCGTCGCGGACGAGGACGCGGAGCCCGCGATGGATGCCATCGTGCGGGCCGCCCGGACGGGGAAGATCGGCGACGGCAAGGTCTGGGCCGTGCCCGTCGACACCGTGGTGCGGGTGCGGACGGGCGAACGGGGCCCCGACGCCGTCTGAGACGTGCTGCTTACAGGCTGACGCCTTGCTTACAGGCTGACGCCGCAGTGCGGCCAGGCGTTGGCGCCCTGGTCGGCGAGGACCTTCTGGGCGACGGTGATCTGCTCGGCCTTGGACGCCTGGTGGGCGTTGGCGGCGTACTGGGTACCGCCGTAGGCGGCCCAGGTGGACGGGGTGAACTGCAGACCGCCGGAGAAGCCGTTGCCGGTGTTGGCGGACCAGTTGCCGCCGGACTCGCACTGCGCGACGGCGTCCCAGGAGCCGGCCGACGTCGCCGCGGAGGCGGAGCCGGTGCCGGCGATCACCATGGCGCCGGAGGCGCCGACGAGGGCGGTGCCGACGGCGAGGGCACGGACACGGGACGAGGTCTTGCGGGCAAGGGAGAACACGTAGAAAAACCTTTGTTCGGGGTCGGGGACCGCCCGGCGCTTCCCAGGTACGGGAGCTGCGAAACGCATCGGCGTCGGGCAACAGCTCCACCATGACCGGCGTGTCCGGGTTTGCCCCATGAGGCGAAGGTCCCGTCGGCGGGACTTTGGTCCTTCTTTCCTCCCTCGCCGCACCGGGTCGGAGGCCCGGGGCCGAACCGCCCCCATCCCTTGCCCCGCGGCCCTTCCGCGGCATCCGGCGGCGACATAAAGGGCCGGGACCAAAGTCCCGGCCCGCGGCCGACGTGAGCGTCTTCACTCCCGAAAGGCGGAAGCCGCTCTATTACTGGGCGAGCGGCTTTTCCTGTGACCCACGCCTCGTGCGGGTCAGCCGGCCTCGACGGTCGCCCGGACCGTCCCGTCGGCCGCCGCGAGGAACACCGGCGTGCCGCTGCCGCCCAGATCGCGCACGGCCGCGATGTCCGCGTCGTCCAGGGCGTCCGCGGCGGAGACGACGGCCGCCGCCTCCAGGGACTGCGCGCCGGAGGCCACGGCCATGGCGACGGCGGTTTGCAGCGCGCTCAGCTTCAGGGAGTCCAGGGCGACGGTGCCCGCGACGTAGGTGCGCCCGGTCTCGTCGCGCACGGCGGCACCCTCGGGCACGCCGTTGCGGGCCCGCGCGGAGCGGGCCAGGGTGACGATCTTGCGGTCCTCGGGGCCGAGGTCGGTGCTGTCAGTCATGGGGTGAGCATAAGGAGGCGGCGCGCGGCGCCTCGACTCGCCCTCTAGATAACTAACCAGTTCGTACATTAGTCTGGGGCATCCCCGAGGCACCCACCCGCAGGAGCCCGTATGAAGGCCGTCGTCCTCACCGCCCCCCACCGCCTCACCGTCGCCGACGACCTGCCGGAGCCCGTCCCCGGCCCCGGCGAAGTCGTCGTCGCGCTCGAAGGACTCGGCGTCTGCGGCTCGGACCTGTCCGTCCACGAGGGCCACCGCGCCGTCCCCGCCGTCCCCTGGGTCATGGGGCACGAGGCGTTCGGCCGGGTCGTTTCGACCGGCTCCGCCGTCCCCGCGCAGATCGTGGGCCGCCGCGTGGTCGTCGAGCCGAACTTCGCGTGCCTGGAGTGCGCGGACTGCCGCCGCGGGCTGACCTCGGCGTGCCCGTACCGGGCGATCGTGGGCATGAACGCGCCGGGCCTGCTGGCGGAGCGCTTCACGGTCCCGGCCCCCTTCGCGCATGTCGTCCCGGAGGAGCTGGACGTGCGGGACCTGGCCGCGTTCGAGCCGTACGTGGTGGCGCGCACGGCGGTCAAGCGCAGCGGGATCAGCAAGGGCGAGCGGGCCCTGGTGCTCGGCGCCGGCGCGCAGGGGCTGCTGCTCAGCCAGTCACTGCTGGCCCTCGGCGCCGAGCCGGTCGTCGTGGAGCTCCACCCCGAGCGCCTCGCCCGCGCGGTCGCTCTCGGCGCCACCGCGGCGGGCGACGGCGACGGCGGCTTCCTCCGGCTCTACGAGACCACGGGCGCCGCCCCGGCCCTGGCGGCGGCCCTCCCCCGCCTCGCCCCGGGCGCCACCCTCACCCTGGTCGGCCTCGACACGGCCCCGCTGCCGCTGACGATGGACCAGGTGGTGCGCGGCCTGCTCACGATCCAGGGCTCCCTGATCTACGACCACCCGCACGACTTCCGATCCGCCCTGGACGACATCACGTCCGACCGCGTCCACCCGTCCGTGGCCCTCACGACGCGATACGCCTTCGAGGACGCGCCCCGGGCGTTCGCGGAGGCCAGGGGGCAGGCGGGGAAGACGTGGATCGCGGGGCCGGGAACCGGCTGACCCTCACGCCCGGTCGAGCCTCAGCCGCTCCGCCCGCGGCAGCCCCGCCACCACCAGGTCGTACGAGTCCTCGACCAGTTCCCGTACGAACGGGGCCGGGAGCTCCCCCACCGACACCGTGTTCCAGTGCCGCTTGTTCATGTGCCAGCCCGGCCGGACCGCGCCCTCGTGTTCGCGGCGGAGCCGGATCGCGTCCTCGGGGTCGCACTTGAGGTTCACCGTCAGGGGGCGCGCGTCCAGGCTGCTCAGGGCGAACATCTTGCCCAGGACCTTGAAGACCGACGCCTCCGGGCCGAAGGGGAACTCCTCCACCGCCGCGTTGAACGACAGGCAGAGCGCGCGCAGCTCCTCGGGGGTCATGCCGAGTCCTCGCCCTTGGGGTCCACGGGCTCCACGAGGACCGTCACGATCTTGTTCCGGCGTCCGGCGGAGTCCTCCGCGGTCAGCCGCAGCTCCCGCCCGTCCGGCAGCTCCACCTGCGCCGACGCGCCCGCGATCGGCACCCGCCCGAGCGCCTTGGCGAGCAGCCCGCCGACCGTCTCCACGTCCTCGTCGTCGTACTCCTCGATGCCGTACAGCTCGCCGAGGTCGCCGATGTCGAGGCGCGCGGTGACCCGGAAGCGGTCGTCGCCCAGCTCCTCCACCGGCGGGAGTTCCCGGTCGTACTCGTCGGTGATCTCGCCGACGATCTCCTCCAGGATGTCCTCGATGGTGACGATGCCGGCCGTGCCGCCGTACTCGTCGATGACGACGGCGACGTGGTTGCGCAGCTGCTGCATCTCGCGCAGCAGGTCACCGGCGTTCTTGGTGTCGGGGACGAAGGCGGCCGGGCGCATCGCCGTCGAGACGAGCTCGGCCTCGGCGTCGCGGTTGATGTGCGTCTTGCGGACCAGGTCCTTCAGATACACGATGCCGACGATGTCGTCCTCGTTCTCGCCGACCACCGGGATCCGGGAGAAACCGGAGCGCAGGGCCAGCGTCAGCGCCTGGCGGATCGTCTTGTAGCGCTCGATGACGATGAGGTCCGTGCGCGGCACCATGACCTCGCGGACCAGGGTGTCGCCCAGCTCGAAGACCGAGTGCACCATGCGGCGCTCCTCGTCCTCGATGAGCGACTCCTTCTCGGCGAGGTCGACCATGGCGCGAAGTTCGGCCTCGGAGGCGAACGGGCCGCGGCGGAATCCCTTGCCGGGTGTCAGCGCGTTGCCGATGAGGATCAGCAGGGGCGGGATCGGGCCCATGATCCGGGCCAGCGGCAGCAGCACGTACGCGGCGGCCGTCGCCGTGTTCAGCGGGTGCTGGCGGCCGATGGTGCGCGGCGAGACCCCGACGGCGACGTAGCTGACGAGGACCATCACGCCGATCGCGACGAGCAGCGCCTGCCACGTCTCGGTGAACTGCTCCAGGCACGCGTACGTGACCAGGGTGGCCGCCGCCATCTCGCAGGCCACCCGGACCAGGAGCGCCACGTTCAGATAGCGGGTCGGGTCGGCGGCGACCTGGGCCAGCTTCGCGCTGCCGCGCCGCCCGGACCGGACGGCCTCCTCGGCGCGGAAACTCGACGTGCGGGCGATGCCGGCCTCGGCGCAGGCCGCCAGCCAGGCGACGACGACCAGGGCGACGGCGCCCGCGATCAGGGAAGGACTCATGACACGGTCGGGGCCGGTGACGGACCCTCGATCCCCTTCTCCGCGCGCCAGCCGTCCACGATGGCCGCCTGGAGCCCGAACATCTCGGCCTTCTCGTCGGGCTCCTCGTGGTCGTACCCGAGCAGGTGCAGCACGCCGTGCACGGTGAGCAGCTGGAGCTCCTCGTCCATGGAGTGCTCCGTCGGCGCCTCGGCGCCCTGCTTCTTCGCGACCTCGGGGCAGAGCACGATGTCACCGAGGAGCCCCTGCGGGGGCTCCTCGTCGTCCTTCATCGGCGGACGCAGCTCGTCCATCGGGAAGGACATGACATCCGTCGGCCCCGGCAGGTCCATCCACTGCACGTGCAGCTGCTCCATGGCGTCGCCGTCCACGACGATCACCGAGAGCTCGGAGAGCGGGTGGATGCGCATCCGCGCGAGGGCGTAGCGGGCGATGTCGAGGATCGCCTGCTCGTCGACCTCGGTTCCGGACTCGTTGTTGACGTCGATCGACATGGCGCTGTTGGTTCTCTACTTCCCTCTGGGGCGGCCCTTGTGGGTGCCGTTCTCCGTGCCGTGCTCGGTGTCGTACTTCTCGTACGCGTCGACGATACGGCCGACCAGCTTGTGCCTCACGACATCCTGGGACGACAGGCGCGAGAAGTGCACGTCGTCGAGGCCTTCCAGGATCTCCTGGACCTGCCGGAGCCCCGACTTCGTGCCGTTGGGCAGGTCGACCTGCGTCACGTCACCGGTGATCACGATCTTCGACTCGAACCCGAGCCGGGTCAGGAACATCTTCATCTGCTCGGGGCTCGTGTTCTGGGCCTCGTCCAGGATGATGAAGGCGTCATTGAGCGTGCGCCCGCGCATGTACGCCAGCGGCGCCACCTCGATCGTGCCCGCCGCCATCAGGCGCGGGATCGAGTCCGGGTCGAGCATGTCGTGCAGCGCGTCGTACAGCGGGCGCAGGTACGGGTCGATCTTCTCGTAGAGGGTGCCGGGCAGGAAGCCCAGGCGCTCGCCGGCCTCCACCGCGGGGCGGGTGAGGATGATGCGGTTGACCTGCTTGGACTGCAGGGCCTGGACCGCCTTGGCCATCGCCAGGTAGGTCTTGCCGGTACCGGCGGGGCCGATGCCGAAGACGATCGTGTGCTTGTCGATCGCGTCGACGTACCGCTTCTGGTTCAGCGTCTTGGGGCGGATGGTGCGTCCGCGCGAGGAGAGGATGTTCTGCGTGAGGACCTCGGCGGGGGTCTCCGCGCCGTCGCCCTCGCCGTTCTGCGTCGCCTTCAGCATCGCGATGGAGCGCTCCACGGCGTCCTCGGTCATCGGGGCTCCCGTCCTCAGGACCAGCATCATCTCGTCGAACAGTCGCTGGACGAGGGCCACTTCGGACGGCTCTCCGGTCGCGCTGATCTGATTGCCCCGGACGTGGATGTCGGCCTCCGGGAAGGCCCTCTCGATCACTCGCAGCAGTGCGTCGCCGGATCCCAGGACCTCGACCATGGGGTGCTTGGCCGGGACGGTGAACTGCGCGCGGGCGCTGGATGGTGTCTGCGTCATGAGCCGGGCCGGTGGCCCTTGCTTCCTCCCCGTACGGGCTGGTGAATCTGCGGATCGTGCTGCGGGTCCTACACCGCCAAGGGTACGGCGCGGGTACGACAACGCCGAGCGGGTTTCCGGATACGGCCGGGGCCCCGGTGATGGGCCCCGGCCGCCGGTGGCTCAGGCTTCGAGCCGGGTGTACAGGCGGGTCCCGTGCGGCCGGAAGCCGACGCGTTCGTAGACGCGGCGGGAGTCCTGGCCGCCGTACTCGAGCCACACCGAGCCGGTGCCGCGCTCGTGCAGCATCGTGCGGGCCAGTTCCGCGGTGACGGCGGCGGCGATGCCCCGGCCGCGGTGGGCGGGGCGGGTGCCGACGCCGGCCAGTTCGGCGGTGCCCGCGGCGGGCGCGCTGCACAGGGCGCCACCGGCGACGGTGCCGTCCGCGGCCCGGACGAGCCGGACGGCCCCGCCCGTCTCCGCGGTGCGGCGCAGCCGGGCCGCGCCCTCCTCGGACGTCGGGAACTCTCCGCCGAACGCCTCGGCGAGGGCCGCGTCGAGGTCGAAGTAGTCGGCGTCGGCCGTCGGCGCGTCGACGGCCGGGCCCGCCTCCGGCACGGCCAGCGTGCCGGGGGTGCACACCAGGTAGGTGTGCTCCGCCTCGGTGGTGAAGCCCGCGGCGGTGAGCGCGGCGGCCGCCGCGGGTGCGGCGTCCGGCGCGAACTCCAGGCGGGGCGTCAGGTCCCGCTCGCGGAACGCGGCGACGAGGGCCGCCACGTCGGCCGCGGTGGGGGCGGCGCCGGGCAGCGGGGTGGCGTAGTTGATGAAGGGGCTGGTGGTGTCCGGGTCGAAGCCGAGGACGAAGCCGCCGCGCTCCACGGGCGCCGGGCGGCGGCGCAGGTGGGCGACGGTGAAACGCTGGACGTCGTGGTCCATGGTGATGGTGATTCCCTCACGTGAGAAAAGCGCACTGCTGCACAGGTGAATGCGGGTGCGTGGGGCCGCCGTGAGGAGGCGTGGGCGCCCGGTACCGGACCGTGGAGGCGGTCAGTACCGACGGCGGCCGCTGGAGGTCGCCGAGTTCATGGGCTTCAGTCCTCGAAGGATGAGAAGGCTGGTCGCCGTCGGGTGACGGCGGCCGCCACTTTGGCACGGCCGCCGCGGACCCGACAAGCGCTTTTACGCGGACCGGCCGAAGCCGATCGTCGGCACCGCGCGCCGCAGCGGCCACGGCCGGGACGTCTCGGGCAGCAGCGGGTGCAGGAAGGCGTACCGGCTCAGCGCCGCCCGGTCCTGGTCGGCGTAGGTCCGCACCTGCTTCCACCAGGCGGCGATCTCCGACCAGCCGGGCGCGGACAGGGAGCCGCCGAACTCCTGGACGGAGAGGGCGGCGGTGAGTCCGGCGAAGGCGAGGCGGTCGGCGAGGGGCCAGCCGGCGAGGGTGCCGGTGACGAATCCGGCGACGAAGACGTCCCCGGCGCCGGTCGGGTCGAGCGCCTCGACCTCGATCGCGGGGACGGAGGCGGTCTCGCCGGTGCGGCCGTCCACGGCGTAGGCGCCCTCGGCGCCGAGGGTGACGACGGCGAGCGGGACGTGTTCGGCGAGGGCGTGCGCGGCGGCCCGGGGGCAGGAGGTGCGGGTGTAGCGCATCGCCTCCTCGGCGTTGGGCAGGAACGCCTCGCACTGGCCGAGGTCGGGCAGCGCGGCCAGGTCCCAGCGGCCGGTCTCGTCCCAGCCGACGTCCGCGAAGATCCGGGTGCCCTGGCGCGCGGCCTCGCCCACCCAGGGTTCGTCGACGCCCGGCGCCAGGGAGGCCACGGCGGCGCGGGAGCGCGGCGGGCAGCGCGGGGCGGGCTCCTGGGGCGGCGGTTCGTGGCCGTGGCTCACCATGGTGCGTTCGCCCTCGTACGCCATGGAGACGGTGACCGGCGAGTGCCAGCCGGGGGCGGTGTGCGAGTGGGTGAGGTCGATGCCCTCGCCCTGTTCGAGGGTGTCCCAGCAGTACTCGCCGTAGTGGTCGTCGCCGAAGGCCGCGGCGAGTGAGGTGCGCAGGCCGAGGCGGGCCAGGGCGGTGGCCATGTTGGCGACGCCGCCGGGGCTCGAACCCATGCCGCGGGCCCACGACTCGGTGCCGCGAACGGGGGCCGAGTCGAGGCCGGTGAAGATGATGTCGAGGAAGACGGTGCCGGTCAGGTAGACGTCGCAGGGCGGGTCGGCGGCGGTGCGCAGGGGGGCGAGGGGGTCGGTTCGGGGCCTCTCTGCGAGCGGCACGGGGTCCTCCCTGGGGGTGCGGGTTTGGACAGTGTGCCTGAACCGTGGGCGAGGTCGTCGGACGCGTGTGCCATGTTCCGGTGCTCTTCGGACCGTCCCGCCGTCGTGGCTGGTCGCGCAGTTCCCCGCGCCCCTGAAGGCATGCGCTGCGCGAGAAGCGGCCACCGGGCCGCGGGCGCGCGACTACCAGCGCGGGACGGCAGGGGTCACCCACGCCGGGTCCAGGACGCGCATCGCGGCGGCGTCGTCCCGGTCGCGCAGATGCGCGTGGGCCGGGTCCAGCCACCGCCGGTGCAGGCGGGCGACCTTGTCCGGGTCGAGGGTGACGCCCAGACCGGGGGCGTCGGAGACCGTGACGCGGCCGGCGTCGAAGGTCAGGCGCTCCGTGAGGACGTCCTCGGACTGCCACGGATAGTGGGAGTCGCAGGCGTGATGCAGGTTGGGCACGGTCGCCGCGACGTGGGTCATCGCGGCGAGGCTGATGCCGAGGTGCGTGTTGGAGTGCATGGAGACGCCGACCCCGAAAGTGCGGCAGATCGCGGCCAGTTGCTGGGTGTTGCGCAGCCCGCCCCAGTAGTGGTGGTCGGAGAGGACCACCTGCACGGCGCCGGTGGTGAAGGCCTCCTGGATCTCGGCGAAGGTCGTCACGCACATGTTGGTCGCGAGGGGCACGCCGGCCCGGGCGGCGACCTCGGCCATGGCGGGGGTGCCGAGCGCCGGGTCCTCCAGGTATTCGAGTACGTCCTTCAGCTCGGCGGCGACCTCCAGCGAGGTCTCCACGGACCAGGCGCCGTTGGGGTCGAGGCGCAGCGGTTTGCCGGGGAACGCCTCGGCGAGCGCGCGGACGGCGGCGATCTCCTCGTCCGGCGGGAAGCAGCCTCCCTTGAGCTTGAACGACTCGAAGCCGTAGCGCTCGTGGAAGAGGCGGGCCTGGGCGACGACACCGGCGGGGTCGAGGGCGGCGCCCCAGTCGTCGCGCTCGCCCGCGGTGCCGGGCGGGTGCTCGGCGTTCTTGTAGAAGAGGTAGGCGCTGTACTCGACGCTGTCGCGGAGCTTGCCGCCGAGCAGGGCGTGCACGGGCAGGCCGAGCGCCTTGCCGAGCGCGTCGAGGCAGGCGACCTCGAAGCCGGAGACGACGGAGAGGCGGAGCTTGTCGGCGGTCTGGACGCCGCGCAGCCCGCCCACGTCGACCTGGTGGTCGACCCGGGAGTCATCGACGGAGACGGCGTCCGCGATCGTGAACAGGCTGTTCAGGTCCGATACGCGACGGCCTGTCAGGCGCTCGGCGAAGGGGCGGGCCAGCTCCAGGTACTTGGCGTCGCCGTACGTCTCGCCGACCCCGGTGATGCCGTCCGCGGTGACCACCTCGACGAGCAGCCGGGGCGTGTACGGCTGGTGCAGGCCCTGGGTGTTCAGCAGGGGCGGGTCCGCGACGAGGATCGGGGTGAGGCGGACGTCGGTGATCGTCAGATCGGTCATCGGGCGGCTCCGGTCAGGGCGGACGGTACGAGGTCGAGGCCGGCGGCGAGGACCCGCTCCAGGTCGGCGAGGTCGGCCGGGGCCGGGTCGGTGAGCGGGGCGCGGACCGGGCCGACGGGGCGGCCGCGCAGCCGGGCGGCGGCCTTGACGAGCGAGACGCCGTAGCCGGGGACGCGGTCGCGGATCTCGACGAAGGGGAGGTAGAAGTCGCGCAGCAGCCGGTCGACGCGGGGGTGGTCGCCGTCGCGCAGGGCCGTGAAGAAGGCGGCGGCGATCTCCGGGGCGAAAGCGTGCACGGCCGAGGAGTAGGCGGGGACGCCCACGGCCGCGTAGGCCCGTGCCTGGATCTCGGCGGTGGCGGCGCCGTTGAAGAACAGGAAGCCGTCCGGCGCGGCGAGAGTGAGGCGCTGGAGCCGGTCGAGGTCGCTGTGGCCGTCCTTGAGGCCGACGACGGTCGGCAGGGCGGCGATCCGCTCCAGCGACTCGGTGCTGAAGGCGACCTGGTCGCGCTGGTAGACGATCAGCGGGAGCCGGGTGCGTGCCGCGATCTGCTCCACCTGCGCCACGAGCCCGCTCTGCGGCCCGCTGACCAGGTAGTGCGGCAGGACCAGGAGGGCGTCGGCGCCCGCCTCCTCGGCGATGCGGGCGAAGCGGGCGGCCTGGGCCCAGCCGTAGCCGATCCCGGCGACGACGGGCAGCCGGCCCGCGCTCTCCTCGACGGTGGCCGTGACGACCTGCCGGTACTCCTCCTCGTCGAGGGAGAAGAACTCGCCGGTGCCGCAGGCCGGGAAGACCGCGCCGGGCCCGGTGGCCACCTGCGCGGCGACGTACTCCCGGAAGGCGTCGAGGTCGAGCGAGCCGTCGGCCCGGAAGCCGGTCAGCGGGAAGGAGAGCACGCCGCGCTCCATCCCCGCGCGCAGCCGCTCCACCGTCTCCGTCGCCTCTGCTGTCTCCGTACGTAGATGACATCCACACATGTAGACGGAGATTAGATACGCGAACACACGGCGTCAATGGGGCGGAGGCACCGCCTTACGATCGGCCCATGTCAGAGGAGCCGACGGAGGAACAGACCGGCGGCGGTGTCCGCGAGGTGAAGTCCGCGGCCCGCACCGTCGAGCTGCTCGACGTGCTCGCCGCCCGCGGCGACCGCCCGGCCCGCCTCCAGGAGCTGGCCGACGAACTGGGGGTGCCGCGCAGCTCCATGTACGCGCTGCTGCGGACGCTGATCGCGCGCGGCTGGGTCCGTACGGACGTCACCGGCTCGCTGTACGGCATCGGCATCCACGCCCTGCTGACCGGCACCAGCTATCTGGACACGGATCCGTACGTGCGGGTCGCGCGGCCCTTCCTCGACGAGGCGTCCGACGCGCTCGGCGAGACGATCCACCTGGGACGGCTCGACGGCTTCGACGTCGCCTACCTCGCCACCCGCGAGTCCCACGAGTACCTGCGCACCATCAGCCGGGTCGGCCGCCGGCTGCCCGCGCACGTCGGCGCGCTCGGCAAGGCGCTGCTCGCCGAACGCGGCGACGACACGCTCCCGCCCGGCCCGTACCCGCGCGCCACCGACCGCACCCGCACCACCCGCGAGGCGCTCGCCGCCGATCTCGCGGCGACCCGGCGGCGCGGCCACTCGGTCGACCGCGAGGAGGCCGTCGCGGGCATCACGGGCTTCGGCTTCGCCCTGCGTTACGCGACCCCCGCGCACGACGCGATCAGCTGCTCGGTGCCGGTCGTGCGGCTGACGCCGGAGCACGAGGAACGCATCGTGGCGGTGATGCGGGAGATCCGCTCACGGATCGAGCTGGCGGCCGCCCGCCGCGGCTCCTCGGGAACCCCCGACTGGCGCCGTTGAGCAACGGAACGGCCGCCTGCCGTCCGCCCGAAAGTCACCTCGATTACCCGGCCGAACCACCCACAAACCAAATGTGGTGCGCGTCACAAGATCCCGGCTTTCTCGGGGCCCTCTCGGGTTGATACAAATTGGCCGCGCCCCAACGTCCCCGGTTCGGTCCCGTTCGCAAAGACGTCGCGCTCCCACACCCCTTTCCTTACCACCCCCTTGCCCAAAACAGCGTCCAAGGCAGGGGGTCCGTCATACAGGAACGCCCGTGTCCTCGCGCACTCCCCGGCCCGCGCTCATAGCCCTCTTCACGGCCGGGTACCTCGCTGCTTATCTCCTGCCCACGGTTGTCGGCCGTCTCGCCGACAGCCTGCGCCTGAACCCCACCCAGGCCGGTCTCATCGGCAGCGCGCTGCTGCTGAGCTCGGCCACCGCGGGCCTCACCCTCGCGACCCGCGTCGAGCGGATCGGAGCGCGCCGCGCCGCCCGCTCCGGACTGCTCCTCGCGGCCGTCGGCTACGGCACCGCGGCGCTCGCCTCCTCCGTCCCGCTGGTCGTCGCGGGTGCGATGATCGGCGGCTTCGGCTCGGGCACCGCGACCGCGGTCGCCGCCACCGGGATCGCCGCCCAGAAGGATCCGCACCGCGCCTCGACGCTCGGCCTGCTGTCCGTCTCGGCGCTCGCCGGCGCCCTCTATCTCACGATCCCCCGCGTCAGCACCGGGCACGGGCTGCCGTTCGCGGCGCTGGCCCTGACGGCGCTGTGCGTCTGGCCCGCGACCCACGTCCTGGACGGCCCGGCGGGCCCGGACAACAGCGCGGCGCCCGCACCCAAGTCACCCCTCCCCTACGCCCGTTCGGGAATGGTGCTGGCCGCGGTCATCGTCTGCTGGTCCATGGCGCAGAACTCCCTGTGGGGCGTCAGCAGCCGCATCGGCACCCAGCAGGCGGGCCTGTCCGAGGTCGCCGTCGGCTCGGTCTTCGCGCTCGGGCTCGGCGCCGGTCTGCTCGGGGTGCTGGGCGCGGGCGCGCTCGGCGCCCGGCTCGGCCGCGCGGTCCCGATCGGCGTGGGCACGGCGGCCATCGCCTGCTGCATCGCGCTGAGCGCCCGCGCCGACGGCCTCGGGTCCTTCGCGTTCGGCGAGATCGCCTGGAACACCCTCTACCCGGTGGTGCTCTCCTACCTGCTCGGCCTCGCCGCGTCCCTGGACCCGCGCGGCCGCTGGGCGGTCCTCGTCGGCTCGGCGTCCTCGCTCGGCACGGCCTGCGGGCCGCTCGTGGGCAGTTCGCTGTCGCAGTCGGCGGGCTTCCCCGCGATGGGCGCGGTCCTCGCCACGCTGCTGCTCCTGCTGGCGGTGCCGCTGACCGCGGTGGCCCTGCACACAAGCGGACGCCCGCTGTTCGCGGGTGCGGCACGGCGGCGCAGCGGCGCCCCGGTGGGCGCGATCGTCCCGCCGTCCGGCCTGCCCGAGCAGCCGGTCTACGAGATCGAGGTGCCCGCGGCCGTGTCCGAGGCCGGACCGGAGCCGGTCCAGGGCGAGTTCACGACGGCGGGCCCCCAGCAGTCGGGTCAGTCCGTGGCCGCGTCGAACGCGTAGGCCTCGACCTCGGCGAGGTAGCGCGCCCGCAGCGCCTCCTCCTCGGCGCTGCCGTCCAGGAAGGACGCCACGAACGAGTTGCGGGCCAGTTCCCGCAGCCGTTCGTGGTCCAGGGCGAGCGCCTCGCCGACCGCGTGGAAGTTGTCGCCCGCGTAGCCGCCGAAGTAGGCCGGGTCGTCGGAGTTCACCGTGCACACCAGCCCGGCGTCCATCATGGCGACGAGCGGGTGGTCCTCCAGGACGTCGATGGTGCGCAGCCGCACGTTCGACATCGGGCACAGGGTCAGCGGGATCCGGTCGCGCACCAGGCGGGCCACCAGGTCGGGGTCCTCCAGGGAGCGCAGGCCGTGGTCGACGCGCTCGACGCCGAGCACGTCCAGGGCCTCCCACACATAGCTCGGGTCGCCCTCCTCGCCCGCGTGCGCGACCTTGCGCAGACCCAGCTCGCCCGCGGCCTCGTACACCTCGCGGAACTTCGCCGCGGGGTTGCCGACCTCGGCGGAGTCGAGCCCGACGCCGACGATCCGGTCGAGGTACGGCTTCGCCTCGTCCAGCGTCTCCAGCGCCGACTCGGCGGACTGGTCGCGCAGGAAGCACATGATCAGTTTGGTGCTGACCCCGTGCCGCTCCTCGCTGCGCGCGAGCGCCCGCGACAGGCCCTCCACGACGGTCCCCATCGCCACGCCGCGGGCCGTGTGGGCCTGCGGGTCGAAGAAGATCTCCGCGTGCCGTACGCCCTGCGCGGCGGCGCGGGCGAGATAGGCGTCGGCCAGCGCCTCGAAGTCGTCCTCGGTGATCAGGACGGCCATCAGCGCGTAGTACAGGTCGAGGAAGGACTGGAGGTCGGCGAAGAGGTACGCCGTGCGCAGCGCCTCGGTGTCCGGGTACGGCAGGGTGATGCCGTTGCGGGCGGCGAGCTCGAAGGCCAGCTCGGGTTCGAGGGTGCCTTCGATGTGCAGGTGGAGCTCGGCCTTGGGGATCAGGGCGTGCGACCCGAGGGGCGCGAGTGGTGCGTGGGACATCCCTTCATCGTACGGCGCCCTGGTCAGCGGCGTCTGGGGACGGTGACGCGGTCCAGGTCGCGGGCGACCGTCAGCTCCCCCTCGAACCCGGCGGCCCGCGCCTGCCGGGCGAACTCCTCGGGGTCGGCGTAGCGCTGACTGAAGTGGGTGAGCACGAGGTGCCGGACGCCGGCGTCCCGGGCGACGGCTGCGGCCTGCCCGGCGGTGAGGTGCCCGTGGTCGGCGGCGAGTTGCGCGTCCTCGTCCAGGAACGTCGACTCGATGACGAGCAGGTCGCAGCCCTCGGCGAGCGCGGTGACCCCCTCGCACAGCCGGGTGTCCATCACGAACGCGACGCGCTGCCCGCGCCGTGTCTCGCTGACGTCGGCGAGCGTGACCCCGCGCAGTTCGCCCGCCTTCTGGATCCGGCCGACGTCCGGCCCGGTGATGCCGTGCGCGGCGAGCCGCTCGGGCAGCATCCGCAGCCGGTCGGGCTCGACCAGGAGGTAGCCGTACGACTCGACGGGGTGGGACAGGCGCCGCGCCTCCAGGCGGTAGCCCGGCGTCTCGGCGAGCACCGCGGCGTCGCCGCTCACCGGTTCCTCGGTGATCCCGACGGTCTCGCGGTACGCGGTCGCGTACCGCAGCCGGTCGAAGAACCGCTGCCCGGACGCCGGGTAGTGGGCGGTCACCGGGTGCGGGACGCGGTCGAGATTGATCCGCTGGATCACCCCGGCGAGGCCGAGGCTGTGGTCGCCGTGGAAGTGGGTGACGCAGATCCGGTGCAGGTCGTGCGCGGCGACGCCGGCGTGCAGCATCTGGCGCTGTGTTCCCTCTCCGGGGTCGAAGAGGATGCCCTCGCCGTCCCAGCGCAGCAGGTAGCCGTTGTGGTTGCGGTGCCGCGTGGGCACCTGGCTGGCGGTGCCGAGGACGACGAATTCCCGTACGGACATCAGGTGTCGGCCGTGGCTATCCGGGGGGCCACTGCAGGCCGCGGCCGCCGAGGACGTGGGCGTGCGCGTGGAAGACGGTCTGGCCGGCGCCGCTGCCCGTGTTGAACACGAGCCGGTAGCTGTCCAGCTTCTCCTCCTTGGCGACCTCGCCCGCCTCGCGCAGCACGTCGGCGGCGATGGCCGGCTCCGCCGCGGCCAGGGATGCGGCGTCGGGGTGGTGGACGCGCGGGATCACCAGGATGTGGGTGGGGGCCTGGGGGTTGATGTCCCGGAACGCGACCGTGGTCTCCGTCTCGCGGACGAGCGTGGCGGGGACGTCTCCCGCGACGATCTTGCAGAACAGGCAGTCCGCCTGGGGGTCGCCGGGCATGTTCTGGTCTCCTTTACGCGGGGGTCGCGGCCTGGCCGCATGGTATCGATCACGGGGGTCGGGGACGGCATCGGTGTCGTGTGCAGCCCGGTGGCCGCTTCGCGCGCCTTCCCCTGAGCGAGCGCAGCTCGCTTCAGGGGCGCGGGGAACTGCGCGACCAGCCACGACGAGAGAGTCAGCCGACGGACGGGTCCGGCAAATCCGGTGCCGACTTCGCCGGGGTACGGGCAAGCGCGGCCAGCGCCAGACGTACGGCCTCGTCGAGCTGCGGATCGCGGCCGGCCGCGACGTCATGGGGCGCGGCGACCACCTCGACGTCCGGATCCACCCCGTAGTTCTCCAGCCCCCACCCGACCCCCTCCATCCAGGTCGCGTACTTCGGCTGTGTCACCAGCGTCCCGTCCACCAGCCGGTACCGGCTGTCGATGCCGATGACGCCACCCCACGTCCGGGTCCCCACCACGGTCCCGATCCCGAGCGCCTTGATCGCCGCGTTGACGATGTCCCCGTCCGACCCGGAGAACTCGTTGGCGACGGCGACGACGGGCCCCCGGGGCGCGTCCATCGGGTACGTGAAGGGGCGGCTGCCGCGCGGCACGTCCCAGCCGACGACCCGGCGGGCGAGCTTCTCCACGACGAGCTGGGACGTGTGCCCGCCCCGGTTCTCCCGGACGTCGACGACGAGCCCCTCCCGGGCCACCTCCACGCTCAGGTCGCGATGGATCTGTGCCCAGCCGGGCGCCTGCATGTCCGGGACGTGGAGATAGCCGAGCCGCCCGCCGGAGAGCCGGTGGACGTAGGCCCGCCGGTCGGCCACCCAGGCGTGGTAGCGCAGCGGTTCGTCGTTCTCCAGCGGGACGACGACGACATGGCGGGCGTCGCCGCCCCCGGCCGGCGAGACGGTCAGCTCGACCGGCTTGTCGGCGGTGCCGACGAGCAGCGGGCCGGGCCCGGTGACGGGGTCGACGGGCAGCCCGCCGACCGCGACGATCGCGTCCCCGGCGCGCACGGCGACCCCGGGCGCGGCGAGCGGGGACCGGGCACGCGGGTCGGAGGTCTCCGAGGGCAGCACCCGGTCGACACGCCAACTGCCGTCCTCGTGACGGGAGACGTCGGCGCCGAGCAGCCCCTGGCGGCGGCGTCCGGAGCCGCCCCTGCCGCCCGGCACGACGTAGGCGTGCGAGGTGCCGAGCTCGCCCTGCACCTCCCACAGCAGGTCGACGAGGTCGTCGTGGGTGGTGACCCGGTCGAGGACGGGCCGGTAGCGGGCGAGGACACCGTCCCAGTCGACGCCGTTCATGTCGGCGCGCCAGAAGTTGTCCCGCATCAGGCGGCCGGTCTCCTCGTACATCTGCCGCCACTCGGCGGCCGGGTCCACGCGCTGGGAGATCCGGGCGAGGTCGACGGTGATGTTGGTGTCGCTGGAGTCGTCGTGCGCGGGCCGCCGGTCGCTCGGGACGACCTTGAGCACGTCACCGGTCCACAGCAGGACCCGCTTGCCGTCGCCGGTGACCTCGAAGTGGTCGGCGTCGGAGCCGATCTCCTCGATGCGCTGCTGGAGCAGGTCGTAGCGCTCCAGGCGGGTCTTGGGCTCGGCGTCGGCGAGGGCGGCCCGTGCGTCGCCGAGGACGCCGCGCACCGGGTGCCGCAGCCACAGCACTCCGTCCTTGGCGGTGCGCAGCGTCGAGTAGCGGGCGGCCTCGACGGGGAACGGCACGATCCGGTCGACGAGTCCGTCGAGGTCGACGCGGGTGGCGGGGGCGCCCTCGCTCTCCGGGGTCTCGGAGCCGGGGCTGTCCGGCGCGTCGAAGGGCCGCCCGTGCCGCTGCGGTCCGAACGGCGAGGGGGTGGTCGCGGCCAGGGTGATCAGATGCGGCCGCGAGCCGCCGACGAACGCGAGGTCGAAGGAGTGCTCGTCGTAGAGCGGATCGAAGGAGCGCGCCGACAGGAACGCCAGGTGCTTGCCGTCGAGCGTGAACGCGGGCGCGTAGTCCCGGAACCGCAGCGGGGTCGCCTCGCTCACGGACAGGTCCGCGGCGTTGGCCAGTTTGAGCTGGCGCAGGTCGTGCGGGCCGGGGTGCGACCAGGCGAGCCAGGCCGAGTCGGGCGAGAAGGTGAGACCGGTGGCGTGGCCGTCCTCACTGCGGTCGACCTCGCGGACGTCGCCGCTGTCCCGCTCGACGAGGAGGACCCGGCCGTCGTGCGCGGCGACGGCGACCCGCCCGCCGTCCGGGGCGACGGTCAGCCCGAGGACCCGGCCGAGCCGGCCGCCGCCGAGCCGGCGCGGGGTGGCGCCGGGCGCGGTGCCGGTGGCGGGCGCGAACTCCAGGGCGTCGTCGCCCTCGGCGTCCGTCACCCACACCACGTGCTCCTCGCCGCCGGCCCGGAAGGTGTGCGGGAGCCGGGTCCTGACGCCGGGCTCGGCGGCGAGCGCGCGGACCGGTCCTGAGCGGTGGGTCACCCAGTGCACGGCGCCGCGCACCGCGACGGCGCTGCCGCGCCCGGTGTGGTCGGGCGAGGCGGCGCCGAACCAGCGGGCGGCGTCCACCGCGCGCGGCCGCAGACCGGTGCGCTGTCCGCCGAGCCGGATGTCGAGGCGCCGCGGTGCCGCGTCGGCGGCGAGCAGGTCGTCGACGGCCCACAGTTCACCGGCGCAGGCGTAGACGACCCGGGTGCCGTCGGTCGCGGCGTGCCGGGCGTAGAAACCGTCCACGGGGCTGTGGCGGCGCAGGTCGGTTCCGTCGGCCGCCGAGGAGTACAGGGCGCCGACGCCCTCGTGGTCGGAGAGGAACGCGACCCGCTCGCCGACCCACATCGGGTACTCGATGTTGCCGTCGAGATCGGCGTGCAGCCGTACGAACTCACCGGCGGCGCCCTCGGCGGCCCGGTCGATCCACAGCTTGCCCGCGGTGCCGCCCCGGTACCGCTTCCACCAGGCGGCTTCCCGGCCCATCGACGCGGAGAGCAGCACCACCCGGGAGCCGGGGCCGTACGCGACCCCGCCGACCGGCCCGTAGGGGAGGGTCTCGGCGGGTCCGCCGTCCAGCGGCACCGCCCGCGCCCAGCTGCGGCGCAGCGAGGCCTGCCCGTACGTACTCAGGGCGAGGACCCGGCCGTCGGGCGTCCAGCCGCGGACGGACGTGGTCCAGCTGCCCCAGTACGTCAGACGCTCGGCCGGTCCGCCGTCGACCGGGGCGACCTGCACCTCGGGGGCGCCGTCACGGCGCGAGGTCCAGGCGACCATGGTGCCGTCGGGGGATGTCCGGGGGTGGCCGACCGGCACGTTGTCGGCACTGATCCGCCAGGCGCGGCCGCCGTCGAGCGGCGCGGCCCACACGTCGTCCTCGGCGGTGAAGACCACCAACTCGCCGTGCGGGTGCGGGAAGCGGAGATAGGCAGAGGCGGCAGGGTTCGTCACCCGGCCAGCCTAATTTTGCCCCGCGTCCCGCGTCCGCGGTTTCGCGATCACCGGCCGTTCACTTGCTCCGGGCCTCCTGGGAGGTGGTGCAGGTCGGCTCGGGTTCCGGCACGGTGACGGTCTCGGTGACCGTGTGGGTCTCCCCCGGCTCGGGCTCGTCCGACGGCTCCGGCTTCCAGGTGTCCGACGGCTCCGGTTTCCACGTGTCGGACGGCTCCGGCTTCCACGTGTCCGACGGCTCGGGCTCCTCCGACGGTGTCCAGGTGTCCGAGGCCTCGCAGTTGCCGAGCACACCGACACGGAACCAGAGCTTTCCCTCGACCTTCGCCGTGAACGAGCCCCGCACGCACTTGCCGGAGACGACCGCGTACGCGTTCCCGGTGAGCGTGATCTCCTTGCCGTCCGTCGTCTTCCCCTGGCAGTCGACGTGGACGTCCTGCGACGTCGAGCCGCTGCCGGAGGTGCGGTTGACGTAGGCGGCGCTGCAACTGAGCCACCGCACATGGGCGTTCTGCCGGTTGAGCTCGGCCGTGCCCTGCTGGTCCGTGGTGGCGGCGACGGTCGACGGATTCAGGCCCTCGTCGACCGGCTGGCACGCCACGGCCCCCAGTCCGGCGGTGGCGACGCACACGGCAGCCGCCGCGACGCGCCGTCCCCGTAACCGGAGCAAACGGTCACCGATACCCCTCAATGCCCCCATGTGCGGCAGGATGCCACCACGGCTCCCCGGGCGGTAGAGCAGTTGCGGCCAGCACTGCGGGCCCGTGCGGGGACCGGGGCACCGGCAGGTTTCAGCCCCAGCGGCCGGTTCGGCCCAGCAGCAGCGCCACCGCCGCGGTCCCGGCCGTCGAGGTCCGCAGCACGCTCCGCCCGAGCCGGCAGGTCCGCGCCCCGGCCTCCGCGAAGACCGCCAGCTCCTCGGGAGAAACGCCTCCTTCGGGGCCGACGACGAGCACGATCTCGCCGGTCGCCGGGAGGTCGACGGAGGCCAGCGCGGCGCTCTCGTGCTCCCGGTCCTCGTGCAGCACCACCGCGAGATCCGCCCCGGCGAGCAGCGCGGCGACCTCCTTCGTGGAGGCCGCGTCGACGACCTCGGGGAACCGCACCCGCCGCGACTGCTTCCCGGCCTCGCGCGCGGTGGCCCGCCACTTGCCGAGCGCCTTGACGCCGCGCTCGCCGCGCCACTGGGTGATGCAGCGCGACGCCGACCACGGCACGATCGCGTCGACGCCGGTCTCGGTCATGGTCTCGACGGCCAGTTCGCCCCGGTCGCCCTTGGGGAGGGCCTGGACGACGGTGATCCGGGGCCGCTCCTCGGGCTCGGCGCGCACCGGCCCGGCCTCCACGAGCAGCCGGTCCTTGCCCTCGCTGCCCGCGACGACGCCCTCGCACCACGCGCCGAGGCCGTCGGTGAGCACCACCTGCTCCCCGGCCCGCAGCCGCTTCACGGAGACGGCGTGCCGCCCCTCGGGCCCGTCGAGGACGTACGTACGGCCGTCGGGGACGGGCCCCTCGACCACGAACACCGGCGCCGTCACGCGGCACCCCGCTGGCCCAACGCGCCGCCGGCCTCGGCGAGTTCGGCGGCGAGCACCTCGACGAGCTGCCCGGCGGGCAGTTCCCGGGCGAGCCGGTGGCCCTGCCCCGCCCACAGCGCCATGGCCTGCGGGTCACCGGCCTTGGCGGCGGCCTTGCGGATCGGCGATGTCATGTGGTGCACCTCGGGGTACGCGGCGGGCGCGTACGGGCCGTGCTCGCGCAGGAAGCGGTTGACGAGGCCGCGCGCGGGCCGCCCGGAGAACGCCCGGGTCAGCTCGGTGCGGGTGAACAGCGGGTCGGTCATGGCCCGCTTGTGCAGATCGGGCGCCCCGGACTCGGGCGTGACCAGGAACGCGGTGCCGAGCTGCGCGAGATCGGCACCGGCCGCGAGCACGGCCGCGATCTGCGCGCCCCGCATGATCCCGCCGGCCGCGACGACGGGCAGCCGCACGGCCTCGCGCACCTGGGCGATCAGGGCGAGCAGCCCGACGCCGCTGCCGTCGGTCTCGGCGGAGTCCCGGTGGGTGCCCTGGTGGCCGCCGGCCTCGATGCCCTGCACACAGACGGCGTCGGCGCCGACGGCCTCCGCGGCCCGCGCCTCGGCCGCCGTCGTCACGGTGACCACGGTGAGGGTGCCGACCCGGCGCAGCGCGTCGACGGCCTCGGCGGTGGGGCAGCCGAAGGTGAAGGAGACCAGCGGCACCGGGTCGTCGACGAGGATGGCCAGCTTGGCGTCGTAGCCGTCGTCGCGCCCGCTGTCGGGGTCGCCGAGCGGCGTCTGGTACCAGGTGGCCTCGCCGGCCAGCTGGTTGCGGTACACCTCGACCGCGGCCGGGTCGGCGTACTCGGGCTGCGGCATGAACAGGTTGACGCCGAAGGGGCGCCCGGTGAGTCCCCGGACCTGCTGGATCTCCTGGTACATCCCGTCGGCGGTTTTGTACCCCGCGGCGAGGAAACCGAGCCCGCCCGCTTCGGACACGGCGGCCACCAGCTCGGGCCGCGACGCGCCGCCCGCCATCGGGGCCGAAACGATCGGGCAGTGACAGAGATCAGCCAGCACGGAGGAGGACATACCGGCATCGTGCCACGTCCGGCCAACACCACCGAATCGCAGCCCAGCAGCCACGTCACAGCCCCCGACAAGCGCCCCGAAGGGGAGCGGGGAACTGCGCGGGAAGCCCCACCGGCCGGCACCCGGGCGCCAACCGGCAGGCCCACCCCCGAAGCCGCGAAAAGGGGCCCGGGGAAAACCCCAGGCCCCTCGAATTCACCAGGTCACCGCCCGTTGAACGCATCCTTCAGCCGCGAGAAGAGCCCCTGCTGACCGGGCTGAAACTGCCCGTTCACGCGCTCCTCACCCCGCAACTTGGCCAGCTCGCGCAGCAACCGCTCCTGCTCCGGATCGAGCTTCTGCGGCGTCATCACCTCGACGTGCACGATGAGGTCACCGCGCCCGCCGCCCCGCAGATGCGTGACGCCGCGCCCGTGCAGCGGAACCGACTGCCCGGACTGCGTCCCGGGACGGATGTCGATCTCCTCCAGCCCGTCGAGCGTCTCCAGCGGCACCTTGGTGCCGAGCGCCGCCGCGGTCATCGGAATGGTGACCGTGCAGTGCAGATCGTCGCCGCGCCGCTGGAACACCGGGTGCGGCAGCTCGTGGATCTCGACGTAGAGGTCACCGGCGGGCCCGCCACCGGGCCCGACCTCGCCCTCACCGGCGAGCTGGATCCGCGTGCCGTTGTCCACGCCGGCCGGGATCTTCACCGTCAGCGTCCGCCGCGACCGGATGCGGCCGTCACCGGCGCACTCCGGGCACGGGGTCGGCACGACGGTGCCGAAGCCCTGGCACTGCGGACACGGCCGCGAGGTCATGACCTGACCGAGGAAGGACCGCGTCACCTGCGAGACCTCACCGCGGCCGCGGCACATGTCACAGGTCTGCGCGGAGGTCCCCGGCGCGGCACCCTCACCGCTGCAGGTCGTACAGACGACAGCCGTGTCGACCTGGATGTCCTTGGTGGTGCCGAAGGCCGCCTCGTCGAGCTCGACCTCCAGCCGGATCATGGCGTCCTGGCCACGGCGCGTGCGGGACCGGGGCCCGCGCTGCGACGCCGTACCGAAGAACGCGTCCATGATGTCCGAGAAGTTCCCGAACCCGCCGGCGCCGAAGCCTCCGGCACCGCCTCCGCCGGACTGCGACAGGGGGTCGCCCCCCAGGTCGTAGACCTGCTTCTTCTGCGGGTCGGAGAGCACCTCGTAGGCGGCGTTGATCTCCTTGAACCGCTCCTGGGTCTTCGGATCCGGATTCACGTCCGGGTGCAGCTCGCGGGCGAGCCTCCGAAAAGCCTTCTTGATCTCGTCCTGGGAAGCGTCGCGGCGCACGCCGAGTACGGCGTAGTAGTCCGTGGCCACTTACGACTCCGCCAGGATCTGTCCGACGTAACGTGCCACTGCGCGTACTGCTCCCATCGTTCCCGGGTAATCCATGCGTGTCGGTCCGACGACACCCAGCTTGGCGACTGCCTCGCCGCCCGAACCGTAGCCCACCGACACCACGGACGTGGAGTTGAGTCCCTCGTGGGCGTTCTCGTGACCGATGCGTACGGCCATGCCCGAATCGCCCACCTCACCAAGCAACTTGAGGAGCACGACCTGCTCCTCAAGGGCCTCCAGCACGGGCCGGATGGTGAGGGGAAAGTCATGTCCGAAGCGGGTGAGATTGGCGGTGCCGCCGATCATCAGCCGCTCCTCGGACTCCTCGACGAGCGTCTCCAGCAGAGTGGAGAGCACCGTCGCGACCGTACCGCGGTCCTCCGTGTCGAAGGCCTCCGGCAGATCCTGCACCAACTGCGGCACATCCGCGAAACGGCGGCTTGCCACCCGGCTGTTGAGCCGGGCCCGCAGATCGGCGAGGGCCGTCTCGCCGAAGGGCGCCGGGCAGTCGATCATCCGCTGCTCGACCCGCCCGGTGTCCGTGATCAGTACGAGCATCAGACGGGCGGGCGCCAGCGACAGCAGCTCGACGTGGCGCACCGTGGACCGGGTCAGGGACGGGTACTGGACGACCGCGACCTGCCGGGTCAGCTGCGCGAGCAGCCGCACGGTGCGGCCGACGACGTCGTCGAGGTCGACGGCGCCCTCCAGGAAGTTCTGGACGGCGCGCCGCTCGGGCCCGGTCATCGGCTTCACCGCGGTGAGCTTGTCGACGAAGAGGCGGTACCCCTTGTCGGTGGGGATCCGCCCGGCACTGGTGTGCGGCTGGGCGATGTACCCCTCGTCCTCCAGGGCGGCCATGTCGTTGCGCACGGTCGCCGGGGAGACGCCGAGCCGGTGCCGCTCGGTGAGCGCCTTGGAGCCCACCGGCTCCTCGGTGCCCACGTAGTCCTGGACGATGGCGCGCAGCACTTCGAGCCTGCGTTCACTGAGCATCGGCGCACACCTCCAGCTTCGCCCTGAGCGATCTTTGGCGATCTTTCCTGTCTGGCACTCGCTATGGGTGAGTGCCAGGAGTCCCCGGCTCAGTGTACGGCCGACGGGTACGGGCCCGGCAAGGCCGCTAGCGTCGACGTATGGAAGGCCATAGCGAAGTCAGGGCGGTCGTCGACTGGAAGACCGCGGGCTGGGAGGAGCTGGCGCCCCACGTGGGGCGGATCCGGCTGCCGGGCTGGGACGCCACGACCGGCCTCGTCGTCGGATCCGGTGCCGCCCTGCTGATCGACACGGGATCCTCACTTCGGGAGGGGGCCCGGCTGCGCGCGGACGTCCGGCGGCTGCTCGGAGCACACGCACGGGTGACGCACATCGTGCTCACCCATCCACACTTCGACCACGTGCTCGGCACGGCCGCCTTCGCGGGCGTCGAGACCTACGGGGCGGTGGGCGTCGACACCGTCCTCGCGCGGGGCCGCGACGCCCTGTACGAGGACGCCGTGCGGCACGGGCTGCCCGCGGACGAGGCGGCCGGGGCGACCGACGTCCTGGTCACCCCGCGGCACCGGGTCAGCGGCGAGTGGACGCTCGATCTGGGGGACGGCCTCCAGGTGCTCCTGGCGAACCTCGGCCCCGCCCACACCGCCCACGACCTCGTGGTCCTGGTGCCGGGGAACCCCGTGACCGTCTTCTGCGGCGACCTGGTCGAGGAGTCCGGCGAACCGCAGGCGGGCCCGGACGCGGCACCGGGCCACTGGCCGGCGGCGCTGGACCGGCTGCTCGCGCTCGGCGGCGAGGACGCGCTGTACGTCCCCGGGCACGGTTCGGTGGTGAATGCGGCGTTCGTCCGCGCGCAACGCGCCACACTGGTGGCCCGTTCCGGCGTGTCGTGACGGAGACCGGCGCCTTCCTCATATCGTCGGCCGAATGCGCCAGTACTCACCTGACCTGACCCCTCCCTGGAAGCGGAACAAGCCGGCTCCGGAGGTTCCCGCCGAGCCGGACCTGGTGGTCGAGGAGGTCGGTACCGGCTTCTGCGGGGCGGTGGTGCGCGTGGAGAAGACGGCGCAGGGGCCGACGGTGACCCTGGAGGACCGCTTCGGCAAGCACCGCGTCTTCCCGATGGAGCCGCGCGGGTTCCTGCTGGAGGGCAGGCCCGTCACGCTGGTCCGCCCGTCGGCGTCGGCCGGACCCGCGCGTCCGGCCCGTACGGCGTCCGGCTCGATGGCGGTCCCGGGCGCCCGTGCCCGGGTGGCCCGGGCCGGCCGGATCTATGTCGAGGGCAAGCACGACGCCGAACTCATCGAACGGGTGTGGGGCGACGACCTGCGCATCGAGGGCGTGGCCGTGGAGTTCCTGGAGGGCGTGGACGACCTCCCGTCGATCGTCGCCGACTTCGCCCCCGGCCCCGACGCGCGCCTCGGCGTCCTGGTCGACCACCTGGTCCCCGGCACCAAGGAATGGAAGATCGCCCGGTCGGTGACGAGCGAGCACGCCCTGGTGGTCGGCCACCCGTACATCGACATCTGGGAGGCGGTGAAGCCGTCCTCGGTGGGCATCGACGCCTGGCCCCGCGTCCCGCACGGCCAGGACTGGAAGACGGGCGTCTGCCGTGCCCTGGGCTGGCGCGTGGCGAACACGGGCGAGGCCTGGCAGCACGTCCTGTCCCACGTCCGCTCCTACAAGGACCTGGAACCGGAACTCCTGGGCCGAGTGGAAGAACTGATCGACTTCGTGACGGGCTGAGGCGGCGCCCCGCGAGGGGCTAGGGCCTGTCCGGCGGATCTTGTCGCGGGCGCGGGGTCTGGCACGCCGACCTGCGGCGTTGTCGTCGGTTGCCGACGCTCCGCGTCGACGCCCTCCTCCGCCTTGCATCTCGACGCGCCAGACCCCGCTCACCAGTTCAGAAATGCGCGGGCGGACCGGGCTGCGACCTGATCCGCCGGACAGGCCCTAGTCGACCAGATCCCGCACCACGGCGTCGGCCAGCAACCGCCCCCGCAACGTCAGAACGGCCCGCCCCTCCGCGAACGGCCCGCTCTCCAGCAGCCCGTCCGCCACGGCCTTGCGCGCCGCGGTCAGCCCGGCGGGCTTCAGCAACGACACCGGGCACCCTTCGAGCAGCCGCAGCTCCAGCAGGATCCGCTCGACCCGCCGGTCCTCGTCGGCCAGCACCTCCCGCCCGGCCCCCGGAGACGTCCCCCCGGCGAGCGCTGCGGCATAGGCCCCGGGATGCTTCACGTTCCACCACCGCACCCCGCCCACGTGCGAGTGCGCCCCGGGCCCGGCCCCCCACCAGTCGGCCCCGCGCCAGTACAGCTCGTTGTGCAGGCACCGCCCGGCGTCGGACGTGGCCCAGTTCGACACCTCGTACCAGTCGAACCCGGCCGCCGACAGCACCTCGTCGGCGATCAGATACCGGTCCGCGTGCACGTCGTCGTCGGTCATCGGCACCTCGCCGCGCCGGATCCGCCGGGCGAGCTGCGTGCCCTCCTCGACGATCAGCGCGTACGCCGAGACGTGGTCGGGGCCCGCCCCGATGGCCGCGTCCAGCGAGGCCCGCCAGTCCTCGTCGGTCTCCCCCGGCGTGCCGTAGATCAGGTCGAGGTTCACGTGCTCGAACCCTGCGGCCCGCGCCTCCGCGACACACGCCTCGGGCCGCCCGGGCGTGTGCGTGCGGTCGAGGACCTTCAGGACGTGCTGCCGCGCGCTCTGCATCCCGAACGAGATCCGGTTGAACCCGCCGGCCCGCAGCTCGGCCAGATACGCCGGGTCCACCGACTCGGGGTTCGCCTCGGTGGTCACCTCGGCGTCGTCGGCGAGCCCGAACTCGTCGCGGATCGCGCCCAGCATCCGTACGAGATCGGAGGCGGCGAGCAGCGTCGGCGTACCGCCCCCGACGAACACGGTCCGCACCGGCCGGGGATCGTCGCCGAGGACCTTCCGGGCGAGCCGGACCTCCTCCACCACCAGGTCCGCGTAGTTGTCCCGGGAGGCAAGGACGCCGCCGGTGCCGCGCAGCTCGGTCGCGGTGTACGTGTTGAAGTCGCAGTAGCCGCAGCGGGTCGCGCAGTACGGCACGTGCAGATAGAAGCCGAGCGGCCGCGAGGCCGCTCCGGCCAGGGCGGAGGCGGGCAGGGAACCGTCGGCGGGGACGGGCTCGCCGTCGGGGAGTGCGGAAGGCATACCTCTATTCTCCGGCACCGGCCGAGCGGAGCGCCCCGCCTACTCGGCCTGGAGCACCAGCAGGGCCAGATCGTCGTCCGGCGGGGCGTCGGCGAAGGCGTGCACGAGGCGCCGGATGCGCTCGGCGAGGAGAGGGGCCGACAGGCCGGCGCACCCGGCGAGTGCCTGCGCCAGCCCGTCCCCGTCGTCGAACTGGAGGGCACCGCGGCGCCGCTCGGTCACGCCGTCCGTGACGCACAGCAGGGTGTCGCCGGCGGACAGCTCGAAGGTCTCGCTGGTGTAGTCGGGGTCGTCGACGACCCCGAGCAGCACCTGCGGCCCGGCGGCGGGGACGACCTCGCCGCCGGGCCGCATCAGCAGCGGCAGCGGATGCCCGGCGGAGGCGATGGTGCAGCTCATGCCGTCCGCGGTGGGGGTCAGTTCGCCGTAGAGCAGGGACAGGAAGCGGGAGGTGGAGCCCTCCGGCGGCAGGCCCTGTCCGCCGACGACGGCGAGCGCGCGGGCGGCGGCGTCGGCGGCCTCGGTGGCGTCGTCGAGCAGCAGCCGGTTCAGCCGGTCGAGGACCTGGTGGACGGGGTAGCCCTCGCGGGCGAGGAGCCGCAGCCACGGCCGGGCGAGGCCGATCACGACGGCCGCCTCGGGCCCCTTGCCCTGGACGTCGCCGAGCGCGAAGCACCAGCGTCCGTCCCCGGCGGGGAAGACGTCGTAGAAGTCGCCGCCGGGGCCGCCCTGCTCCTTCGGCTCGTAGACGAGGGCGCTCTTGAGGCCGGGGATCTCGGCGATGGAGGTGGGCAGCAGGCCGCGCTGGAGGATCCGGCTGATGGTGGCCTGCCGGGTGAAGCGGCGGGCCGCGCTGACGGCGAGCGCGACCCGGCGGCTGAAGTCCTCGACGAGGCCGGTGACCTCGTCGGGGAAGGTCTGCAGCCCGCTCCGGCCGATGAGCAGGATGCCGAGGGTGCGGCCGCCCGCCGAGAGCCGGTAGGCGAGCGCGGCGCCCGCGTCCCCGGGGGTGCTGTCGAAGGGGCAGGGCACCGGCACGGCGGCGGTGCGCACGGCGTCGGGCAGCCGGGGCGGTTCCTTCTCCAGGATCCGGCGCAGGTCCTCGATGCGGTTCTCGTGGGTGTGCCAGACACGGGCGAGCCGGGGCGCGTGCAAGGGGTCGCCGCCGCGCGCGTCGTGGTCGGCGATGCCCGGCAGGCCGCGCCCCTCCTCGTCGTAGAGCCAGATCGCGCACCAGTCGGCGAGCCGCGGCACGAGGAGCTGGCCGACGAGCGCGGCGACCATGTCCTCGTCGAGCTGTCCGGCGAGCAGGTCGGAGGCCTCGGCGAGGAAGGAGAGCGCACCGCGGTTGATCCAGTCCCGGTCCTGCGGGTCGCGGCGGGGCACGGGCGCGAGGATCTCCGCGGCGCGCAGGCCGCGCTGGAGGGCGCGCGTGGACGCCTCCTGGCCCTGGGGCGCCGCACCCTGTCCGCCCGTCTGCTGTTCCGGCGGCACGGGTGCGGTGGTATCGGCGGAGTCGGCGGGCAGGCGGGCCCACACGGTCTTGGTGCCCGCGCGGTAGGTGATCCCCCACTCCTCGGCGAGCCCGGCGACGAGCTGGACGCCGCGGCCGTACTCGGGGGTCTCGGGCGAGCGCACCGCGCGGTCGGTGCGCACGGCGCGTGCCGGGTGGTGGTCGGTGACCTCGACGACGAACCCCGCGGGGGTGCCGTCCGGCGCGGCGGGCTCCATCCGGCACAGCAGCTCGACGCTGGTGCCCGCGTGCACGACGGCGTTCGTGACGAGCTCGCTCAGGACGACGACCGCGTCGCCGATCAGCCGGTCACTGAGGGTGGCGGCCACGGGCAGGGCCAGTTCGGTCCAGTCGGCGAAGGCGGCGCGCACGAAACGGCGCGCGGCGGCGGGTGCCAATGGGTTCCCCGGCAGTGACGTGCGCACCACGACCGGTCCTGCGTCCGACCCGACGTTCGCCAGGTCGGGACCACTGACGGTGGTCTCCCGCTGAAGTGGAATGGGCGCCACGGTTCGGCTCCAGAGCAGTTCGGGCATTTACGCCTCAGGCGACAGCAACAGAGTGACAGACTGACCATGGCCATAAGCGCCGAGTCACCGAAGTGGGCCGCTATGAGTGAGAACAGTGCTATGCGTGTGGACCCCAGCGGGCTCGAGAGCGACATGCTCCGCGCCTCCGATCTGCGCCCGCTGCTGGCCGCCATCACCTCCGCGCGGGACGGGAACTTCGTCCGCGTCCAGGAGCCCGGGGAGGGCCTGGTCGGCGAGCTGGGGGCGGTGTTCAACCAACTGGTCGACCGCAGCGCCCACTTCAGCTCCGAACTGACCCGGGTGCGCCGGGAGATCGTCCGGCACGGGCGGCTCGACGAGCGGATGGAGGCGAGCCCCGGGTACGGCGCGTGGGCGACCCGCGTCCACGACGTGAACACCGTCATCGGGGCTCTGGTGGCCCCGGCGGCCAATGCCACCCGGGTGCTGGACGCGGTCGCGGGCGGCGATCTGACGCAGCGCGTCGACCTGCACGACGGCACCCGGCAGTTACGCGGCGACCTGCGCAGTCTGGGCCGCGCGGTCAACAAGATGGTGGACCAGCTCTCCCTGTTCACCGGCGAGGTGACCCGGGTCGCCCGCGAGGTCGGCACCGAGGGCCGGCTCGGCGGCCGGGCCAAGGCGCAGGGCTTGTCGGGCAGTTGGCGCGATGTGACCGAGGCCGTGAACACGATGGCGTCGCGGCTGACGGCGCAGGTGCGGGACATCGCGCTCGTGACGACGGCGGTGGCCCGTGGCGACCTGACCCGTACGGTCACCATCGAGGCGACGGGCGAGCTGCTCGAACTGAAGCTGACCGTGAACACGATGGTCGACCAGCTCTCCGCGTTCGCCGACGAGGTCACGCGCGTGGCCCGCGAGGTCGGCACCGAGGGCCAGCTGGGCGGCCGCGCCCAGGTCCGGGGCGTCTCGGGCGTCTGGAAGGACCTCACGGACAACGTCAACTTCATGGCGTCGAACCTGACCTCGCAGGTGCGCAACATCGCGCAGGTCACCACGGCCGTGGCCAACGGCGACCTGAGCCAGAAGATCATGGTCGACGCGAAGGGCGAGATCCTCGAACTCAAGTCGACGATCAACACGATGGTCGACCAGCTCTCCGCCTTCGCCGACGAGGTCACACGCGTGGCCCGCGAAGTCGGCACCGAGGGCCAGCTGGGCGGCCGCGCCCAGGTCCGGGGCGTCTCCGGCGTCTGGAAGGACCTCACCGACAACGTCAACTTCATGGCGGACAACCTGACCTCCCAGGTCCGCAACATCGCCCTCGTGTCCACGGCCGTGGCCCAGGGCGACCTCGGCAAGAAGATCACCGTCGAGGCGAAGGGCGAGATCCTCGAACTCAAGTCGACGATCAACACGATGGTCGACCAGCTCTCCGCCTTCGCCGACGAGGTCACGCGCGTGGCCCGCGAGGTCGGCACCGAAGGCAACCTGGGAGGTCAGGCCCAGGTGCGGGGCGTCTCGGGCGTCTGGAAGGACCTCACCGACAACGTCAACTTCATGGCGTCGAACCTCACTTCGCAGGTCCGCAACATCGCGCAGGTCACCACGGCCGTGGCGCAGGGCGACCTGTCGAAGAAGATCTCGGTCGACGCGCGCGGCGAGATCCTGGAGCTGAAGGACACCGTCAACACGATGGTGGAGCAGCTGCGCGGCTTCGCCGACGAGGTCACGCGCGTGGCCCGCGAGGTCGGCACCGACGGCCGCCTCGGCGGGCGTGCAACCGTCCACGGCGTGTCGGGCGTCTGGAAGGACCTGACCGACAACGTCAACTACATGGCGGACAACCTGACCTCCCAAGTGCGCAACATCGCGCAGGTCGCCACCGCGGTGGCGCAGGGCGACCTGTCCAAGAAGATCGACGTCGACGCGCGCGGCGAGATCCTCGAACTGAAGACGACCATCAACACGATGGTCGACACGCTCTCGTCCTTCTCCTCCGAGGTCACGCGCGTGGCCCGTGAGGTGGGCTCCGAGGGGCAGCTCGGCGGCCAGGCGCGGGTGGAGGGCGTGTACGGCACCTGGAAGCGCCTGACGACGAACGTGAACGAGCTGGCGTCGAACCTGACGACCCAGGTCCGGGCCATCGCCGAGGTGGCCTCCGCGGTGACCTCCGGCGACATGTCCCGCTCCATCACGGTGGAGACGCAGGGCGAGGTCGCCGAGCTGAAGAACAACATCAACCTGATGGTCGCCAATCTGCGCGAGACGACCCGCGCCAAGGACTGGCTGGAGTCGAACCTGGCCCGGCTCGCGGCCCTGATGCAGGGGCACCGCGACCTGATGGAGGTCGCCGACCTGATCCTGCGCGAGCTGACCCCGCTGGTGAACGCCCAGTACGGCGCGTTCTTCCTCGCCGAGCCCGACGAGGACGACACCCCGATCCGCCCCGCCATCCCCACCAAGGGACTCGCCTACATCGCGGGGTACGCGTCCGCGGCGGCCTCGGTCGTCGACACCGGCGGCATGCCCGTGCACGGCCTGGTCCGCCAGGCGGCCCTGGAGAAGAAGCGCATCCTCGTCGAGGACGCCCCGCCGGACTACATCAAGATCAACAGCGGTCTGGGGGAAGCGGCCCCGGCCTCGGTCGTCATCATCCCGATCCTCTTCGAGGACAAGCTCCTCGGCGTGATCGAGCTGGCGTCCTTCTCCCGCTTCTCCGACGTCCACCTGGCCTTCTTCGACCAGTTCGTCAACACCATCGGCGTCGCGATCAACACCATCATCGCCAACTCCCGCACGGAGTCCCTGCTCGGCGAGTCGCAGCGCCTGGCGACGCAGTTGCAGGAACGTTCGAACGAACTCCAGCGCCAGCAGGCCGAGCTGCAGCGCTCCAACGCCGAGCTGGAGGAGAAGGCGGCCCTGCTGGCGACCTCGTCCCAGTACAAGTCGGAGTTCCTGGCGAACATGTCGCACGAACTCCGTACGCCGCTGAACTCCCTGCTCATCCTGGCCCGGCTGCTCTCCGACAACCCGGACGGCCACCTCAACGACCAGGAGGTGCAGTTCGCCACCACGATCCACCGCTCCGGGTCCGACCTGCTCCAGCTCATCAACGACATCCTCGACCTGTCGAAGATCGAGGCCGGCCGGATGGACGTCCGGCCCAAGAAGCTGCCGCTCATCAAGCTCCTCGACTACGTCCACGCCACGTTCCGCCCGATCACCCTCGACCGCGGTCTCGCCTTCGAGGTGACCGTCGGCGAGGACGTGCCGCGGGAGATGTTCTCCGACGAGCAGCGGCTCCAGCAGATCCTGCGCAACCTGCTGTCGAACGCGATCAAGTTCACCGCCAACGGCAAGGTCGAACTGCGGGTCTCCCGGGTCAAGGATCCCGAGCACCAGTACGTGCGCGACAGCGACGACCTGATCGCGTTCGCCGTCTCCGACACGGGCATCGGCATCGCCCGCGACAAACTCCCCGTCATCTTCGAGGCGTTCCAGCAGGCCGACGGCACCACGAACCGCAAGTACGGCGGCACCGGCCTCGGCCTGTCCATCAGCCGGGAGATCTCCGGGCTGCTCGGCGGCCGCATCATCGCCGAGAGCGAGCCCGGCCACGGCTCCACCTTCACCCTGTACGTGCCGGTGCGCCATCCCAGCCACGAGCCGCACGAGCCGGTCGCGGAGCCGGGCCAGGCCGTCCCGCACACCGGCCAGCGGCCGCCGCTCGTACCGGAGCAGCAGACCCTGGCCCCGGACTCGTACCCCCTGCACGAGCAGGAGGACAACTGGCCCACGCCCACCAAGCTGGAGCAGTGGAGGTCGGGCCGCGCGGGGCAGATGCTGGCCGGGCGCCGGGTCCTGATCGTCGACGACGACATCCGCAACGTCTTCGCGCTCACCCATGTGCTGGGCCGGGTCGGCATGCCCGTCCTGTACGCGGAGAACGGCCGCGAGGGCATCGACACCCTGGAGCTCAACCCGGACATCGAGCTGGTCCTGATGGACATCATGATGCCGGAGATGGACGGCTACGAGACCATCTCCGTGATCCGCGCGACACCCCACTGGGCCGGGCTGCCCATCGTGGCGCTGACCGCGAAGGCGATGCCCGGCGACCGTGAGAAGTCGATCGCCAAGGGCGCCAACGACTACGTACCGAAACCCGTGGATGTCGACCAGTTGCTGACCGTCGTCTGCGACCTGCTGGCCCCGGACACCGCCGAGCCGGGGACACCCTACGAGGGAGAGTCCGTGACCCCACCGACGACTGAGTGAGGCACCCGTCACCATGACCATCACAGACGCCAGTTCGCTGGACCGCGCCAGCATCCTCCTGGTCGACGACATGGAGGACAACCTGGTCGCGCTCGAAGCGGTCCTCGGATCGCTCAACGAGCCTCTGGTGCGGGCCCGTTCGGGCGAGGAAGCCATGAAGGCGCTGCTGCGGCACCGGTTCGCGGTCGTCCTTCTGGACATCCGGATGCCGGGCATGGACGGCTTCGAGACGGCGACGAACATCAAGCGCCTCGACCAGACGAAGGACGTCCCGATCATCTTCCTCACCGGCACGGACGCGGACTCGGGCTACGCCTTCCGCGGCTACGCGACCGGGGCGGCCGACTATCTGACCAAGCCCTTCGACCCGTGGGTGCTGCGCGCCAAGGTCACCGTCTTCCTCGAACTGCACCGCAAGAACCAGCAGCTGGAGCGGCTGCTCGCGCGCGAGCAGGCGCAGTTCGACGCGCTGGCCGGCCGGATGTCCTCGATCGAGCACCTGCTGGCCGAGCACCCGCAGCCCGACGTCTGCGAGCTGCGCGCCCGCGTCGGAGAGATGGAGGAAACGTTGCGCACGCTGAGGCGCCCCTGACCCGGGGCGCCCCAACGGCGTGCCGTACGGGGCTCAGCCCTCGCGGGTACCGGCGTACATCTCGTCGAGCAGCCCCTTGTACTCGCGCTCGACGACCGGCCGCTTGAGCTTGAGGCTGGGCGTCAGCTCGCCGTGCTCGATGTCGAGGTCGCGCGGCAGGAGCTTGAACTTCTTGATGGTCTGCCAGCGCTGCAGCCCCTGGTTCAGCTCCGCGACATAGCCCTCGACGAGCCGCACGGTGGCGGGGGCGGCGACGACGTCCGCGTACGTCTTGCCCTCCAGGCCGTTGTCCTTCGCCCACTCCAGGATCGCGGGCTCGTCGAGCGCGATGAGGGCGGTGCAGAAGTTCCGGTCGGCGCCGTGCACCAGGATGTTGGAGACGTAGGGGCAGACGGCCTTGAACTGGCCCTCGACCTCGGCGGGCGCGATGTACTTGCCGCCGGAGGTCTTGATCAGGTCCTTCTTGCGGTCGGTGATCCGCAGATAGCCGTCGTTGGACAGCTCGCCGATGTCGCCGGTGTGGAACCAGCCGTCGCTCTCCAGCACCTCGGCGGTCTTGTCGGGCAGCTTGTGGTAGCCCTCCATGATGCCGGGGCCGCGCAGCAGGATCTCGCCGTCGTCGGCGATGCGCACCTCGGTGCCGGGCAGCGGCTTGCCGACGGTACCGGTGCGGTAGGCCTCGCCGGGGTTGACGAAGGACGCGGCCGAGGACTCCGTCAGGCCGTAGCCCTCCAGGATGTGCACGCCCGCGCCGGCGAAGAAGTAGCCGATCTCGGGGGCCAGCGCGGCGGAGCCGGAGACACAGGCCCGCAGCCGGCCGCCGAAGGCCTCGCGCAGCTTGCTGTAGACCAGGGTGTCGGCGACCTTGTGCTTGGAGGCGAGGCCGAACGGCACGGACGCCACACCGGTCCTGCGGAAGTTGTCCTGGCTGACCTTCGCGTACTCGCGCGCGACCCCGGCCGCCCACTGGAAGATCTTGTACTTGGCGGCGCCACCGGCCCGCGCCTTCGCGGCGACCCCGTTGTAGACCTTCTCGAAGATGCGCGGCACGGCGGCCATGTACGTGGGCTGCACGACCGGCAGATTCTCGATGATCTTGTCGACGCGGCCGTCCACCGCGGTGACGTGTCCGGCCTCCAGCTGCCCGCTGATCAGCACCTTGCCGAAGACGTGCGCCAGCGGCAGCCACAGGTACTGCACGTCGTCCGGGCCGATGAGCCCGGTCGCGGCCATGGCCTTCGCCAGGTACGACCAGTTGTCGTGCGGGAGGCGGACGCCCTTGGGGCGGCCGGTGGTGCCGGAGGTGTAGATGAGGGTGGCGAGCTGCTCCCGCTGGATCGCGCCGATGCGCTCCTGCACCACCTCCGGGTTCTTCTCCAGGTAGGCGGCGCCGCGCGCCTCCAGGTCCTCCAGGGTGAGCAGCCAGCCGTCGGGGTCGGCGGCGTCCGGCTCGACGCCGGTCGCGTCGACCACGACGACGTGGCGCAGCTCGGGCAGCTCGGCCCGGCGCTCGCGCGCCTTGGCGAGCTGGGCCGCGTCCTCGGCGACGAGCACCTTCGACTCGGAGTCGGAGAGGATGAACGCCGACTCCTCGGCGTTGGTCTGCGGGTAGACGGTGGTGGTCGCCGCGCCCGCGCACATGATGCCGAGGTCGGCGAGGATCCACTCGACCCGGGTCGAGGAGGCGAGCGCCACCCGCTCCTCGGCCCGCACACCCAGCTCGACGAGGCCGGCGGCGATCGCGTAGACCCGCTGCGCGGCCTGCGCCCAGCTCAGCGACTTCCACTCGTCCGGGCCCGAGCCGGAGGCCGCGGGCACCGGGTAGCGATAGGCCTCGGCATCAGGTGTCGCCGCCACGCGCTCCAGGAAGAGAGACGCCACGGAAGGCGGCCGGTTCTCGATCAGGGTCTGTGTGTCGCTCACGACGTCCTCCGGGGCCCGCGGCTGTTGAAACGCGGCTTGTTTAACTGGCGAGTAACCATTGAGCAGTGATCAGGGTAAGGGCCACTGCCCCGGCGCGTAAGAGGCTCCGGCCTCCGACTTCCCGGGGGACCGCCCCATCCGCCCCTGCCCACACAGGGCCCACACAAAAGCGGTGGGCCCGACACGCTCGTGCGTGCCGGGCCCACCGCCGCTGCCTTCCGGTACTGCCGCGACGGCTACTTCTTGCTCTTGCCGCCGCTGTCGTCGCTGGAGAGCACCGCGATGAAGGCTTCCTGCGGAACCTCCACGGAACCGACCATCTTCATCCGCTTCTTGCCCTCCTTCTGCTTCTCGAGGAGCTTGCGCTTGCGGGAGATGTCACCGCCGTAGCACTTGGCGAGGACGTCCTTGCGGATCGCGCGGATGGTCTCGCGGGCGATGACCCGGGAGCCGATGGCCGCCTGGATCGGCACCTCGAAGGCCTGGCGCGGGATGAGCTCGCGCAGCTTGGCGACGAGCCGCACACCGTAGGCGTAGGCCTGGTCGCGGTGGGTGATCGCCGAGAAGGCGTCGACCTTGTCGCCGTGCAGCAGGATGTCGACCTTCACCAGGTGCGCGGTCTGCTCGCCCGTGGGCTCGTAGTCGAGCGACGCGTAGCCCCTGGTCTTCGACTTCAGCTGGTCGAAGAAGTCGAAGACGATCTCGGCGAGCGGCAGCGTGTAGCGGATCTCCACGCGGTCCTCGGAGAGGTAGTCCATGCCGAGCAGGGTGCCGCGCCGGGTCTGGCACAGCTCCATGATCGAGCCGATGAACTCGGACGGCGCGAGGATGGTGGCGCGCACGACCGGCTCGTAGACCTTGTCGATCTTCCCCTCGGGGAACTCGCTCGGGTTGGTGACGATGTGCTCGGCACCGTCCTCCATGTCGACGCGGTACACCACGTTCGGCGCCGTGGCGATCAGGTCGAGCCCGAACTCGCGCTCCAGGCGCTCGCGGATCACGTCGAGGTGCAGCAGCCCGAGGAAGCCGACGCGGAAGCCGAAGCCGAGGGCGGCCGAGGTCTCCGGCTCGTAGACCAGCGCCGCGTCGTTGAGCTGGAGCTTGTCGAGCGCGTCGCGCAGCTCGGGGTAGTCCGAGCCGTCGAGCGGATACAGACCCGAGAAGACCATCGGCTTCGGGTCCTTGTAGCCGCCGAGGGCCTCCGTCGCGCCGTTGTGCAGGGAGGTGATCGTGTCACCGACCTTGGACTGGCGGACGTCCTTCACACCGGTGATCAGGTAGCCCACCTCGCCGACGCCGAGGCCGTCGGCCGACAGCATCTCGGGCGAGTTCGTACCGATCTCGAGCAGCTCGTGCGTGGCGCCGGTGGACATCATCCGGATCCGCTCGCGCTTGTTGAGCTGGCCGTCGATGACACGGACGTAGGTGACGACACCGCGGTACGAGTCGTAGACCGAGTCGAAGATCATCGCGCGGGCCGGGGCGTCCTTCACGCCGACCGGCTGCGGGATCTCGGCGACGACCTTGTCCAGCAGCGCCTCGACGCCCATGCCGGTCTTCGCGGAGACCCTGAGCACGTCCTCGGGCTGGCAGCCGATGAGGTTGGCCAGCTCCTCGGAGAACTTCTCGGGCTGGGCGGCCGGCAGGTCGATCTTGTTGAGCACCGGGATGATCTTGAGGTCGTTCTCCATCGCCAGGTAGAGGTTGGCGAGAGTCTGCGCCTCGATGCCCTGGGCCGCGTCGACCAGGAGGATGGTGCCCTCACAGGCGGCGAGCGACCGCGAGACCTCGTACGTGAAGTCCACGTGGCCCGGAGTGTCGATCATGTTGAGGATGTGCGTATTGCTCTTGTCGTGGGTCGGGGCCCACGGGAGACGCACCGCCTGGGACTTGATCGTGATGCCGCGCTCGCGCTCGATGTCCATCCGGTCGAGGTACTGAGCACGCATCTGCCGCTGCTCGACCACGCCCGTGAGCTGGAGCATGCGGTCGGCGAGCGTGGACTTGCCGTGGTCGATGTGCGCGATGATGCAGAAATTGCGGATCAGAGCCGGGTCGGTACGGCTCGGCTCGGGCACATTCTTAGGGGTCGCGGGCACGCAGGGTCCTGTCTCTTGAGGCGCCGTTTGCCTCAGGTCGGCCTCGGTTGGGATCGATACGTAGCTTCCATGGTCCCACGGCCGGGACACTGGGCATCTGAGGGGCGGTCCGCGGGGCCTCGTTCGAGGGGGGCGGCGGGAGACGAGCGGGCGGTTTGGGCCGGTGGGAGTACGGCTGGTACCGTGGGCAGCTGTGTCTCATGCCCTCTCAGCGCGAGGCACACACTCAGAGAAAATCACCGGTACGGGACCTTCACCGGCCCCGTGCCTGAACCTGCAAAGGCTCATTTCGTGGCGAACATCAAGTCCCAGATCAAGCGGAACAAGACCAACGAGAAGGCCCGGCTGCGCAACAAGGCCGTCAAGTCCTCTCTGAAGACCGCGATCCGCAAGGCCCGTGAGGCCGCTGCCGCGGGTGACACCGCGAAGGCCACCGAGTACCAGCGCGCTGCCGCGCGTCAGCTCGACAAGGCCGTCGCCAAGGGCGTCATCCACAAGAACCAGGCCGCCAACAAGAAGTCGGCGCTTGCTTCGAAGGTCGCTTCCCTCCAGGGCTGAACCTGACCTGATCTGTCGCCGGTAGGACCCGGGCGGGCCCTCTCTCATCCGCCCCCGACCGGCCCCCGAGCCCGCACGCGGCCTGCGTTCGCCACGCGGGTGTGGGCTCACCCAGAGCGTGACCAGAGGCCCCGCCTTCTCGGCTGAGAAGGCGGGGCCTCTGGCTTTGGCTTTGGCTCTGACCCTTCCCCCTCCAGCCCGTCCGGCGTTTGAGGACGAGGCCGAAGGCCGACGGGGGGGTCTGGGGGCGCAGCCCCCAGGGACGGGACGTGAAGGGGCGGCGGGGGCGACTCACCGGGCGGCGACCCCGGCACCCCGCACCTCGCACCCCACGAACAACGGCTAACGCCCCCGAGCCCGCGCAGCCCCGGCAACAGCGACGACGGCCTTCTCCAGGGCGTACTCGGGATCGTCCCCGCCCCCCTTGACCCCGGCATCCGCCTCGGCGACGGCCCGCAACGCCAGGGCGACCCCGTCCGGAGTCCACCCCCGCATCTGCTGCCGCACCCGGTCGATCTTCCACGGCGGCATCCCCAGCTCCCGGGCGAGATCACCCGGCCGCCCTCCGCGCGCGGAGGACAGCTTCCCGATGGCCCGCACCCCCTGCGCCAGCGCACTGGTGATCAGCACCGGCGCGACGCCGGTGGCCAACGACCACCGCAACGCCTCCAGCGCCTCCGCGGCCCGCCCCTCCACGGCCCGGTCGGCCACGGTGAAGCTGGACGCCTCGGCGCGCCCGGTGTAGTACCGCGCGACCACGGCCTCGTCGATGGTCCCCTCGATGTCGGCGACGAGCTGCGAGACGGCGGACGCCAGCTCCCGCAGATCGCTGCCGAGGGAATCGACGAGCGCCTGGCACGCCTCGGGGGTGGCCGAACGGCCGAGCGTGCGGAACTCCGAGCGCACGAACGACAGCCGGTCCGCGGGCTTGGTCATCTTCGGGCAGGCGACCTCCCGCGCCCCCGCCTTGCGCGCCGCGTCGAGCAGCCCCTTGCCCTTGGCGCCACCGGCGTGCAGCAGGACGAGCGTGATCTCCTCGACGGGCGAGCCGATGTACGCCTTCACGTCCTTGACGGAGTCCGCCGACAGGTCCTGCGCGTTGCGCACGACGACGACCTTGCGCTCGGCGAACAGCGACGGGCTCGTCAGCTCGGCGAGCGTCCCGGGCTGCAGTTGATCGGAGGTGAGGTCGCGGACGTCCGTGTCGGCGTCGGCGGCCCGGGCGGCCGCCACCACCTGCTGCACCACGCGGTCGAGCAGCAGGTCCTCCTGGCCCACCGCGACGGTGAGCGGGGCGAGGGGATCGTCGTTTGCAGTCTTCCTGGCCATCGCGGTCAAGCATCCCACGCGCCACCGACAACCCGGCCCGCCCGCCGGAAGGAGGGAGCCGGGACCAGGAATCAGGAGCGAGCCAGAAGTCAGGAGTCAGGAACCGAGGAATCCGGAACCGGCGCTCAGGGCGCCTCCCGCCACCCGTCCCACTCCCCCGCGAACCCGTCCAGCTCCCCGGGGTCGAGCCGCCCCTCGGGGTCCTCCACGACCACCAGCCACTGCGCGTCCTCGGCGTCGTCCTCACCGGCCAGCGCGTCCCGGACCAGCTGCGGCTCCTCGGCCACGCCGAAACGGTCGCCGAGCGCTTCGGCGGCCTCCTCCGCCGCGTCGCGGTCGGGCAGCACCAGCACGTGTCTCACATCGCTCACGCCACCATCTTCGGACATCGCCACCACGGATCAGCCCTGGGGCACGATCTGCACGTCGAGCTCGATGCGCACACTGGAACCGACGACCGCGATGCCCCGCGCCAGCATCGTCTGCCAGCTGACGGTGAAGTCGTCCCGGTGCAGTTCGGTGGTGGCCCGGCAGGCGGCGCGGGTCTCGCCCTCCATACCGTTGCCGAGTCCCAGGTACTCGGCGTCGAGCGTGACCGTGCGGGTCACACCGTGCAGCGAGAGCGCGCCGGTGATCCCCCAGCGGCTGCCGCCCTTGTGCACGAAACGGTCGCTGTAGAACTCCAGGGTCGGGAAGCGGTCGACGTCGAGGAAGTCGGCGGACCTGAGGTGGTCGTCGCGCATCTTCACGTTCGTGTCGATGGACGACGCGTCGATCACCACGTGCATCGCGGACTGCTCGATGCGGTCGGCGACCCGCAGCGCGCCGGCGAAGGTGTTGAATCGGCCGTGGACCCGGGCGAGCCCGATGTGCCGCGCCGTGAACGCGATCGAGGAGTGCGTCGGCTCGATCTCCCACTCGCCGGGCCGGGGCAGCTGCGGCGGCGGCGCGACCTGGAGCGTGACGTCACCGAGCGAGGCGTGCCCGCTCTCGGCGACGGTGGCGCTGACCCGGTAGGGCGCGAACCCCTCGGCCGAGACGGCGAGGCGGTAGTCCCCGGCGGGCACGGCCGCCATGAACGAGCCGTACGGGTCGGTCCCGCCGCTCACTACCTTGCGCCCCATCGCGTCGCTGACCGCGAACTCGGCGCCGCGCACCGGCTCGTTGACCGGGTCGAGAACCCGGCAGCTCAGGACGCCCGCGCTGGGCGGGACCGTCACCGCCGCCAAGGGATGTGCCCGTTGAGCCCGGTTCGTACGATTTCCCAGCCTGCGGCCGAACATGAACTACCCACCCCAGTACGCCTTGACGAGTGTCGTCACTTCTTCAACGAAGAAACATTCGACCACCGTTGCGGCATTCGAGGCAACACAGGCCCATTTCTACTCACGGGTAGCATTTGCGCGCCGACGCACCGGTGACCCGCACCGCCCACATCCAGGCGCACAGCGCGCGCACAGCACCCCGATCCCGATCGGCGATCTTCGCTTCCTGCACACTCCAACCCCCTTGTAGCGACTGCCGTGTTCACCGGTCCAACGCGGTCCCGCACCGTCAGGGTCCGCCGTGCGCCACCTCCAGACCGGCTCCGCCCCGCGCCCCGCCCCCACCGCTCACCACAGCGATCGCTCCGTCCCGGTCCGTCCGCAGCACGGCGGTCCCCTGCGCCCGCAGCGCCGCCAAGGTCGGCGGAGCCGGATGCCCGTACGGATTGCCGGCCCCCGCGCTGATCAACGCGAGCCGGGGCGCGACCCGCCGCAGCAGCCCCGGGTCCTGATAGGCCGAACCGTGGTGGGCGACCTTCAGCACGTCCACGCGGGACAGCCCGGCGCCCGCGCCGCTCCTCATCAGCGCGCGCTGCGCGGCCGGTTCGAGATCGCCGAGCAGCAGCAGGGTCAGGCCACCGGTCCGCACGAGCAGCGTGACGCTCGCGTCGTTCGGCCCGTCCGGGTCGGGCGCGGGGCGCGGCGGAGGCCACAGCACCCGCCAGTCGAGCGGTCCCGCTCGGCGCCGCTCCCCCGCCACCGCGCGGACCATCGTGAGTCCGTGCGCCGCCGCGAGCCGCCGGACGAAGGCGGCCTGGTCCACCGGCTCCGCGAAACCCGTCGTCTCGATCGCCCCGACCGACCGTCCCCGCAACACCCCCGGCAGGCCCGCCACATGGTCCGCGTGGAAGTGCGTCAGCAGGACCAGCGGGATCCGGGTGATGCCCAGCGCGCGCAGACACCGGTCGACGCGCACCGGGTCGGGCCCGGCGTCCACCACGACCCCGGCATCCGCCCCGGCGGCGAGCACCAGCGCGTCCCCCTGCCCGACGTCGCACATCACCAGCCGCCAGCCCGGCGGCGGCCAGCCCGTGATCACCCGGGTCAGGGGCGGCGGCTGCACCACGACCAGCAGGAGCAGCAGCGCACAGGCCCCGCAGATCCAGGCGGATCTGAGCACTCTGCGCCCCATGACGACCAGCACCACCGTGCCGATCGCGAGCAGCGCTCCCCCGCGCCAGCCGCCCGGCCAGTCCACACCGCTGCCCGGCATCGCGGCCCCCGTTCGCGCGATCCCCGCGATCAGGCCCGCGGGCCAACTCGCGCACCACGCGCAGAACTCCGCCACCGGCATCGCGACCGGCGCCACCGCGAGCGCCGCGAATCCCAGCACGGTCGCGGGCGCGACGGCGAACTCGGCCAGCAGATTGCACGGCACCGCCACCAGACTCACCCGCGCCGCGAGGACGGCGACGACGGGCGCGCACACGGCCTGGGCCGCGGCCGCCGCGCCGAGCGCCTCGGCGAGCCGCCCCGGCACTCCTCGTGCGCGCAGCGCGGCGCTCCAGCGCGGGGCGAGGGTGAGCAGCGCCCCGGTGGCCAGCACCGAGAGCAGGAACCCGTAACTCCGCGCCAGCCAGGGGTCGTAGAGGACGAGCAGCAGCACCGCCGTGGCCAGTGCGGGGACGAGGGATCTGCGGCGTCCGGTGGCCACGGCGAGCAGGGCGATCAGCCCGCACGACGCCGCCCGCAGCACGCTCGGCTCCGGCCTGCACACGACGACGAAGCCGAGCGTCAGCCCGCCGCCGAGCACCGCGGTCGTCCTGAGCGACAGACCGATCCGGGGTGCGAGACCCCGTCTCTCAACGAGGTGCGCGGTGCCCGGCGGCCCGATCAGCAGCGCCAGCAAGATCGTGAAGTTGGCCCCGCTGACAGCGGTCAAATGGAGCAGATCGGTCGCCTCGAACGCCGCGTGCAGCTCCGGCGTGACCCGTGCCGTGTCGCCGACGACGAGTCCGGGCAGCAGGGCGCGCGCGTCCGCGGGCAGTCCGTCCGTCGCCCGCCGCAGTCCCGCGCGCAGGGCGCCGGCCAGCCGCTGCGGACCGCTCGGCGCCCCCACCACGCGAGGCCGCTCCCCGGACCCGACGCGCAGCACCGCCGCGGTCCGGTCGCCGCCGGTCAGGGCCGGCGCGAGCGAGCCCGTGACCCGCAGCCGGGTGGTCGGCAGCCGGGACAGCCAGGGGCTGCCGCGCGGCCCTGCGCTCGATTCCGCGCTCCGGTCGCCCGCGGGCCCCCGGGGCGCGTCCACGAGGACCAGGACGGGCGCCCGGGTCCGGTACACCGCGCCGTCCGGCGCAGTCACCCGCACCATGTCCGCCTCGACGAGCACGGAGGCCGGTGCGGTGTGGTCCCCGCTGATCCGCGGCCGGGTGAGCCGGGGATCGGAGGTGATCTCCACCTCGGCGTCGACCCGGGCGTAACGGGCCGCGAGGTCCGGCACCGGGCCACGGTGCAGGTCGGCTCCGTGCAGCCCCGCCGATGCAGCTGCCGCGGCGGTGCAGAGGAGCAGCAGCGCGGCGGAGGGGCTCCGCCAGGCGCGGGGATCGCGGGTCTCACTGGGTGCCGGGTGCGCGTGGTCCGTGGTCGGGTGCGGGTGGTCCGTGGTCGGGTGCGGTTCGCGTGGGGCTGGGCGCGCGGTTCCCCGCGCCCCTGCGGGGCGGCCCGCGATCAGTAACCCCGCGCCGGTGAGTGCGCACAGCCCGGCCACCGCTGCCGCCCACCGTCCCGGGGCCGTCAGCAGCAGCGCCGCCGTCGCCCAGGCCGCCAGCGCGGGCGGGACCAGCCTCAGGTCGAGGGGGCCCTCTCGGCGCGCGTCGGCCTTGTCGGTGCCGGTGGCCTTGTCGGTGCCGGTCATGGCCGTACCAGACTCTGCAGGTCCTCGAAGCGCCGGTCCCCGATGCCGTTGACCTCGCGCAGTTCGTCCACGGAGCGGAAGCCGCCGTGCTCGGTGCGGTAGTCGATGATGTGCTGGGCCAGCACCGGGCCGACGCCGGGCAGGGTGTCGAGCTGTTCCACACTGGCGGTGTTGAGGCCGATCGGCCCGGTGGGCGACGCTGCCGTGCCCGTGCCCGTGCCCGGACCGCCGCTCCCGCCCGGCGGGGCCGCACCGGCCGCCACCGGCTCGCCGACCAGGACCTGCTCGCCGTCGGTCAGCAGCCGCGCCCGGTTGAGCCCCGCCGTGTCCGCGCCGGGACGGACCCCGCCGGCCGCCCGCAACGCGTCCGCGACCCGGGCCCCGGCGGGCAGTCGCTGGACGCCGGGGCGGCGTACCTTCCCGGCGACGTCCACGACGATCCCCGCGCCGCCCGTCGGCGCGGGCACGGGCTCGGGCCCCGGCACGGGTGAGGGAACGGGATCGGCGCCCGCCCCGGCCTCCGCCGGAGCCGCCGCCCGCACCGTCTCCGGGGCCCGCACCGGCTGCGTGCGTCCGGCCCAGAAGTGCTGAACGGCGAAGAGCCCCGCGACGCAGAGGACCACGACCAGGGCCAGCGCGCCCCGCCGCTCGACACCGCAGCGGGCCTGCACCCACAGCGGCAGCCGGTCGCGTACGGCCAGAGCGGCGCGCTCCCGCCACGACGGACCCGGCTCCTCAGCGGCACCGGGCTCCGTATCCGGCACGGGATCCCGCGCCGAGGGACCGTCCCGGCGCGGCGGCGCGAACAGGGCCTCCGCGCGCAGCCGTGTCTCCTCATCGGCCCCGCCGCGGACGCGCCCGTCCCGCACGCGACGCCGGGTCTGCCGCCGCTTGCGGGCGCGGCTGTCGGATGCGGGGTCGCGCCCCGGCCCGCTGGATGCCCGTGCTGTCCTGGACAGTGATCGAAGTGCCATGTCCGAGACGGTAGGCACCGCGCCCCGAACTAGTGGATCTTGCTCAATTTCCGGGGACAACAAGCCAGTTGTGGAAAACCCCGTCACCCGCACCGGCTACGTCCGGGGCGAAACCACCGCGCCGAGCAGCCCGGGCCCCGTGTGCGCCCCGATCACCGCTCCGACCTCGCTGACGTGCAGCTCACCGAGGCCCGGCACCCGCTCGCGCAGCCAGTCCGCCAGGGCCTCCGCCCGCTCCGGCGCCGCCAGGTGGTGCACGGCGATGTCGACCTGTCCGGTTCCCGCCCGCTCGGCGACGATCTCCTGCAGCCGCGCGATCGCCTTCGACGCCGTACGGACCTTCTCCAGGAATTCGATGCGGCCGCCGTCGAGCTGCAACAGCGGCTTGACCGCGAGCGCCGAGCCGAACAGGGCCTGAGCGGCCCCGATCCGGCCGCCGCGGCGCAGATAGTCCAGGGTGTCGACGTAGAAGTACGCGGAGGTGCCCGCGGCCCGCTTCTCCGCCGCGGCGACCGCTTCGTCGACGGTGCCGCCGGCGTCCGCCGTCTCCGCCGCCGCGAGCGCGCAGAACCCGAGGGCCATGGCGACCATCCCGGTGTCCACCACCCGCACCGGGACCGGGGCCCCACGCGCCGCGAGGACCGCCGCGTCGTAGGTCCCGGAGAACTCGGCCGACAAGTGCAGCGAGATGATGTCGGTGGCGCCGCGCTCGGCGACCTCACGGTAGGTCTCGGCGAACAGCTCAGGACTCGGTCTCGACGTCGTCACCGGCCGGCGCTTCTGCAGCGCTTCGGCGAGCGAGCGGGCGGAGATCTCCGTGCCCTCCTCGAGCGCCCGGTCGCCCAGGACCACGGTCAGCGGCACCGCCGTGATGCCGTGGCGCTCCATCGTCCGCTGCGGCAGGTAGGCCGTTGAATCGGTGACGATCGCGACATGGCGGGACATGCACCGGAGATTACCCGGCGAGGCCCGCCGTCGGCAGCCCGGCCCCCGGCGACCGGCGTCTGTCGGCCGACGAGCGACCGGGGATCAAGTCGTACTCTCCGGACGGGGTTTCTTCTGCCACGGGTACACCGGACGCACACCTGGCGGCGCGATCGCGGACCGGTCCGGCGCCTTCCGCCCGGCCGCGGTGGACCCGGATCCGCCCGCGTCCGGCACCGCCGACGCGTCCGGGGCGGCCTCGGTCGTCCAGTGCCGCAGCGCCCCCGCCTCCACGTCGATCTGCGTGCGCAGCGCGTCCAGGTCGTCGCTCGCGAACCGGGTGGCCCGGTCCCGGGCCGCGTGCCGCAGGGCGTCGGCGGACTGGGTGATCTGTTCGGTACGCGCCCGCAGCTCCGGCACCAGGCGCGCGACCTGCGCCTTGTCGGGCTCGCTCTCCAGACGCTTCAGCTCGCCGTCCAGCTCGTGGCCGTGCGCGCTCAGCCGCTTGAAGAGGTCGAGGGACTCCTTGAGGGACTCGTCCTCGGCCACGCGCGCGTGCAGCGCGTCCTGCGTGGCGCGCATGGAGCCGCGCAGCCTCAGCCGCAGCTGAGCCAGCTCGCTGGCCGCGCCCGGCTGGAAAGTCTTGGCCCGCAGGGTGGTGTCCTCCACGGTCCTGCGCGCCTGCGCCACCGTGCGGTCCACCCCGCGCTTGGCCGCGCCGACCGCCTTGACCGTCGCGTACGCGCCGAGGGCGACGAACGCGATGAAGATCAGCGCCACGATCACCAGCACAGCTTCCACGGCGCTCCTCCGATTCGTCCGCCCGCCCCGTCCGACCCTTCGGACCCGTCCTCCCACCGTAAACGGACCGGGCAGGCCAGGGGTTCCAGCGGAACCCCCAACCTGCCCGTAGGGAACAACCCTGAGTGCCCTACGCGGGCACGATGTTCACCAGCTTCGGCGCCCGCACGATCACCTTGCGGATCCCGGCACCGTCCAGCGCCGCGACGACCTTCTCGTCGGCCAGGGCGATCTTCTCCAGCTCCTCGTCGGAGATCGACGGGGAGACCTCCAGGCGCGCCTTGACCTTGCCCTTGATCTGGACGACGCAGGTCACGGTCTCGTCGACCACGTAGCCCGGGTCGGCGACGGGGAAGTCCTGGTGGACGACCGATTCGGTGTGGCCCAGCTTGCGCCACAGCTCCTCGGCGACGTGCGGGGCCAGCGGCGCGACCAGCAGCACCAGGCGCTCGGCGACCGAGCGCGGCAGCGCTCCGCCCGCGTACGACTTGACCAGGTGGTTGTTCAGCTCGGTGACCTTGGCGATGGCGGTGTTGAACCGCATCCCCTCCAGGTCGCCGCGGACCCCGTCGATCGCCTTGTGCAGGGCGCGCAGCGTGGCCTCGTCGATGTCGGCCTCGGCGGCGTCGACGACGGTGGCCTCGCCCGTCGTCTCGTCGACGATGTTGCGCCACAGGCGCTGCAGCAGCCGGAACTGGCCGACCACCGCGCGCGTGTCCCACGGCCGCGACACGTCCAGCGGGCCCATCGCCATCTCGTACAGGCGCAGCGTGTCCGCGCCGTACTCCTCGCAGATCTCGTCCGGCGTGACGGCGTTCTTCAGGGACTTGCCCATCTTGCCCAGCAGCCGGGAGACCTTCTCGCCCTGGTAGTAGTACGCGCCGTCGCGCTCCTCCACCTCGGCGGCGGGCACGGCGATCCCGCGCGCGTCCCGGTAGACGAAGGCCTGGATCATGCCCTGGTTGTACAGCTTGTGGAACGGCTCGGCCGACGAGATGTGGCCCAGGTCGAACAGCACCTTCGACCAGAAGCGCGCGTACAGCAGGTGCAGCACGGCGTGCTCGGCGCCGCCCACGTACAGGTCGACACCGCCGGTGGGCTGACCCTCCCGCGGGCCCATCCAGTACTGCTCGACGCCCGGGTCGACCAGTCGCTCGCTGTTGTGCGGGTCCAGGTAGCGCAGCTCGTACCAGCACGACCCGGCCCAGTTGGGCATGGTGTTGGTCTCGCGGCGGAACGGGCGCGGGCCGCGGCCGTCGCCCAGGTCCAGGGTGACGTTGACCCAGTCCTGGTTGCGCGACAGCGGCGTCTCGGGCTCGGTGTCGGCGTCGTCCGGGTCGAAGGTGCGCGGGGTGTAGTCGTCGACCTCCGGCAGCTCCAGCGGCAGCATCGACTCGGGCAGCGGGTGGGCGATGCCGTCCTCGTCGTAGACGATCGGGAAGGGCTCGCCCCAGTAGCGCTGGCGGCTGAACAGCCAGTCGCGCAGCCGGAAGTTGACCGTGCCGTGGCCGATGCCCTTGCGGGCCAGCCAGTCGGTCATCCGGGCCTTGGCGTCGGCGACGCCCAGGCCGTCCAGCGCGACCTCGTCGTTCGAGGAGTTGACCAGCTTCGCCTCGTACGCGACGAAGGCGTCGTCCCACGTCGACGTGTCGGTGCCGCGGTCGTCCGACGGCTGGACCACACACCGCATGGGCAGCTCGAAGGCGCGCGCGAAGGCGAAGTCACGGGCGTCGTGCGCCGGGACGGCCATGATCGCGCCGGTGCCGTAGCCCATCAGCACGTAGTCGGCGATGAAGACCGGGACCTGCTCGCCGCTGACCGGGTTGACCGCGTACGCGCCGGTGAAGACGCCGGTCTTGTCCTTGGCCTCGGCCTGGCGCTCGACGTCCGACTTGGAGGCGGCCTGCTTGCGGTAGGCGGCGACGGCCTCGGCGGGCGTCGCGTGGCCGCCCGTCCACACGTCGTGGGTGCCCTCCGGCCAGGCGGCGGGGGTGATCTTCTCCACCAGGTCGTGCTCGGGGGCCAGCACCATGTAGGTGGCGCCGAACAGGGTGTCCTGGCGGGTCGAGAAGACGGTGATGACGTCATCGCGACAAGCAGAGCCTGCGTCGAAGCCGAAGTCGATGCGGGCGCCTTCGGAGCGGCCGATCCAGTTGCGCTGCTGCAGCTTGATCGCCTCGGGCCAGTCCAGGCCGTCCAGGTCGTCGATCAGGCGGTCCGCGTAGGCGGTGATGCGCATGTTCCACTGGCGCAGCTTGGCCTTGAAGACGGGGAAGTTGCCGCGCTCGGAGCGGCCGTCGGCGGTGACCTCCTCGTTGGCCAGGACGGTGCCCAGGCCCGGCGCCCAGTTCACGGGCGCGTCGGAGGCGTACGCCAGGCGGTACTCGCCCAGGACGTCGGCGCGCTCGGCCTCGCTCAGCGCGGACCACGAACCGCCGCCGGGAACCGCGCGCTCACCGGTCTCGAACTGCTGGACCAGGTCGGCGATCGGACGGGCCTTCTTCAGCTCGTCGTCGTACCAGGAGTTGAAGATCTGCAGGAAGATCCACTGCGTCCACTTGTAGTACTCGGGGTCGATCGTGGCGAACGACCGGCGCTTGTCGTGCCCCAGGCCCAGGGCGCGCAGCTGCGCCTTCATGTTCTCCATGTTGGCCTCGGTCGACGTGCGCGGGTGGGTGCCCGTCTGCACGGCGTACTGCTCGGCCGGCAGGCCGAACGCGTCGAAGCCCAGGGTGTGCAGCACGTTGTGGCCGTTCATGCGCTGGAAGCGCGCGAAGACGTCCGTGGCGATGTAGCCCAGCGGGTGGCCGACGTGCAGGCCCGCACCCGAGGGGTACGGGAACATGTCCATGATGAACTTCTTCGGGCGGGCGGCGACCGCCCGGGCCTCGTCGGTCTCCCCGGCCAGGTCACCGGTCGGGTTCGGTGCCTCGTAGGTGCCCTGCTCGTCCCAGAAGTCCTGCCAGCGTGCCTCGATGTCGGCGGCCATGGCCGCCGTGTAGCGGTGCGGCGCGACCGCCGCCTCGGAAGCGGCGGCGGTGTTCGTCTCGCTCATGATCCTCAAAGCTCCATCGATCGTCTCTGCCGGCGGCCAGTGCTCAAGAAATGAAAAAGCCCCTCGCACAGGAGGGGACGCCGCGCCGATGCCGACCTCACGCCAGGGGCGGGTCGGGACTGATCAGCGCGGCTCACTAAGCAGAAGGCGTACGGCACGCATGGCGTCAGGGTACCGCAGCCCCCGCACGGGCCGCGACGGGCTTCCTCGCGCCCCGTGGGACACCCCGGGTTACTCCGCGTACCACCCTCTATCGGGGCAACACAAATACCAGGCTTCCTCTAGATAACGGCGAGATAACTCAAACCTCGTACTGGCTGGTATGCGGCGACCTAGAGTGCGGGCTGTGGGTCCACTGTGCCGAACCTTTCGGAGTCGCCCCCCATGAGCCCTCGAATCCCTCGCATAGTGAACTCCCCGCGTACCAAGCGGAGTTCACGCACCACCGGTAACAGCCGCCGCGCCACCACGGGGGTGTTCGGCGCGGCGGTGCTCCTGCTCGGCCCCCTGATCGTGGTCACAGGGAGCGACGCCTTCAGAGCGGCGCTCGACTTCACCACGGGGGTGCTGTCCCTGGTGTCGCTCTCGGCATCGGTCGTCTGGGGCCTGGTGGCCTCGGACCGTCTGTTCCTCACCTCGCGGCAGCGGCTGCTGTCCCAGGCCGTCCACCGGACCACGGCGGTCGCCTCGCTGGGCTTCCTGCTGCTGCACGTCAGCGTGAAGCTGGCGCTCGCGCACGTGACGGTCATCGGGGCGCTGATCCCCTTCGGCACAGGCGTCACCGGCAGCAGCGGCCTGATCGGCCTCGGGGTGCTCGCCGGGCTCCTGATGGTGACCACCGGCATCACCGGCGCGCTGCGCAGCTCGATGGCCTCCCCGGCCCGGCTCGCCACCCGCTGGCGCGCGACCCACATGCTCGCCTATCCGGCCTGGTGCTTCGCCCTGATGCACGGCCTGTACGCGGGCCGGCCGCCGAAGACGTACGTGATCGTCCTGTACTGCCTGTGCCTGCTCGCGGTCGCCGGCGCGGTGGCCCTGCGGGCGGCGCCGAGGCCCGTGAAGGCCAAGGTGGCGGCCCGCATCCTCACCCTCCTCGACCGGGACGCCCGCGCCGTGCGCGGCCCACGCGGGATCGGCGCGATGAGCGGGACGAGCCGCGCGGCCGAGCGACCGCCCCGGCCGGCGGACGAGACGCCGGTGCGCCCCGCGCCGCCCGACGCCGGGTTCGCCGCCGCCTACCGCGCCGTCTCGACCGCCCCGCGCGCGGAGGCGATCACCGAATCGATCCCCTACGTGCGGGCGACGCCCTACCCGGCGCCCACAGAACCGCCCCCGGATCCCCTGGAGGCCGTGGACCCCCTGACGGCACCCCTGAACACCGTCGAGCCGGCCGCCACCCAGCGCTGGCCCGCCCCTTCGCCCCCGCCCCCGGCCGAGGCGCCGCCGTCCGCGTACGACCCCACGTACGACACGCCCTACGGAGGGATGCCCCGGTACGAGGCCACCTACGGAAGCCCGTACGGAAACGACGCCCCCTACGGGACCCAGGACACCACCGGCGCCCACCCCGCGCCGCCCCCCGACCCCTTCCAGCCACCGTCCTCCGGTGAGCCCTGGTCCACGCCCTACGGAGGAGCGCAGTGAACACCGCACTGCCCGACGTCCCGGAAGTACGCGTCGTCGGCCTTCCCCAGCTCACCGCCGGGTTCGACCTGGTGGAGCGGCTCGACCTCGACATGCATCTGAAGGTGCACGGCCCGCTGGAGCCCATGGCGGGCGAGCAGCTGGCCCGGCTGGCCCAGGCGGTGTCGCTGCGCGGCCGGGGCGGCGCGGGCTTCCCGTTCGCCAAGAAGCTGCGCGCGGTCGCCGAGTCGGCGATCCGGCGCGGGGTGCGCCCCGTGGTCGTCGTCAACGGCAGCGAGGACGAGCCGGCCTGCCGCAAGGACACGGTGCTGCTCAACCGGGCCCCGCACCTGATCCTCGACGGCGCCCTGCTGGTCGCCGAGGCGCTCGGCGCGCGCACCCTCGTCGTGGGCGTGACCCGCGACTCCACCGAGGCCTCGATGCAGGCGGCCTTCGCCGAGCGCGGCCTGACCAACCGGCGCGGCGCCCCGCTTCGCGCGCGCGTGCAGCGCAATCCGGTGCGCATGGTCACCGGGGAGTCCTCGGCGCTGATCCGCTCGGCGGACGGCGGCCCGCCGATGCCGCCGGGCCGCAAGGTCCGCGCCTCCGACTCCGGGGTGGGCGGCGCGCCCACGCTCCTGTCGAACGCGGAGACCTTCGCGCAGCTCGCCATCGCCGCCCGCACCGGCCCCGAGCGCTACTGCCGCACCGGCCTGCACGACGAGCCCGGCACGGTGCTGCTCACCCTCTCCGGCGCGGTGGCCCGGCCCATGGTCCTGGAGGTCCCCTCCGGTGTCCCGCTGCGTTACGTCCTTCAGCTCGCCGGCGCCCCGCCGCTCCCCCAGGGCGTGCTCACGGGCGGCTACCACGGCAAGTGGCTGGACGGCGTCGGAGCGCAGGACGCGATCGTCTCGCGGGCCTCCCTGGAGGCCTGTGGCGGCGCTCTGGGCGCGGGCGCGATCCTGCCGATCGGCCCGGACACCTGCCCGCTGGGCGAGTCCCTGAAAGTCGCGCAGTGGCTGGCGGCGGAGAGCGCGGGCCAGTGCGGGCCCTGCTACCTCGGGCTCCCGGCGGCGGCGCGCGGCCTGGAGGACGTCCTGAACGGCGGCGGCCCGACCGCCCTGGAGGCGCTGCGTGAGGTGACCCGCGCGGTGAAACGCCGGGGCGCCTGCAAGCACCCCGACGGATCGGCGGCGTTCATCGAGTCGACCATCTCGGCGTTCACCGACGACCTGGCCGCGCACGTGCTGGGCGCCGGATGCGGGCGGCCGGTGCGCGGGGTGCTGCCGCTGCACACCGAGGCCCCGCCGAGCGCCACCCCCAGCGGCAAGCGGCTCGCCGTCGACTGGACGCTGTGCCAGGGGCACGGCCTGTGCGCGGACATCGTGCCGGAGCTGATCCAGCTGGGCCCCGACGGCTTCCCCTCGGTCGCCGAGGCGGCGGTGCCGCGCTACTCGGAGGCGAACGCGGTGCGGGCCGTACGCCGCTGCCCGGCGCTCGCCCTGCGCCTCGAGTCCGACCCCGCGGCGCTCCCGCCCCGTCCCACGTCACCGCCCGCACTGCCACCGGGCCGCAGCCGCGCCCGGAGGTAGCCGGACACAAGAAAGCGGGCCATCCGAATCGGATGGCCCGCTTTCAATTACTGTGGAGCTAAGGAGAATTGAACTCCTGACCTCCTGCATGCCATGCAGGCGCTCTACCAACTGAGCTATAGCCCCTTGCGGTGTGCTGCCGTGGTGTCCTTGAGGTCTTCCTTGTCGGTTTCCCCGGCGGCGACGCCAACATTACACGGTCACCTGGGTGCACCACCAAATCGTTTCCCATCTGCCCCACCTTGTTGGGAAAAGATCCTTATGGGGCCACTACGGTGCGTCCCGTGACCGCGCTCGTCCTGCCTCGTACCCACCGTCGTGTCTCCGTATCCGTGGGAGTCTGCCTGCTCTCCTTCGTGAGCTTCTGCATCGCCCAGCGCGCGGCTCACGTCTCGATGATCGACCTGCTCGTCTACCGGGCGGAGGGCGCGACCGTACGGGCGGGCGGCGATCTGTACGCGCTCCGGGTGACCCACGCCGGGCTGCCGACCACGTACCCGCCGTTCGCCGCGCTGCTGTTCACGCCCCTGCCCCTGCTGGACCTCGCCTCCCTGCGCGCCGCGGCGACGGCGCTGAACCTCGCCCTGCTCGTCGCGTTCGTCCATCTCTCCCTGCTGCTCGTGCGACGGCACGCGCGCGTGGAGCACGCCTTGTGGGTGGCGGCGGGCGCCGTGTGGTGCGAACCGGTGTGGACCACCCTGCGCTACGGCCAGGTCAACCTGCTGCTCGCCGTGCTCGTCCTGTGGGACCTGACCCGGCGGCCCGGACACCGGTGGGCCGGGGTGGGCATCGGGGTGGCCGCGGCGATCAAGCTGACCCCGGCGCTGTTCGCGGTGTTCCTGCTGTGCACCGGCCTCGCGCTCGCGGCCACCCGGGGCGCGTGGCGACCGTGGCTGCGCGCGGCGTCCGTGGCGGCCGTCACGTTCGCCGGTGTCACGGCGCTGACGGCCGTGGTCCTGCCGTACGACTCGCGCCGCTTCTGGACCCGGACGGTCTTCGAGGCGAGCCGGGTCGGGCACGCCGAGGAGACCGCGAACCAGTCGCTGCGCGGTGTTCTGGCCCGGCTGCTGCACACCGACGACCCGGGCCTGTGGTGGGTCCTGGTGGCCGCCGCGGTGGGGACCGCCGGCCTCGCGGTGGCGGTCGCGGCCGCGCTGCGCGGACGGCGGGCACTCGCCGTCGTGGCGTGCGCGACGACGGCGCTCCTGGTCAGCCCGGTCTCCTGGTCGCACCACTGGGTGTGGTGCGTCCCGCTGGTCCTGCTGACGTGGGAGGCGGGCCGCCGCCGCACCGCGGCCGTCCTCGGAGCGGTGTTCTGCTCGTACGCCCTGTGGTGGGTGCCGCACGGCGGCGGCCGTCCCGAACTGCACCAGAGCGGTGTCCAGTTGCTCCTGTCGGCCCTCTACGTGGGAGCGGGCTGCGGCTTTCTGGCGTACGCCGGGGTCAGGCTCTGGCGAACGAGTAGAACCGCTTGAGCGTGCAGTGCTCGTCCAGCAGACGGCCGTAGATCGGCTCGCCCTCCAGCTCCCGGTACGTCTCGATCGGGTCGCCTTTTATGATCAGCGCCCGCGCGCACTCCTCGCACCAGTACTGGTAGTCGGGGTTGAGAGGTTCCATGTCGCGCACGATGGGCGTACCACTGCCGCACCAGTCGCACTTCCTCCTGTGTGCACCCATCAATCAGCTCCAGCTGTGGCCGCAGGCCGTGCACACGTACGAGACCCCGCCGTTGTCACCCAGCATCTGGGCGACATGGGAGGAACCGCAGGACGGACAGTTGAGAAGCACCCGGGTGCCGCGCGAGGCGACCTCCTGGGCGAGGACGCCGGGGGCGGGCGGGGACGGGGGCTCGGCGGATATCGCTGCCTCGCCGAGGAAGCGGTCGGCCTCCTCGTTGATGCTCGCGGGCATCGCGCACTCCCTCCCGTCGGGCCGTCTTCGTCGGTCGGACGCTGCCCCTTCCCGGCCGTCCGATTCTGCCACGGCCGGAGCAATACGGTCAGCGACGCCTGCGTACCAGTCCGGACACGGCGCCCACGACCGCCACCGCGGCGAGTGCGTAGGTGCAGATCAGGAGCGCGTCCGAAGAGTTGTACGCCCCAGGAGCCCCCAGCGACTCAACGCGGCCGAGGAAAAGCGTGCCGAAGGCGGCGACGCCGATCAGCATGCCGAGCTGGGTCATGGTGGTGAGCAGTCCGCTGGCGTCGGCCGCGTCCTCGGGCCGCACCGTCGCCAGGGCCCCGGTGAGCGTCGGGCCGAAGGCGAGCGCGAGGCCCGCGCCGATCGCCACGAAGGACAGGTGAAGAACCGCACCGCCGTCGCCCCCGCCGTGCAGGGCGAGCCCGGTGCCGAGCGCTCCCGCCGCCGCGAGGGCGAACCCGGCCGGGATCAGGACCCGTTGCACACGCGCCGGCCAGCGCCGCCAGGTCAGCCCGACGGCGCCGAACGCGACCGCGGTGGGGGCGACGGTCAGCCCGGCCCGCAGCGGGCCGTCGCCGAGGCCGCTCTGGAGGTGCAGGGTGAGCGCGAAGAGGTAGCCGGCGTTCACGGCCATCACGGCGAGCACCCGGAACACGGCGAGGCCGATGCCGGGCAGCCGCAGCACCCGCGGCACGATCAGCGGCGCCCCGCCGCGCCGGGCGAGAGCGGACTCGTAGCCGCAGAACAGGGCGAAGAGCACGACGGAGGACGCCAGGCAGAGCCAGGACCACAGCGGCCAGTCCTGTTCCTGGCCGAGCACCAGCGGCACGGTCAGCAGCGACACCGAGCCGCCGAGGAGCACCAGCCCCACCAGGTCGAGGCGGCGCCCGGCGCCGCGCCCGGTGTCGGCGGGCAGCGCGCCCCGGCCGAGGACGAGCAGGGCCACGCCGACGGGCACGTTCACCAGGAACGCCGCGCGCCAGCCGGTGCCGAACAGATCGGCGCCGACCAGCAGTCCGCCGAGCACCTGCCCGGCGGCGGCGCCCACGGCGAGGGCGGCCGCGTACAGGCCGAGCGCCCGGGTGCGGGCCTCCCCGGCGAAGTGCCGCTGGATGAGGCTGAGCACCTGCGGCACCAGCAGGGCCGCGCCGGCCCCCTGCACCATGCGGAAGGCGATCAGCTGGCCGCTGCTCTGCGCGAGGCCGCAGGCGAGCGAGGCCGCGGTGAACACGGCGAGCCCGCCGAGCACCGCCCGCCGGTGCCCGAACAGGTCGCCGAGCCGGGCACCGGTGATCAGCAGGACGGCGTACGTGATGGTGTATCCGGCGACGATCAGCTGCAACGCGGAGCCGGACGCGTGGAGTTCGGCGCGGACGGTGGGGGCGGCGACGTTCACGATGAACACGTCGAGGACCGCCATGAACTGCGCGGTCAGCACCACGGCGAGCAGCCGCCGGTTGCCGCGCGCGAGACCGTTGTCGGTGCCGTTGTCAGTGCCGTTGTCAGTGGCGCGGGCTTTACTGGACACGGGAGTTGGGGACTGGGGACCTTCCGGGGCGGTTGTCGTCATGCCTGGAGCGTGACGGCGATCGGACACGGGTACCGAGAGCCCGCTGATGCTGGTACCGGCACCACCCGGTTCGTACCTTCCGGGGCCCGGCACGGGGGCACACGATGGGGGATGTGACGACGATGACCACGACGGAGCGGACCACGGGCAGGCCGGCGAACCGCCGCAGGCCGGAGCTGGCGGCCTTCCTGCGCAGCCGCCGCGCCAGAGTCGGCCCGCAGGACGTGGGCATGCCGGCGGGGCCGCGCCGGCGCACCCCCGGCCTGCGCCGCGAGGAGGTCGCCCAGCTCTCCGGCGTCGGCGTCACCTGGTACACGTGGCTGGAGCAGGGCCGCCCGATCAATGCCTCGCCGCAGGTCCTGGACGCGGTCGCGCGCACCCTGCGGCTCGACCGGCCGGAGCGCGAGCACCTGTACCACCTGGCCGACGTGGCGTTCGCGCCCGCGCACGAGGACGCCGGGCAGTCGGTGGGCCCGCAGGTGCAGGGCATCCTCGACGCGATCGGCCCGCTGCCCGCGGTGGTCTACAACGCCCGGTACGACCTGCTGGCGACCAATGCCGCCTACCGGTCGCTGTTCATCGTCGTCCCCACCCCGCCGCCCCGGATCCCCAACGCGCTGCGGACGCTCTTCCTGGCCCCCGAGGGGACCTGCCCCCTGGTGCACCGGGAGGCGGAGCTGCCGGTGATGGTGGCGACCCTGCGCTCCGGTTACGGACGGCACGTGGGCGAGCCCGCCTGGGAGGGCTTCATCGGCGAGCTGGCGGCGGCCAGCCCCTACTTCGCCGGGCTCTGGGAGGGCGGCGACGTCGTGCCTCCGGGCCCCCGCGTGAAGACCTTCCGGTGCGACCGGTCGCCGGGGGAACTGCGGATGACGTCGACGTCCCTGTCGATCGACGGGATGCCGGAGTGCCGGATCGTCGTGTACTCGCCCGCGGACGACGCCACCCGCGCCTATCTAGACGAGGATCGGGGCAGAGAAAAATCCCGCCCCTGACGGGACGGGATTTCTTTCTGTGGAGCTAAGGAGAATTGAACTCCTGACCTCCTGCATGCCATGCAGGCGCTCTACCAACTGAGCTATAGCCCCTTGCTTTCATTCGGTTTCCGGCCGGTTTCCCCGGCGGCCCGAACAAGAAGAACTCTAGCCTGCGACCTGCCAGAAAGTGAAATCCGGCCCCCGTGCCGCGGGGACCGGCCGACTCAGTCGTCGTCGCCGAGCACCGGCTCCGGCAGCGTGCCCGCGTTGTGCTCCAGCAGGCGCCAGCCGCGTGCGCCCTCGCCGAGCACGGACCAGCAGCAGTTCGACAGCCCGCCGAGCCCCTCCCAGTGCTGGGACTCGAGCCCCAGGAGGCGGCCGATGGTGGTGCGGATGGTGCCGCCGTGGCTGACCACGACGAGCAGGCCGCCGTCGGGCAGCTTGTCGGCGTGCCGCAGCACCACGGGCGCGGCCCGGTCGGCGACCTCGGTCTCCAGCTCGCCACCGCCGCGCCGCACCGGCTCGCCGCGCTTCCACGCGGCGTACTGCTCGCCGTACTGCTCCTGGATCTCGTCGTGCGTGAGGCCCTGCCACGCGCCGGCGTACGTCTCGCGCAGGCCCTCGTCGTACGTGATGTCGAGGCCGGTCAGCCGGACCAGCTCACCGGCGGTGGCGGCGGCCCGCTTGAGGTCGGAGGCGACGATCGCGTCCGGCTTCAGGGAGGCGAGCAGCCGGGCGGCGCGCCGGGCCTGCCCGGTGCCGGTCTCGGTCAGCTCGATGTCCGTGGTGCCCTGGAAGCGGCGCTCCAGGTTCCAGGAGGTCTGGCCGTGCCGCCACAGGATGACCCGGCGACCGCGTGAAGCCGCCGTCAAAGGACCTCACCGCCGAGGTCCCGGATGTCCTCGGCCTCGGCCGCCGCCTCCTCGCGCTGGGCGTGCTCGGCACCCTTGCCGCGGGTGGCCTTGGCCTCCTCGGGCAGGTCCAGCTCGGGGCAGTCCTTCCACAGCCGCTCCAGGGCGTAGAAGACGCGCTCCTCGCTGTGCTGGACGTGGACGACGATGTCGACGTAGTCGAGGAGGATCCAGCGGGCGTCGCGGTCGCCCTCACGGCGGACCGGCTTGGCGCCGAGGTCCTTGTTCAGGCGCTCCTCGATCTCGTCCACGATGGACTTGACCTGGCGGTCGTTGGGCGCCGAGGCCAGCAGGAAGGCGTCCGTGATGGACAGCACGTCGCTGACGTCGTAGGCGATGATGTCGTGCGCGAGCTTGTCGGCGGCCGCCTGCGCGGCGGCGTTGATGAGCTCGATGGAACGGTCAGTGGCGGTCACTACAAGGCTTTCGGTCGAAGGTCGGGGCGATCTTTTCGGGTCGGATACCCCCGGAATTCCCCCGGACTGTCCCTCACCGGGCCTCACGGGGATACCCCAAGGGTCTCACGGACCACCGGGCGGCCTCACGGCATTGCCGGCGCCCCCGTGCGGGGGGCGTCGGCGCCGGGTGTCACTTGCCGGTGTAGTTCTGGCCGAGGACGACGGACACGTCCGCGTTCGCGGTGGTCTCGCCCTTCTTCACGGCCGAGGTCGGCAGGTTCAGGGTCTTGGCGACCTCCACGGCGTCCTGCTTGCTGTCCGCGTCCGCGTAGGTGATCCGGGAGGCGGCCACCGCCGTGTCCGTACCGCCGGAGACGTAGGTGTAGCCGCCGTTGACCAGGGCCACGCGGGCCAGCTCGGTGCGGCCCTTGTCGCCGGTGGCGTTCTCGACGGAGACGCGCGGGGAGTCGCCCGAGGACGGGGCCTTCACGGTGCCGCCGAGGACGTCCTTGACCACGGAGTTCGCGGTCGCCTTGGAGAGGGAGCCGTCCTGCTGGACCGGGAGCAGGGCGGTCTTGTAGTCGCCCTCCTTGGCGTGGTCGGCCAGCTTGGCGAGGAAGGCGCCGAGGTCCTTCTCGGTGAGCGGCGGCTCGATGATCTGGGTGAGGGTCTGCACGGTGGTCGTCGCGGCCTGCGGGTCCGAGGAGATCTTGCGCAGGACGCCCTGCATGACCTGGCCGAACCGCATGAGCTGCGCGGTCTCCGACTCGCCCTTGGCCCGGTAGGTGGCGTAGGCCACGGCCGGCGCGCCGCTCAGGGTCTGGTCCTGGCCCTTGTGGACGAGGGTGGTGCCCTTCTTGGCCGGGTCCGGGACGTCGGTGTCGGTGGTGATGTCGATGTTGCCGACGAGTTCGACGAGGTTGCTGAGGAAGGGGGTGTCGAGCCGCCAGGTGCCCTCGATGTCGGTGCCGAGCAGGGTGTCGATCGAGTCGCTGGTGCCCGAGGAGCCGTCGTCGTCGACGGACTTGGCGAGCGTGGTCGAGCTGCCCTCCTCGTCCGTCAGGCCGAGGGTGTTGGGCAGCAGCACGGTCGTGCCCTGCTTGGTGGTGGTGTTGTTGACCAGCAGCGCCGTGGAGGTGCCGCCGCCCTTGGTGTTGTGCAGGTGCACGACGATGACGTCGCGGTTCTGCGGACCGGCGGCGGCCGCAGAGCCGGTCTTCGAGGCGTCGTCGGACAGGAACGGCAGCTTGCCCGCGGACCAGAGGTAGCCGACGCCGCCGACGACGCACAGCGCGAGGACGACGACGAGGGCGACGACCCGGTTGCGGCCGCGGCGCCGGGCCTCCTCGCGCCGCTCGGTGCGGGACTCGGTGAACTTCAGCCAGTCGATGACGTCTTCGGAGTTCTCGTCCGGCTCCTCGACGAACTCGAACTGCTCGGTGCGGTACTCGCGCGGCTCGGCGTCCCCCTGGGCCTCGCCCTGCGACGGGGCCTGCGGCCGGGGCTCCGGCTGCGCCGGGGGCTGAACGGGCGGGGCCTGCTGCGGGATGTACGCGGTGGCCTGGGCCTGCTGCTCGGGGCGGTACCCGGCGCGCGGCTGCTGCCCGGTGCCGGCGGCCGCGCCGTAGGGGTCGTAACCGCCCGAACTCCCCTGCTGCGCCCCGCCGTAGGGGTCGTAGGACTGCGGCGGGACCGGCTGCTGCTGCCCGGTCGCGTACGGGTCGTAGCCGTAGCCGTACGCGGGGTCACCGGTGGTGCCCTGGGGGTAGGGGTGGTTCGCGTGCTGCTCGTACGACGGCGTCTGCCCGACCTGCCGGTAGACCGGCTGGCCGAATTCGTCGTAGCCGACCAGCTCGTAATTCTGCTGGTCGTAACCGTCGTATCGGTCGTTCACCGATGCCCCTCTCGGCGGTGCAGGGTCATTCGCCTCGGTACAGCTGACGTTTGTCGATGTAGCGCACCACACCGTCCGGCACCAGGTACCAGACGGGGTCGCCCTTCGCGACCCGGTCACGGCAGTCCGTGGACGAGATCGCGAGGGCGGGCACCTCGACGAGCGAGACGCCGCCCTCCGGCAGGCCGGGGTCCGCGAGCGGGTGACCCGGCCTGGTCACGCCGATGAAGTGTGCCAGGGAGAAGAGCTCTTCGGTGTACCGCCAGGTGAGGATCTGGCCCAGGGCGTCGGCGCCCGTGATGAAAAAGAGGTCCGTGTCCGGATTGAGCGCGCGCAGATCGCGCAGCGTGTCCGTCGTGTAGGTGGGTCCGCCGCGGTCGATGTCGATGCGGCTGACCGAGAACTGCGGGTTCTCGGCGGTCGCGATGACCGTCATCAGATAGCGGTCCTCGGCGGGCGAGACCTTCTTGTCGCTCTTCTGCCAGGGCTGCCCGGTCGGCACGAAGACCACCTCGTCGAGGTGGAACTGCGAGGCGACCTCACTGGCCGCCACCAGGTGTCCGTGGTGGATCGGGTCGAACGTTCCGCCCATGACGCCGAGGCGTCTCTTGGCCGGTGAGACCCACTGGTGATCCGGGCCGCCGGTCGGGCTGTTGACCGGGCCGGTAGGCATGTCCTGCGCTCCCATGCGTGCAGAGCCTACTGGCCCGATCCGGGTGGTCCCGCCGGGAGGGCCCGGAGAGGATCAGCGGTCGCGGTTGAAGCGGGTCGTGATCCAGAGCAGCAGCAGCAGGATGATGAAGGCGGCGCCGCCCGTCATCAGGGGGCTGATGCTCTCGTGGTTGCCGCCGTGCTCGCCGCCCTCGGAGGCGAGGGTGGCCAGCTGGGCAGCGGTGGCGTGGAGGCTCATCGTCAGCAGGACCTATCCGGTGTGGGATCGGGACAAAGACTTCCCGCCCATCGTAAGCGGGGGCCCTGGCGGCGCTCACGCCGACTCTGCCGTACGGGTCCGCGCATACGGCCGGCCGGGTCTGCGGGTCAGTCGTCGCGCTTGTAGCCGCGCAGCAGGAACCAGGCCAGGAAGACGGCTCCGAGCACACCGACGACCAGCACGATGCGCAACAGGTTGCCGGCGCCCTGGTCGGACGCGGCGATGATGTGATCCATGGCGGTTCGCTCCTTCTGTCTGCTGACCCGTCACGGTATCTCCGCCTAATGTGGTCCCCATCTCGGGGGCACGACCGGACGACAGACATGGGGGGCCGCATGCCCGACGTACCGAACGAGCAGCACGATCACGTACCCAGCAGGCAGCGCAGGCGCTTCCCCGGGATCTCCTCGCGGGCGTACGAGCACCCCGCGGACCGCTCGGCGCTGGTGGCGCTGCGCAAGCTCACCGGCTTCGACACGGTCTTCAAGGCGCTGAGCGGCCTGCTGCCCGAGCGCAGCCTGCGGCTGCTGTTCCTGTCGGACTCGGTGCGGGTCTCCGACGATCAGTTCGCGCACCTCAACTCGATGCTGCGGGACGCCTGTTACATCCTGGACCTGGAGAAGGTCCCGCCGATGTACGTCCAGCAGGACCCGCAGCCCAACGCGATGTGCATCGGCCTCGACGAGCCGATCATCGTCGTCACGACCGGCCTCGTGGAGCTGCTCGACGAGGAGGAGATGCGGGCGGTCGTGGGCCACGAGGTCGGCCACGCGCTGTCCGGCCACTCGGTCTACCGGACGATACTGCTGTTCCTGACGTCGCTGGCGCTGCGCGTGGCGTGGATCCCGCTGGGCAACCTCGCGATCATGGCGATCGTGACGGCGCTGCGCGAGTGGTTCCGCAAGTCCGAACTCTCCGCGGACCGGGCCGGGTTGCTGGTCGGCCAGGACCTCCAGGCCTCCATGCGCGGCCTGATGAAGATCGCGGGCGGCAATCACCTGCACGAGATGAACGTGGACGCGTTCCTCAAGCAGGCCGAGGAGTACGAGGCCGGGGGCGATCTGCGCGACTCGGTCCTCAAGATCCTCAATGTCATGCCGCGCTCGCACCCGTTCACCACGGTGCGCGCCGCCGAACTGAAGAAGTGGGCGGAGTCCCGCGACTACCAGCGGCTGATGGACGGCCACTACCCGCGCCGCACCGAGGACAAGGAAGCCTCGGTGACGGACTCCTTCCGCGAGTCGGCCGCGCACTACTCGGAGCACGTGAAGAACTCGAAGGACCCGCTGATGAAGCTGGTCAGCGACATCGCGGGCGGCGCGGGCGACCTGGGCGGCCGGGTGCGGCGCGGCTTCGGGAGCTTCGGCGGCCAGAGCGGCCAGAGCAGCGACGGCGGCAGCGGCGGGGGCAACAACGGCAACCACGGCGCCCGGGACGACGAGGACTAGTCTCCCGGGTGCTTCTGCCGGACGGACGGCTGGGCACCGGGCGCGAGCGCGCCGCACAGCGCGGTCGCGCCGCCCGTGGCGTACGGGTCGGTGCCCGCCGGGCCGTCCTTCGTGGCCCGCTGCCCCGCGAGCAGCGGGTGCAGCCGCTCGGCCGAGTCGGCGGAGCAGGACAGCGGCCCGGCCTGGAGGTAGGACACGAGCACCTCGGCCTGGTGGTTGCGCAGGTCGTCGCGGTCGAAGCGGAAGTGCAGCTCGCGCCGGACCGTGAACAGGGACGCGTCGGCGTCCGGCCGGTCGACGGGCCGCAGCGCGTACACGAACGTGTGGTCCGAGGTGACTTCCAGGGTGTCCGCGTCCGTCTCGGCGACGTGCAGGGTGCCGGTCACCCGGATCCGGGAATCGGCGAGGGCGGTCTCGGCCGGGTCGAAGCGGACCAGCCAGCCGGTGGCCGCGTGCCGGCCGTCGGCGGCCGGGTGGTCGAAGCTCTGGTCGAACTGGTCGAGCTGCTGCGGGTCGACGAGCTGGCGCACCGGCCGCAGGGTGGAGCCGGTGAGCACGTCCGGGTCGAGCGAGGAGTCGACGAGATAGTCCTTGGACGTGGTCAGCGCGGCGACGACCTGGCTGTCGGAGAAGTGCGCGGTGCGCCTGGTCGGCGTGGGCAGCGCGATGCCGTCGGCGGCGGTGTGGAACTGGGCGGCGGGGCTGTGCTCGTAGAGTTCGGCGGCCGAGGCGGCGCCGGGCACCTTGCCGGCCGGGGAGAGCGGGATGACGGTCATCCGCAGCGGTTCGGTGTGCCGGACGGCCCGGTCCGTGCGGTAGGGGCTGCGGACGCCCATGTAGATCGCGGTGCCGAAGGCGAGCACGATCATCACGACGAGGACGACGGCCTGCCGGGTCAGTCCCCGGCGCAGCGCGGGCGTGCGGCGCACGGCGGGGGCGTGGTCGGCTATTCGCTCCTGTGCGGAGAATTCCTGGAGCCGGGCAGCCCGGACGAACGACTCGTCGAACACGACGGATCGGTATTCGTCCTCGCTTCCGCCACCACCTCCGGGGCCGCCTTCGGGGGTCCCCTCCGGTGGGTCTGCTGGCCCGCCCATACCTTCAGGGTAGGTCCCTGGGGCCTCAGGTAAACGCCCTGGTACACGACAACTTCCGTCAGGGCGTACGGGGAACCGCCGACACCGCGGGCCGCGAGTAGTCGGCGGAGGCGGACGGGCCCGGCACGCTCTTCTCCAGCTCCGTCGTCGCGGGCGGGGGCACCCGGTCGTCCTGGCGGCCCGCGGAGGCGCCGCGGTAGACGGCCGTGAAGGCGAGGGCGACCATGCCGACGCCCATCAGCAGCGCGAGCGCCCAGGCGACGGGCCTGCGCCAGCGCATCCGGCCGGGGTAGACAGCACCGCGGCCGGCCGCGTCGGGCCCGTCGTCGTACAGGTCGTCGAGCTCGCGGCCGAAGTCGGCGTCGTCGGGGCCGAACCCCTCGGGATCGGACTCGTCGTAGAAATCGTCGTCGGCGCCGCGGCGTATGCGCGCCCTGCGGGCCTCGGCCTCCTGGGCCTCGGCACGGGCCTGCGCCGCGGCGAGCAGGCGCTCGACCGCGGTGGGCTCATGGACCTTCGCAGCCCGCACGAAGTCCTCGTCGAAGACCACGGAGGCGAACTCGTCGTCCGAACCCCCGCGGTCGTGGTCGTCGTCGGGCTCCCAGCCGTCCGGAAACGGCGTGCCCCCCACGTCCTCCGGCACCTGTCCAGAGTAGACCTGAGGGGTCAATTTGGGCAGACAGTAAGGAAATTCACCGCACGAACCGCACCACTCGGTGATTAACGGGTGTGCCCGTCGCCCGTGACGATGTACTTCGTGCTCGTCAGCTCCGGCAGCCCCATGGGGCCACGGGCGTGCAGCTTCTGCGTGGAGATGCCGATCTCGGCGCCGAAGCCGAACTGGCCGCCGTCGGTGAACCGGGTCGAGGCGTTCACGGCGACGGTCGTGGAGTCGACGAGCTGGGTGAAGCGGCGGGCCGCCTGCTGCGACGTGGTGACGATGGCCTCGGTGTGGCCGGAGGACCACAGGCGGATGTGCTCGACGGCGCTGTCGAGGTCGTCGACGACGGCGGCCGCGATGTCGTAGCTCAGGTACTCGGTCTCCCAGTCCTCGGGCGTCGCTTCGACGACGGTGGCCTTGGACTGTTCGGCGTAGCCGAGGATCCGGGTGTCCGCGTGGACGGTGACCCCGGCGTCGGCGAGGGCGTCGAGGGCGCGCGGCACGAACGCGTCGGCGATGCCGGCGTGCACGAGGAGCGTCTCGGCGGAGTTGCAGACGGAGGGCCGCTGGGCCTTGGAGTTGACGAGGATGTCGACCGCCATGTCGAGGTCGGTGTCCTTGTCGACGTACACGTGGCAGTTGCCGGTGCCGGTCTCGATGACGGGCACGATCGAGTTCTCGACGACGTTCTTGATGAGGGAGGCGCCGCCGCGCGGGATGAGGACGTCGACGAGGCCGCGGGCGCGCATCAGCTCGGTCACCGACTCGCGGGACTCGCCGGGCACCAGCTGGACCGCGTCGGCGGGCAGCCCGGCGCCGCCGACGGCGTCGCGCAGGACGCGCACCAGCGCGGTGTTCGATGCGTACGCGGAGGAGCTGCCGCGCAGCAGGACCGCGTTGCCCGACTTGAGGCAGAGGGCGGCGGCGTCGACCGTCACATTGGGCCGGGCCTCGTAGATGATGCCGACGACGCCGAGCGGGACGCGGATCTGGCGCAGGTCGATGCCGTTGGGCAGGGTGCTGCCGCGGACCACCTCGCCGACCGGGTCGGGCAGCGCGATGACGTCACGGACGTCGGAGGCGATGGCGCGGACGCGCTCCGCGGTGAGGGTGAGCCGGTCGATGATCGCTTCGCTGGTACCGGCCTCGCGGGCCTTGGCGATGTCCTGGGCGTTGGCCTCGATGATTTCGGCCGTGCGGACTTCGAGGGCGTCGGCGATCGCGGCCAGGACGTCGTCCTTCTGCGCGCGCGGCAGCGGGGCGAGGGTGTTCGCGGCGGCGCGGGCGCGGTAGGCGGCTTGAGTGACCGGAGTCATCGAGTCGTACGGGTTCAGCGAAGGCGTCATGCTCCGCAGGGTAACGGGGGTGCGGGCGGCGTCCAGCACGTGTTTCGGGGGGTGAGACATGGCTGAAAACGGTTCGTGGGTGGGGGGTTCTGTTTCGTCGCCGGGTAGCGGGTTCGTCGTGGCTGCTCGCGCAGTTCCTCGCGCCCCTGCGGGGCACTCAGAAAGGATGCACGCCCACCGGGGTCGCCGGGAGGGGGCCGTAGCCCTCCGCGATGCGGTGGTGGTAGGTCTGGCGGTCGATGACCTCCAGGCCGACGATCTCCCACGGCGGCAGCTGCGACGTCTGGCGGTGCTCGCCCCACAGGCGCAGGGCGACGGCCGCGGCGTCGTGCAGGTCGCGGGCCTCCTCCCAGTAGCGGATCTCGGCGTGGTCGACGGCGTAGCGGCTCGTCAGCAGGAAGGGGTGGTCGTGGGCGAGCTGTTCGAGGCCACGGCGGACTTCGGCCAGCGGTGCCTCGGCGCCGGAGACGCTGAGCGTGATGTGCCACAGGCGGGGGCCTTCCTCGGCCACTCCCGTGGGCTCCCCGACGGCGTCCGCGGTCTCGCCGGACAGCTCCTCGTACGCGTCCCCCGCGGCCACACTCGTCAGGGCCCGCTCAGCCGACCCTCGGGACCCCTTGGACACGGCCCCCGGGCGCGCTCGTCTCACGACGGCCTCCTTCGCGAATTGGTCGTGATGGTCGTGCGGAACCACTTCGGCTGAACTCCCTGCCTCAAGAGTTGAGCAGGACACGAGCCTTCGTGGGGTGGTTTTGGGGAAGGTCCCCCACGGGTGGCAGGCTTTCGGCCGATTACACAGGCGGTTTCGAAGGTGACGGGCGGTGTTTCAAGCCGGGAGGAGGACCAGATCGTCCCTGTGTACGACTTCGCGTTCGTAGGCCGGGCCGAGGTCGCGGGCGAGCTCCCGGGTGGAGCGGCCGATCAGCTGAGGGATCTCCTTGGCGTCGAAGTTCACCAGACCGCGGGCGACCGCGCGCCCGCTCTCGTCCCGCAGCTCGACCGGGTCGCCGGCGCTGAACTCGCCCTCCACCGAGGCGATCCCGGCGGGCAGCAGCGACTTGCGCCGCTCGACCACCGCCCGTACGGCACCCTCGTCGAGAGTGATCGCGCCCTGCGGGGTGGAGGCGTGCTGGAGCCACAGCAGCCGGTCGGCGCTGCGCCGTCCCGTGCGGTGGAAGTACGTGCCGGTGTCGCGGGCGGCGAGGGCGTCGGCGGCGGACGACGCGGAGGTCAGCACGACGGGGATGCCGGCGGCCGCGGCGATGGAGGCGGCCTCGACCTTGGTGACCATGCCGCCGGTGCCGACGCCCGCCTTGCCGGCCGAGCCGATCCTGACGTGCGCGATGTCGGCGGGGCCGCGCACCTCGGCGATGCGGGAGGTGCCGGGTTTCGCGGGGTCCCCGTCGTAGAGCCCGTCGACGTCGGAGAGGAGCACCAGCAGGTCGGCGTGGACGAGGTGGGCCACGAGCGCGGCCAGCCGGTCGTTGTCGCCGAAGCGGATCTCGTCGGTGGCGACGGTGTCGTTCTCGTTGACGATCGGGAAGGCACCCATGGCGAGGAGCTGGTCGAGGGTGCGCGAGGCGTTGCGGTGGTGCGCCCTGCGGGCCATGTCGTCGCTGGTGAGCAGGACCTGGCCGACGCGGACGCCGTAGCGGGCGAAGGAGGCCGTGTAGCGGGCCACGAGCAGGCCCTGGCCGACGCTGGCCGCGGCCTGCTGGCGGGCGAGGTCCTTGGGGCGGCGGGTCAGGCCGAGCGGGGCGAGTCCGGCCGCGATGGCGCCGGAGGAGACGAGGACGATCTCCTTCGCTCCCCCGCTCCGGTGCTTGGCGAGGACGTCCACCAGGGCGTCGACGCGGTCGGCGTCCAGCCCCCCGGCGGCCGTGGTGAGCGACGACGATCCGACCTTGACCACGATCCGGCGCGCTTCCGCGACGCCCTGCCGCGCCGAACGAGCTGCCCCTGTTGTTGCCCCTGACATGCTGCGCAATCTACGGGACGTGACCGGACGGACGCTCAGGGATTTCGAGGGGCGGACGCCCGCGGTGCCCGGCCGCCGTGCGTAGAGGACCTCGGCTCACAAAGGAGATGTCCTTTGACCCTATTTGTCGTGATTGATTTCACCGAGGATTGCTACGGGACCGCTCAAAGTCATACGGTCAGTGGTCAGCCTTTTCACCGAGGTGAGCCAGCCCCCCACGGTCCTCCTCGTCCTCCTATCCCTGCCAGGAGCCCAGCCCGTGCCCTCCGCCGGACTTGCCCCCCGCCGCATCGTGCAGCTCTCAGCGCTGTTCGCGATGTTTGCGCTCTATGTGGCCCAGCTCGTGAGCGCGCTCGTTCCGTATGTACCCGTGTTCGTCGTCGCGAGCGCCGCGGGCCTCGCCCTCGACACGTATCTGCAGTTCCGCCAGCCGGGCCTGCTGTCACTCCTGGGCAAGATCCGCTTCGACGTCACCGTGCGTCAGCTGCTGCGGGACATGCTGATCTTCGTCGGCCTGCTGCGCATCGACGGCATCGACCCGCTCGGTGAGCAGGCGCCCCTGCTGATCATGGTGCTCGCGGTCTACGTGCTGCACTTCGCCTGCCAGGCGGCCGCCGTCCTGGTGCGCCGCACCAGGACGCTGCCGATCGTCACCCGGAACATCGACTCCACCCCGCTGCGGCTCTCCGCGGCCCCGCCGCGCCTGCTCGCGCGCCGCTCCAGCCACCGTCTCCTTGCCTTCTCGGTGCCGGCCACGATCGGCCTGCTGCTGACGGCCGCGACGACGAACGCGCTGTGGGGCGGCATCGGCATCGGCGTCTCGATCGTGCTGCTGGGCGGCGGCGCCGCCTACCTGGCGACCTGGCTGCTGCCGAAGAAGCGCCCGCTGAACGACCAGCAGACCATCGAGTGGCTCGACCGATGGCTGGCCGACTACCAGCCGACCGTGGCGATGTACTTCTCCGGCGGCACGACCTCCGCGTACCAGGCGAACATGTGGCTCTCCACGCTCGCCGACGTCGACGGCAAGCCGCTGATCGTGCTGCGTGAGCGCTTCATGGTGAACAAGATCGACGCGACCGACGTGCCGATCATCTGCTTCCCGAAGGTCGCCACGATGTTCTCGCTGGAGAACTCGACGCTGAAGATGATGCTGCACCCGGCGAACGCGGCGAAGACCTCGCAGGTGCTGCGCATCCCGACGATCAAGCACGCCTTCATCAACCACGGCGAGTCCGACAAGCTGTCGTCGTGCAACCCGTACGCGAAGGCGTACGACGAGGTGTGGGTGGCGGGCCCCGCGGCCCGCGACCGCTACCAGCTGGCCGACGTCGGCGTCGACGACAAGGACGTCGTCGAGGTGGGCCGCCCGCAGCTGTCCCCGATCGAGGTCGGCACGGGCCCGGCCACGGGCGCGTACACCACCGTGCTCTACGCCCCCACCTGGGAGGGCTGGGACGGCAACCCGGGCAACACCTCGGTGATCCTGGCCGGCGAGAACATCGTGCGGCACCTGCTCGCCGACGACCGGGTCCGCCTGATCTACAAGCCGCACCCGATGACCGGTTCGCAGGTCCCCGCCGCGGGCGAGGCCAACCAGCGGATCATGGCGATGATCCGCGAGGCCAACACCCGCCGCTCGGGCGCCCGCCCCGGCCCGGAGGCCGCCGCCGAGCTGACCCGCGCGGCCGCCGCCCTCGACCGGCTGACCTCCACCGCCTTCCGCACCAGCGCGGACGAGATGGAGAAGATGCTGCTCCAGGGCAGGCCCGAGGGTGACCGTGCCACGGCCGTGGCCGAGGCGACGGCCGCCTGGGAAGCCGCCTACTGGGCCTCCTTCCCGGAGTGGGAGCACCTGATCGTCACCGAGGCCCGCCCGGCGATCTTCACCTGCTTCAACCAGGCCGACGTGCTGATCTCCGACGTCTCCTCGGTCGTCTCCGACTGGCTGAGCAGCGAGAAGCCGTACGCGGTCGCCAACACCACGGGGCTGTCCGAGGCGGACTTCCGCACCGGTTTCCCGACGGTGAGCGCGGCGACGATCCTGACGCCGAAGGCGAAGGGCGTACCCGCCCTTCTCGCGGCCGTTCGCGGCGAGGCCGAGGACAAGTACGCCGAGGCCCGTCTGGAGCTCAAGGAGCACCTCCTGGGCCCCTCGGACCCGCCCTCCATGGACCGCTTCAACGGCGCCGTGCGCGCGCTGTGCACGCGGGCCGACGAGCGCCGGGTGCGGATGGCCGCGCGCGGCGAGAGCGAGATCCCGATACAGCGCGAGGACTCGGTCGAGGAGCAGGTGGCCGAGGCCGTGGAGGCCGAGGCGGCGGACGCGCAGGACTCCGCCGAGTCGGAGGACTCCGTCACCGCGTGACACCGCACAGAGCATGAGGAAGGGCCCGGGAGATTCTCCCGGGCCCTTCCTCATGCGTGCGAACTCATGGCTGCACAGGCTGCCTAGAACGGGTTGAACTCGTCGAACTCCGCCTGTGCCTCGTCCCGCTCCGCCTGCCGGTCGCGGCGGCGCTGCGCGGCCGGCCGCGGGGCCTCCAGACGGTGGTCCTCGCCACGGCGGCCGAGCATCTCGGCGCCCGCCATCATGGTGGGCTCCCAGTCGAAGACGACCGCGTTCTCCTCGGGGCCGATGGCGACGCCGTCGCCGTTGCGGGCGCCCGCCTTCATCAGCTCGTCCTCGACACCGAGGCGGTTGAGACGGTCGGCCAGGTAGCCCACGGCCTCGTCGTTGTTGAAGTCGGTCTGGCGCACCCAGCGCTCCGGCTTCTCGCCCCGTACGCGGAACAGCGGCTCGCCGTCGACGTCCTCGCGGGTGACGGTGAACCCGGCGTCGTCCACGGCCTTCGGGCGGATGACGACGCGGGTCGACTCCTCCTTGGGCTGCGCGGCGCGGTGCGCGGACACCAGCTCGGCGAGGGCGAAGGAGAGCTCCCTGAGGCCCTTGTGGGCGACGGCGGAGACCTCGAAGACCTGGTAGCCGCGCTCCTCCAGGTCCGGGCGGACCATCTCGGCGAGGTCCTGGCCGTCGGGGATGTCGATCTTGTTCAGGACGACGAGGCGCGGCCGGTTCTCCAGGCCCGCGCCGTACTCGCGCAGCTCCGCCTCGATGATGTCGAGGTCGGAGACCGGGTCGCGGTCGGACTCCAGCGTCGCCGTGTCGAGCACGTGCACCAGCACACTGCACCGCTCCACGTGCCGCAGGAACTCCAGGCCGAGGCCCTTGCCCTGGCTGGCGCCCGGGATCAGGCCCGGGACGTCGGCGATGGTGTAGACGGTCGAGCCCGCGGTGACCACGCCCAGGTTCGGGACGAGCGTCGTGAACGGGTAGTCGGCGATCTTCGGCTTGGCCGCCGAGAGCACCGAGATCAGCGAGGACTTGCCGGCGCTCGGGTAGCCCACGAGGGCGACGTCGGCGACGGTCTTGAGCTCCAGGACGACGTCGCTCTCGTCGCCGGGCACGCCGAGCAGCGCGAAGCCGGGGGCCTTGCGGCGGGCCGAGGCCAGCGCCGCGTTGCCCAGGCCGCCGCGGCCGCCCTGGGCGGCGACGAAGGTGGTGCCCTGGCCGACCAGGTCGGCCAGCACGTTGCCCTGCTTGTCGAGGACGACCGTGCCGTCGGGCACGGGCAGGACCAGGTCCTGGCCGTCCTTGCCGGAGCGGTTGTCACCGGCGCCGGGCGCGCCGTTGGTCGCCTTGCGGTGCGGGGAGTGGTGGTAGTCGAGGAGCGTCGTGACGTCCTGGTCGACGACCAGGATCACGTCGCCGCCACGGCCGCCGTTGCCACCGTCAGGGCCGCCGAGCGGCTTGAACTTCTCACGGTGGACGGAGGCACAGCCGTGGCCCCCGCTACCCGCGGCGACATGCAGTTCGACGCGGTCCACGAAGGTGGTCATGGTTGGTGCCTCCAGAGACTTACGGAAATGTCTAACGTCTAACACGCGAAAGGCGGACCCGCTTCCCCGAAAGGGAAGTGAGGTCCGCCTCGCGAAAACTGCCGGTCAGGCTGCCTTTCAGGCGGCGACCGGAACGATGTTCACGACCTTGCGGCCACGGTGGGTACCGAACTCCACCGCACCGGCGTCGAGCGCGAACAGCGTGTCGTCCTTGCCACGACCCACGCCGTTGCCCGGGTGGAAGTGGGTGCCGCGCTGGCGGACCAGGATCTCACCGGCGTTGACGGTCTGACCGCCGAAGCGCTTCACGCCGAGCCGCTGAGCATTGGAATCGCGCCCGTTCCGAGTGGACGATGCGCCCTTCTTGTGTGCCATGTCTCAGTCCCTACCCTTACTTCGCAGCCGCGGGGATCTCAGTGACCTTGATCGCCGTGTACTGCTGGCGGTGGCCCTGACGACGGCGGTAGCCGGTCTTGTTCTTGTAGCGAAGGATGTCGATCTTCGCACCCTTGTGGTGGTCCACGACCTCGGCCTGGACCTTGATGCCGGCCAGGACCCACGGGTCGCTGGTCACGGACTCGCCGTCGACAACGAGCAGCGTAGAGAGCTCTACGGTGTCGCCAACCTTGGCGGTGGAAAGCTTGTCAACCTCAACGATGTCGCCGACAGCAACCTTGTGCTGGCGACCACCGCTGCGCACGATGGCGTACACGCGGATCTCTCTTTCGCTCGGAACGGAACCCCCGCAGTCCAGCCGCGCGAGGCGGCCTCTCCGAGAATCCCGGCCGATTCGGCAGAGAATCCGGAGGAAGAGGTTTACGGGAGTGAGACGCGTCGATGGACACGCCGACGGTCAAGGTTACGGGCCACCCCGCAGAAGGGTCAAACCGGCCCCTCCCCCGGAACCGTCAGGGCGCCTTGGGCTCACCGTCCTGCGGCAGCGTGCTGACGCCCTTGCAGAGGTTGGTGCTGTCCTTCGTCCCCGGGTACGCGACGTTCCACACCTTCAGGAAGTGCGCGCGGTACGTGTCGTGCACGGAGTCGTCGTCGATCTTGACGTACGCCTCGTCGTTCTCGCGCAGCGCCGGGTTCGAGGCGTTCTGCGAGCCGGTGAACGTGACCTTGTTCCGGGCGCCGTCGTACATGCCGTCGATCGCCACGTACTTGGTGTGGATGATGAACGGCGTGCCGAGCTTGGTGCCCGGGTTCAGCGGGTCGCGGTCGTCGTTGTAGCAGCGGCGCGGCGGGGCGCCGGTGGCGTGCATCGACTTCCAGGTGCCGCTGTCGGAGGTCGCGTACTCGATGGAGACGGTGCAGCCCGCCTTCTGCAGCGCGACCAGCTTGTCGGCGATGGCCTGCCGGGTGATCTGGAAGATCGCGGCCCGCACGACCGTGTGCTGCGTCGCCCCCGTCGCGGGGTTCTTGTAGGTGCAGGAGACGTTGTTGAGCACCGAGTACAGCGTGTCCGTGGAGTTCGTGGTGCCGGCCCGCGGATAGAAGTACGCCTTGTAGCGGCCGTTGCTGACCGTGCGGTAGTCCCAGTTCTTCCAGTCCTTGGCGGCTATGTCGTCGAAGTAGTCCGAGTAGGCGCCGTAGAGGACCGGGTTGTCCGGCAGCTGGAGCGCGTCGTTGAAGAAGCGCGTGCTGGCCGACGGTGTGGAGTTCGCCGTGGTCTGCACGACCACGTTCTTGGCGCCGTCGACGGCGGAGAACAGCCAGAACTTGTTGTGCATGATCGACTTGCCGAACTTGGGGTCGCCCAGGCACGACTTGTCCTTCGGGCACAGCGTCACGAAGGACGACGCGGCGATGTCGGTGCCGAACGCCGCCTTCAGCTGGCTGTAGATCGGGTTGGTGGGGCGGTCGTTGACGCTGGACGAGTCGAGCACGATCCGGATGTTCACGCCGCGGGCCCTGGCCCGGATCAGCGCGTCCGCGATCGTCTGCTCCCACACGTGGTAGACCGCGACCTTGATGGTCGAGCCGGGCAGCGCCGCGTCGGTCAGCTCGACGAGCCGGGTGCGGATCGCGTACTGCGCGTCCGCCGTCCCCAGCGGGTCGTTGAAGATGGGCCCCTCGGTCCAGGACCTGGTGTCCGCGGACGCGGTGTCCGCCGCGATCCCCGCCTGCACCCCGGCGGCCGAGAGCACGGTGGCGAGGGCCACCGCCTGCCGGGCTCCCTTGACCGGCTTGGCCGCCCGGTGCCGGCCCGTACCTCTGACACGCACGTGCGTCATGGCTTCCCTCCCTGACAGGGACGCGGCCGTCTCCCCAACGGACATCCCCGCTTCTCCTGCGCATGGACGACTGCTTGAGTTTTACAGGTAGTTTGCCGTGCCCCAAGGGCGGGGGGGGCGATTTACGTACGAAATGCCGCTCGCCCCTCCCGGAACACGACGGCGCCCCCGGCACAGCCGTGGCTGTGCCGGGGGCGCCGTCGTCGGTGGCTCAGGCCTCGTCGGCCGCGGCCGTGACGGACGGCAGCGACTGCTGCTCGGCCGCCGCGGTCTTCTTCGCGGTCGTCTTCTTGGCGGCGGTCTTGGTCGCCGCCTTCTTGGCCGTCGTCTTCTTCGCGGCCGTCTTCTTGGCCGCGGTCTTCTTGGTGGTGGTGGCCGCCTTCTTCGCCGTCGCCTTCTTGGCCGTCTTACGGGCCGTCTTCTTGGCGGCGGGCGCCTCCTCGGCGGCCTCCTCCTGAGCGGCCGGCTCGTCCGTGGCGGACGGGACGACCACGACGGCCGGCTCCTCCGACGCGGTCGGGGCGGTCGCCTTGCGGACGGCACGACGGCGCGGGCGGGCCGGGGCGGCCTCGGTCACCGGCTCGGCCTTCGGCGCCTCAGCCACGGGCTCGGCGGCCTCCTGGGGCTTCGGCTCGGCCTCGGTCACCGACTCCACGACGGTCACCGCGGCGGCCTCGTCGGAGGACGCCTTCGGGGCACCGGCGGGAGCGCTGGCCTTGCGGGTGGCACGACGGCGGGCGCGCGGGGCCGGGGCCTCGGCAGCCTGCTCCGCCACGGGCTCGGGCGTCTCCCGGGGCTTCGGCGCCTCGACGACCGGCTCGGCCTCGGCCACCGGGGCGGCCGCGGCGGCCTCCCGCTGCTCCTCGGCCTGCTCCGCCTTGCGGGCCCGCTCGGCACGCGCGGACCGCTTGTCGGTCTGCTCCGCCTTCGGGGCACCGGCCGGGGCCGACGCGCGGCGCGTGGCACGGCGGCGCGAGCGGCCACGGCTGCCCGCCGCGGCCTCCGCCTCGGCGGCGCTGGAGTACAGCTCCTCGTCCGGGACGAACTCGGGCTCGGGCAGCGCCACCGGGGCGGCCACCTCCGCGGCGACCTCGGCCTCGGTCTCGGCCGGCTCCGACGCGTCCTCGTGGGACTCGTGCTCGTGCGTGTCGTGCTCGTGCGTGTCGTGCTGGTGGTCCGCGCCGTTGCCGCCGCGGCCGCGCTTCTTGCGCTTGCCGCCGCCACCGCTGCCGGCGGAGGACGCCTGCTCCATGTGGACGATGACACCGCGGCCGTTGCAGTGCACGCAGGTCTCGGAGAAGGACTCCAGGAGGCCCTGGCCGACGCGCTTGCGGGTCATCTGGACCAGGCCGAGCGAGGTGACCTCGGCGACCTGGTGCTTGGTCCGGTCACGGCCCAGGCACTCCAGCAGACGGCGCAGCACCAGGTCCCGGTTGGACTCCAGGACCATGTCGATGAAGTCGATGACGACGATGCCGCCGAGGTCGCGCAGGCGCAGCTGGCGGACGATCTCCTCGGCCGCTTCGAGGTTGTTCCTCGTCACGGTCTCTTCGAGGTTGCCGCCCTGACCGGTGAACTTCCCGGTGTTGACGTCGACGACGATCATCGCCTCGGTCTTGTCGATCACCAGGGAGCCGCCGGAGGGCAGCCACACCTTGCGGTCGAGCGCCTTGGCGAGCTGCTCGTCGATCCGGTACGTCGCGAAGACGTCGACCTCGGACGTCCAGCGGGACAGCCGGTCGGACAGGTCGGGGGCGACGTGGTTGACGTAGCCGTGGATGGTCTCCCACGCCTCGTCACCGCTGACGATGACCTTGGAGAAGTCCTCGTTGAAGATGTCGCGCACGACGCGGACGGTCATGTCCGGCTCGCCGTACAGCAGGCTCGGCGACGACGTCGAGATCTGCTTGGACTTCTTCTGGATGTCCTCCCACTGGGCCTGCAGACGCTCGACGTCGCGGCGCAGCTCGTCCTCGCTCGCGCCCTCGGCGGCGGTGCGCACGATGACGCCCGCGTCCTCGGGGACGATCTTCTTGAGGATGGTCTTCAGACGCGCGCGCTCGGTGTCGGGCAGCTTGCGGCTGATGCCGGTCATCGAGCCCTCGGGCACGTAGACCAGGTAGCGGCCGGGCAGCGAGACCTGGCTGGTCAGGCGGGCGCCCTTGTGGCCGATCGGGTCCTTGGTGACCTGCACGAGCACGGACTGGCCGGACTTGAGCGCGGTCTCGATGCGGCGCGGCCCGTTGGCCATGCCGAGCGCCTCGAAGTTGACCTCACCGGCGTACAGCACCGCGTTGCGGCCCTTGCCGATGTCGATGAAGGCGGCCTCCATCGACGGCAGCACGTTCTGGACCTTGCCCAGGTAGACGTTGCCGACGTACGAGGTCGACTGCTCCTTGTTGACGTAGTGCTCGACGAGGATGTTGTCCTCGAGCACGCCGATCTGGGTGCGGTCGCCGTTCTGCCGGACGACCATCACGCGCTCGACGGCCTCGCGGCGGGCCAGGAACTCGGCCTCGGTGATGATCGGCACGCGGCGGCGGCCCTGCTCGCGGCCCTCGCGGCGGCGCTGCTTCTTGGCCTCCAGACGCGTGGAGCCCTTGATGGACTGCACCTCGTCCGAGGAGGTCGAGCGCTCGGCCTTCTCGTCCTTCTTGCGCGGCTCGCGGACCTTGACGACGGTGCGCTCCGGGTCGTCCGAGGACTGCTCGGGCTCGGAGGACGCGTCACCGGCGCGACGGCGGCGACGGCGGCGGCGACGGCTGCTGCTCGACCCGCCGGACCCGCCGTGCGCGTCCTGCTCGTCGTCGTGGTCGTCGGCGTGCTCGTCGTCGGCGCCCTCGGCCTCGGCGCTGTCGTCGTCGGCGCCCTCGGTGTCGGCGTCGGCGTCCGAGTCGGCGGCGTCCCCGCGACGACGGCGGCGGCCGCCGCGACGGCGACGGCGGGCCGGGCGGTCGCCCTGCTCGTCGTGGTCGTCGTGGTCCTGCTCGTGGTCCTCGGCGGTCTCGGCCGCCTCGGTGGCCTGCTCGTCCTGCTCGTCGGCCGGGGCCTCGGCGACCGGCTCCGGCGCGGTGGCGGGCGCGGTCTCGGGCTCGGCGGCGGGGCGCTCGTCGGTGGCGCGGCGACGGCGGCGACGGCGCGGCGTCTGGTCCTCCTCGACGGCCGCGACCGGCTGGGGCTCGGCCTCGGCCTCGGGCTCGGCGTTCTGCTCGCCGGCGGCCTCGGCCGCGGCGGCGGCAGCGGCGCGCTCGGGCGTCTGGAACATCGGCTCGGTGAAGACCGGCGCCTGGAACACGGCGACGGACGGCCGCTTCGGGCGGCTGCCGCCGTCGGCGTCGGCCGCGTCGGACTGCTTCGCCTGCCGGCCCTTCGCCTGCTTGGGCTCGGAGAAGCCGCCGGCGGCCTTGCGGGTGGCGCGGCGACGGGGGCGGCGCGGCGCGTCGTCCTCGGCGGACTCGGCCGGCTGAGCGGTCTCGGCCTGCTCGGCGGCGGGCGCGGCCTGCTCCTGCGCGACCGGCTCGGCGGCCTGCGGGGCCTCGGGGGCCGACACGGCGCGGGTGGCCCGGCGGCGCGAACGGCGCGGAGCGGCGTCCTCGGCCGGGGTCTCGGCGACCGGCTCGGCGACGGGCGCCACGGCCTGCGGCTCCTCGGCCGGAGCCGCCTCGACGGCCGGAGCCTCGGCGGCGGGCGTGGCGACGGTACGGGTCGCACGGCGGCGACGGCGCGGCGGGGCGGCCTCGGCGGGCGCCTCCTCGGCGGCCGGGGTCTCCTGCGCGACGGCCTTCGGCGCGTCCTCGGCGGGCGCGGCGGCCTCGGCGCTCTCGGCGGGCTCCGCCACGGGCGCGGACGCGGTCCGGGTCGCGCGGCGCCGGCGGCGCGGCGCGGCGGCCTCGGCCGGGGCCTCGTCGGCGGCGGGCGCGGCGACCGGCTCCGCGGCCGGCTCGACGACCGGCTCGGCGGTCTCGGCCTGTGCGGGCGCACCGGTGGGCGCGGAGGCGCGCCGGGTGGCGCGGCGGCGCGGGCGGGCGGCGGGCGCCGCGTCCTGCGCCGGAGAAGTCTCAGGGGTGGCAGTGGCCTCGGCGGCCTCGTCTGCGGGGGCGAGCTCGTCCTCGGCGTCCGCGGCAGCGGCCGGTATGGCCGGCGCGGCGGCCTCTGCGGAGGGAGCCGCGGGCGGGCCCGCGGGACGCGACGCGGCCCGGCGCCGGCGGCGCGAGGGCAGCGTGTCGCTGGGGCTGTCCAGCTCGGAGGTGGTGGGTTCGGTCGACTCGGGCATGCGGGTGGATCTCCCGTCGGCCCCCGGGCGCCGCGCCTGATCCATGACCGGTGACGTCCGCGGCTCGCTCGCGCCTGTTGTCGGGCGCGAGGGCCGCCGGTCCGGGGCGCGGGCGCCGCACGGGGGCTCTTCTGTCTGTTCTCGCCGGTTCCGGTACGCGATGTACGTACGGCCTGGCGAAAGTCCTTGGGTGGGTGCGCTGCCCGACCCAGGTGGCTCCCGAGTACGAGGGCGGCGCGACGGCGACCGTCCTTACGCGGAACCTTCCACGGCAGGCACCTTCGCGGCGGCAGATCCTGCGGCCCCCGCGTGCGGGGTGGCCTGGACTGCCTCGCGGTCGGGCGCGAGCGGGTCGGTCACCGTGCCGGTCTCTTCATCGAAAGGCCCCTGCGCCAGCCTGGTCACCGCTGCGGGGACCGGCGGCGCCAGGTCGGCCACGGCGCGGAGACCGGACAGGACGTCGTCGGGTCGAACGGCAGGCGTCACGTGCCGAACAACCAGGCGCAGTATCGCACAGGCCGTGTCGCGGGGCCTATCAGCCGGGACATCCGAGCTCCGCGCCGCCTCATGTGCCTCGAGGGACACGACGGCACCGCGGGCGTCGAACGTCCGCACGCCGTTCTTGGTGCGGCGCTGGACCTCGACCGTCTCGGCGGCCCGGAAGACCTCCGCGGCGCGGGCGGCCTCCTCGGCCGTGACCCCGTCGAGCCGCAGCTCCCACACGGAGGCGGCGAGCCGGTCGGCGAGGCCCGAAGTGCGGGCCTCGACGGCGTCGACGATGTCGAGGCCGTGCGGCATCGACTCGTCGAGCAGCGCGCGGAGGGTCTCGGGATCGCGGGGCGCGGTGAGAGCGATCTCCAGGTACTCGGCCTCACTGCCCGTGCCGGTGGGTGCGGCATTGGCGTAGGACACCTTCGGGTGCGGCGTGAACCCCGCCGAGTACGCCATGGGCACCTCGGCGCGGCGCAGCGCCCGCTCGAAGGCGCGCTGGAAGTCTCGGTGGCTGGTGAACCGGAGGCGGCCGCGCTTGGTGTAGCGCAGTCGGATGCGCTGCACCGCGGGTGCGGGCGGCGGGCCTTCGGGCTGTCGCTTGCCCAGTGTCCTAATCCTTAATGAACGCGGTCTTCGTGAGAGCGGTCGTACTGCTGCCAGTTCTGCTGTCAGTACTGCTACCAAGAGTACGTCCCTGCGCGTCCTGCGGTTCCCGCACCTCCCTGACCAGCGGCTCGGGCGGGCGGCCCGGACCGAACAGGGCGCGCCGCACATCGGCCCTGACCTGCCGGACCGTGGCCCGGACCGCGCCGAGCGTCTCCCGGACCACCCGGGCGGCAGGCCGCCACAGCCCGTCCCGCAGGACGTGCCCGACCGGGGTGAGCACGCTGCGGTACACCCAGCGCACGGGCTCCACGAAGGTCCACCGCAGCAGGGTGCCGAGGAACCGTCCGACGACGAGCGACACGTACCCGGCCACGCGCCAGGCGACGCCGAGCGCCGCGCCGATCTCCCGCAGCAGCACGCCGAGGGCCCGCCCGACGGGCACCAGCACCCAGCGCCACAGGGCGAGCGCGGGCAGCACGAGAATCCACCGGACGAGTGCCAGGGCGGCGCGGCCGAGCGGGGTGAGGAGGTACCGGTGGACACCTGCCGCGAGCCACCCGATCCCGAAGCCGACCCCGGTGACGAGCAGGGTGATCGCGTGCCCGATCGGTGTCAGCACGCGCGCGTACAGCCACACGGCGGGCACCACGAGCAGGATCCGTCCGAGCCGGCCGAGCCCGCGCCCGGCCGCGGCGAGCCCCGCCGCCAACTGCCGCACCAGCCGGCCGAGTCCACGTCCGACCGGGACGAGCACCTGCCGCCACAGCCAGACCCACGGCCACACGAACAGGGCCCTGCCGACCCAGCCGAGCACCACGGCGGCCGCCCGCCCGACGGGCGCGAGCACGCGCGCGTACAGCCAGACCAGCGGGACGACCACCAACACCCGCCCCAGGAAGGCGAGTCCGCGAACGAGCTGGACGAGCGGCCAGAGGATCCCGTACAGCAGCAGGCCGAGACCGCGGCCGAGCGGCACGAGCGCCTTCTCGTACAGGAAGCGGCCGCCCGTGACGAGCGCGTCCCACACGAGCCGGACCGGCACCACGACGACGAGCGCCAGGATCCGCACCGGCATGCGGATCGCCGCCACCAGACAGCCTTCCGCGGGGACGGGCGCGGGGCCGGGGCGCTTCTCCATGTCCATGCAGTGTCAGACGCCGGAGAGGGCTTTCCGGATGCGGAGGGGACGCCGGTGCTTCACAAAGCGGCCGTGCCAGGCACAATCTGCGCATGATTACGCTTACGAAGGAAGACGGCCCCGCGGATCTCGACGGTGTCACCCATCTCTCCATCGGGGTCTCCTGGGACCCGACCGCCGGCAGCAGCGGTGGCGTGCTCGGCGCGCTGCGCCGCAAGCAGGGCACGGACCTGGACCTGATAGCGGTCGCTCTCCAGGGCGGCGACCCGGTCCGGCTGGCCGGCCTCGACTCCCTTGACCCGCTGGGCAACGGCGCGTTGCTGCACAGCGGCGACAACCAGACCGGCAAGGGCGACGGCGACGACGAGACCGTCACCGTCGAGTTCGCGAAGGTGCCGCCGGTCATCACGTCGATCGTGTTCATCGCGGCGGCCTACAAGAAGGGCAGTTCGTTCCAGAAGGCCCGCAACATCAGCTTCAAGGTGTACGACGCGACCGGCGGCAGCAGCCAGCAGGTGGCGGACATCTGGCCGAGCCTGCTCACCGCCGACAACGGCTGCCTCGTGGCGAAGGCGGTCCGCAGCGCGGGCGACGTCTGGAAGCTCCAGGTCGTCAACGAGACCGGCAAGATCAAGCAGGGTGACGAGCGTGCGCTGATGCGCTTCGCGGTCAGCAAGTAGGACGGCAAGCAGGACGGAAACGGTGAAGGGCGGGGCCGTGGCCCCGCCCTTCACCGCGTCCGCGGTGTGCGCTACTTGACGACCGTCAGCGGCAGCAGCTTCTTGCCGGTCGGGCCGATCTGGATGGACGTGTCCATCGCGGGGCAGACGCCGCAGTCGAAGCACGGCGTCCAGCGGCAGTCCTCGACCTCGGTCTCGTCGAGCGCGTCCTGCCAGTCCTCCCAGAGCCAGTCCTTGTCGAGACCGGAGTCCAGGTGGTCCCAGGGCAGGACCTCCTCGTACGTGCGCTCACGCGTCGTGTACCAGGCGACGTCGACGCCGTGGGCGGGCAGCGTCCTGGCGGCGCACTCCATCCAGCGGTCGTAGCTGAAGTGCTCGCGCCAGCCGTCGAAGCGGCCGCCGTCCTCGTAGACCGCGCGGATGACGTCGCCGATGCGGCGGTCACCGCGGGAGAGCAGGCCCTCGACGATGCCGGGCTTGCCGTCGTGGTAGCGGAAGCCGATGGAGCGGCCGTACTTCTTGTCGCCGCGGATCTTGTCGCGGAGCTTCTCGAGACGGGCGTCCGTCTCCTCCGCCGACAGCTGCGGCGCCCACTGGAACGGGGTGTGCGGCTTGGGCACGAAACCGCCGATGGAGACCGTGCAGCGGATGTCGTTGGACCCGGAGACCTCGCGGCCCTTCTGGATCACGTTCATCGCCATGTCGGCGATCTGGAGGACGTCGTCGTCCGTCTCCGTGGGCAGACCGCACATGAAGTACAGCTTCACCTGACGCCAGCCGTTGCCGTACGCGGTGGCGACGGTGCGGATCAGGTCCTCTTCGCTGACCATCTTGTTGATGACCTTGCGCATGCGCTCCGAGCCGCCCTCGGGGGCGAACGTCAGGCCCGAGCGGCGGCCGTTGCGGGTCAGCTCGTTGGCCAGGTCGACGTTGAACGCGTCGACGCGGGTCGACGGCAGCGAGAGGCCGATCTTGTCTTCCTCGTAGCGGTCGGCCAGGCCCTTGGCGATGTCGCCGATCTCGGAGTGGTCCGCCGAGGACAGCGAGAGCAGGCCGACCTCCTCGAAGCCGGTCGCCTTGAGGCCCTTCTCCACCATGTCGCCGATGCCGGTGATGCTTCGCTCCCGCACGGGGCGCGTGATCATGCCGGCCTGGCAGAAGCGGCAGCCTCGGGTGCAGCCGCGGAAGATCTCGACGGACATCCGCTCGTGCACGGTCTCCGCGAGCGGGACCAGCGGCTGCTTGGGGTACGGCCACTCGTCGAGGTCCATGACGGTGTGCTTGGAGACCCGCCACGGCACGCCCGACCGGTTCGGGACGACGCGGCCGATGCGGCCGTCGGGCAGGTACTCGACGTCGTAGAGGCCCGGGACGTAGATGTTCCCGGTCTTCGCGAGGCGGAGCAGGACCTCCTCGCGCCCGCCCGGGCGGCCCTCGGCCTTCCAGGCGCGGATGATCTCGGTCATGTCGAGCACGGCCTGCTCGCCGTCGCCGATGACGGCGGCGTCGATGAAGGCGGCGACCGGCTCGGGGTTGAAGGCGGCGTGCCCGCCCGCGAGGACGATCGGGTCGTCGAGACCGCGGTCCTTGGACTCCAGCGGGATGCCGGCCAGGTCGAGCGCGGCGAGCATGTTGGTGTAGCCCAGCTCGGTGGAGAAGGAGAGTCCGAAGACGTCGAAGGCCTTCACCGGGCGGTGCGAGTCGACCGTGAACTGGGGCACCTTGTGCTCGCGCATCAGGGCTTCCAGATCCGGCCAGACGCTGTAGGTGCGCTCGGCGAGGACGCCCTCCCGCTCGTTCAGCACCTCGTACAGGATCATGACGCCCTGGTTGGGCAGACCGACCTCGTACGCGTCCGGGTACATCAGTGCCCAGCGGACGTCGCAGGACTCCCACGGCTTGACCGTGGAGTTGAGCTCTCCGCCGACGTACTGGATCGGCTTCTGCACATGCGGGAGCAGCGCTTCGAGCTGCGGAAAGACAGACTCGACCGCTTGGGGCGCCGCGGCGACGGCATCGGCAGGCATAACCGTGGACCTTTGTGAGCTGACAGGGGGGACCCTCAAGCCTAACCCGCCGAAAGACCCGCCTCCGCCGCCCGTGCCCACACCCCGGGCAGCTCCCGCTCGCGGTCCGCGGCCGCCGCCTGCTCCTGTCCGTACAGCAGTCCCCAGGTGAACGCCGTCTCGCCGGCCGCGTGCGCCTGGATCGCGAGCTGGCGCAGCGTCTCCCGGGCGACGACGGAGTCCTGGTGGTCGCCGAGGAGGGACTGGACGGCCTTCATCCGCTTGGCGAACTTCTTGGCCTGCTTGCCGAGCGCGGGGGTGGCGGCCTCGCCCGCGTACCGGGCGCGCTTGGCCGCCTTGCGGGCCTCGTGCATCGCCAGGTCGCGGTCGGTGCCCGCGGGCAGTGACAGGGCGTGCTCGATGCGGGCGGCGAGGCGGGCCCGGTCCTTGAGGGCGGCGGCGGCGAGGCGCTCCGCGGCCGGCTTCCGGGCGGCGGGCCGCAGCGGCGGGTCGGCGAGCAGGGCGTCGAGGGCGTCCAGCAGGGCGAGGTAGCGCTTGCTGTCGAGGACTGCGACCGTGTGGCGGCGCGAGCCCTGGCGCCGGGCCACCGCCCAGATCCGCAGCCGGCCGCGGACCGGGCCGAGCAGCAGGGTGCGCGGCACGGCGTCGATCCGGGCGGTGAGCCGCTCGGTCAGCACCTCGTGGTCGCGGTCGATGCCCAGCTCTCCGCCGAGCCACTTCAGCTCCTCGGCGACCGGGTCGGTGGCGGCGGGGTCGAGGATCTTCTTGTACGTCTTGAACGCGCTGCGCATCCGGCGGGCGGCGACCCGCATCTGGTGCACCGCGTCGGGGAGGTCGCGGCGGACGGCCGGGTCGAGGTCGACGAGCGCGTCGCGCTGGGCGCGGAGATGGGCGACGACGTGGTCCCCCGCGGTGTCGGATCCTGGGGAGGCGGCGGGCTGCGGCGCCGGTGCTCCGGCGCCCGTCTCGTCGAGCGCGCGGGCCAGCTTGGACAGGGATCCGGAGCGGTCGGCGCCGGCCTTGCGCAGCCGCTTCTCGACCCTGCCGAGGAAGTCGGGATCGCCGTCGTCCGCCAGCTCGACCTCGATCTCCGTCCAGGCCGTGCCGCCCTGGCCGTCGGCCCGCTCGGCGCGTACGGCGTCCACGCTGACCTCGGCGAGCAGCGCGCCGTCCGCGTTGGTCAGGTGGGAGACGTCGCGGGACGACATCAGGCGGACCACCGGCAGCAGCGGTGCCTGGCGCACCCGGGACCGGACGAGTCCGGCGAGCGAGCGGGGCAGTTGCGCGGAGAGCGGGGCGCGGATCTCGTCCCGCACGCCCTCGCCCAGGGCGACCGGGATCTTCAGGTGCCAGCCCGCGTCGTCGCCGCCGGTGCGGCGGCGCAGGGTGATGTGGTCGGCCGCGAGGCGCTGGTCGGCCGTGTCGTAGTACACGGCGTCGAGCTCCACGACGCCCTTGTCGATGACCTCCGCCACGCCGGGGACCTTGCCCAGGTCGGGCAGCTCGAAGGCCTCGTCGGGAGCGCCCGGCACCTCGTACTTCCGCTCGATCTCGCGCTTCGTCTCCGCCATAACCCGAATCTAGACGCCTCGGGAGCGCCCCGATAGAGGCCGGCTCCGCCAGGGGCGCGGCGGAGCGGGCGGCACGATCAGGCCGACATGGGGCGTTGCACCCTGATCGACTGGAGGAGGCCGATCGCCACCCAGACCGCGAACATCGACGAACCTCCGTACGACACGAACGGCAGGGGCAGACCGGCCACCGGCATGATGCCGAGCGTCATCCCGATGTTCTCGAACGCCTGGAAGGCGAACCAGGCGATGATCCCGGCGGCGACGATCGTCCCGTACAGCTCGGTCGTCTCCCGGGCGATCCGGCAGGCCCGCCACAGCACCACGCCGAGGAGCAGCAGGATCAGCCCGGCCCCGACGAAGCCCAGCTCCTCCCCCGCCACCGTGAACACGAAGTCGGTCTGCTGCTCGGGCACGAACTGCCCGGTGGTCTGCGAGCCGTGGAAGAGCCCGGAGCCGGTCAGCCCGCCCGAGCCGATCGCGATGCGCGCCTGGTTGGTGTTGTAGCCGACGCCGGCCGGGTCGAGCGCCGGGTTGGCGAAGGCGGCGAAGCGGGCGATCTGGTAGTCGTCGAGGACGCCGAGCTGCCACACCGCGACGGCGCCCGCCGCGCCGACGCCGATCAGGCCGAGGACCCAGCGGTTGGAGGCCCCGGAGGCCAGCAGCACACCGAGCACGATCATCACCATGACCATGACGGACCCGAGGTCCGGCATCAGCATGACGACCATCATGGGGACGGCGGCGAGGCCGAGGGCCTGGAGGACGGTCCGGTGGTCGGGATGTTCGCGGTCACCGGCGTCGACCCGCGCCGCGAGCAGCATCGCCATCCCCAGGATGATCGTGATCTTCACGAACTCCGAGGGCTGGAGCGAGAAGCCGCCGCCGACGATGATCCACGCGTGCGCGCCGTTCACCGTCGCGCCGAGCGGGGTGAGCACCAGCAGCACCAGGAAGACCGAGATGCCGTAGAGGATCGGGACGGCGGTGCGCAGCGTGCGGTGGCCGAGCCAGATCGTGCCGACCATCAGCCCGATGCCGATGCCCATGTTGAGCAGGTGGCGGAAGAGGAAGTAGTACGGGTCGCCCTGGTTCAGCTCGGTCCTGTTGCGGGTCGCCGAGTAGACGAGCGCGGAGCCGATCAGCGAGAGCGTGATCGCCGACAGCAGTATCGGCCAGTCGAGCCGCCGCACCACCGAGTCGCGGGCCATGAGCCGGGACATGGTGGAGCGCTGCTGCGGGCCGTACCCGGAGACGGAGAAACCGTTGGTGTGGCCTGCCATGGTCGGTCAGTCCCTCCTGCTGTACGTCGAGGCGGGCAGCCCGGCCGCCAGCTCCTGCTGCGCGGGCGCCTGCTGCTTGCTCGGGTCGTACGTGTCGATCGTCGGGGCGTCGATCGAACCGTCCTTCTGGATCTTCGGCAGGGCCTTCTCGGGCTCGGGCAGCAGGGCCTTCTTCAGGTCCTGCTGGCCCTTGTCGTCGAGGCCGTACATCGCGTCGTAGATCTTGCGGACGGCCGGGCCGGAGGCGCCCGAACCCGTACCACCCTGGGAGATCGTCATGACGATCGAGTAGTCCTTGGTGTAGGACGCGAACCAGGACGTCGTCTGCTTGCCGTAGACCTCGGCCGTACCGGTCTTGGCGTGCATCGGGATCTTGTCCTGGGGCCAGCCGCCGAAGCGCCAGGCCGCCGTACCGCGGGTCGCCACTCCCGCCAGTGCTTCGTCTATCTCGTCGCGGGTCTTGCCCTTGAACGGCAGCTTGGCGTTGACCTTGGGCTGGATCGCGTGGACCTGCTTGCCGTCGGCGCTGACGATGGCCTTGCCGACCTCGGGCTCGTGCAGGGTGCCGCCGTTGGAGATCGCCGCGTAGATCGACGCCATCTGGATCGGGGTGACGAGGGTGTCGCCCTGGCCGATGGAGTAGTTGACGGAGTCACCGGCGCGCATGAGGTTGCCTTCGAGGCAGTTCTCGTAGTTCAGGCGCTGGACGTAGTCGCCGTTCTTCTTGCCGGACTTGCACCAGGAGTCCTTGTTGGCCTTCCAGAACCGCTGCTTCCACTGGCGGTCGGGAACCCGGCCGGTGACCTCGTTGGGCAGGTCGATGCCGGTCTCCTTGCCGAGACCGAACTGGTGGGCGGTCTTGTAGAACCAGTCCTGGGTGTCCTTGTTGCCCTTGAGGCCGCCGTCCTTCTTCCACTCGTTGTGGGCGATGCCGTAGAAGACGGTGTCGCAGGAGACCTCCAGGGCGCGGCCCAGGGAGATGGGCCCGAAGTTCTCCGACTCGAAGTTCTTGAAGACCTGGTTGCCGATCGAGTACGAGCTGGTGCACGGGTAGCGCCCGTTGAACTGGTAGCCCGCGTTGACCGCCGCCGTGGTCGAGATGACCTTGAAGATGGAGCCGGGGGCCGCCTGGCCCTGGATGGCCCGGTTCAGCAGCGGGTAGTTGGAGCTCTTGCCGGTCAGGTGGGCGTAGTCCTTGCCGGAGATGCCGCCGACCCAGGCGTTCGGGTCGTAGCTCGGGTTGGACGCCATGGCGACGACGCGGCCCGTCTTGGCCTCCATCACGACGACGGCGCCGGAGTCGGCCTTGTAGTTGGTGCCGGTGTTCTTGTCGAACTCGTGGCGGGCGGCCTTCATGGCCTCGTTCAGCTCGTACTCGGCGACGCGCTGGACCCGTGCGTCTATCGAGGTGACGACGTTCGCTCCCGGCTCGGCCTTGTCGCTCTTGGCGCGGCCGATGACGCGGCCGAGGTTGTCGACCTCGTAGCGGGTGACACCGGCCTTGCCGCGCAGGTCCTTGTCGTACGTGCGTTCAAGACCGGAGCGGCCGACCTGGTCGGAGCGGAGGTACGGCGAGTCCGTGTCCTTCGCCTGCTCGATCTCGGAGTCGGTCACCGGGGAGAGGTAGCCGAGCACCTGCGCGGTGTTGGCCTTGCCGGGGGCGGCGTAGCGGCGCACGGCGGTGGGCTCGGCGGTGATGCCGGGGAAGTCCTCGCCGCGCTCGCGGATCTGCAGCGCCTGCTTGGGCGTGGCCTCGTCGGTGATCGGGATGGGCTGGTACGGCGAGCCGTTCCAGCAGGGCTGCGGCGTCTTGGCGTCGCACAGCCGGACCTTCTCCTCGACCTCCTTGGGCTTCATGCCGAGGACGCCGGCGAGCTTGGTGAGGACGGACTCGCCGTCGTCCTTCATCTTCATCAGGTCGGTCCGCGAGGCGGAGACGACGAGGCGGGTCTCGTTGTCGGCGAGGGCCACGCCCCGCGAGTCCAGGATCGAGCCGCGCACGGCGGGTGTGACGACCTGCTGGACGTGGTTGCCCGACGCCTCCTTGGCGTACTCGTCGCCGTTGCGCACCTGGAGGTACCAGAGGCGGCCGCCGAGCGTGAACAGGAGGGACAGGACGAGGATCTGGAGGACGACGAGACGGATCTGGACGCGCGGGGTCCGGCCGGTCTCCGGGATGTTGGTCATGGTGCCCGTGCTCCCCCTAGTACGTGTGCGTGTACGCGTAGTACGTGTACACGCCCGACCTGTGCGCGGCCCGATCGGCCGGAGCGGTCAGCTGCTCTGCGCTCACAGGCGCTTGACCCCCTTGATGCGTCCGGCGCGGGCGGCGCGCGCCTTCACGGACTTCATGCGCAGGCCGCCGCGCTGGTTGCCGATGCGCAGACCGGTGCCGGCCGAGAGCCAGCCGGAGGAGACGTCGGAGACCTTGCCGGAGCCGCCGCTGTCGCCGAGCGGATCGTTCTCGGCGCGTCTGGCGAGCGCCATCACGCCGGGTACGACGAACGGCGCGAGCAGCAGGTCGTAGAGGGCGGCGGTGAACAGCAGGCTGCCGAGGCCGACGTGGCGGGCGGCGGTGTCGCCGACGAGGGCGCCCACGCCCGCGTACAGCAGGGTGGTGCCGACGGCGGCGCCGACCACCACGACCATCGGGCCGAAGGCCGAGCGCAGCTGCCCGGTCTCCGGCTTGGCCAGGCCCGCGAGGTAGCCGATGACGCACAGGACCAGGGCGTAGCGCCCGGCGGCGTGATCGGCGGGCGGGGCCAGGTCGGCGAGCAGGCCCGCGCCGAAGCCGATGAAGGCGCCGCCGACGTGGCCGTAGACCAGTGCAAGGCCGAGGACGGTCAGCAGCAGCAGGTCGGGCACGGCGCCCGGGAGCTGGAGCCGGGCCAGGACACAGACCTGGAGGACGAGGGCGACGACGACGAGGGTCGTGGAGAGGAGGATCCGGTTGAAGCGCATGGTGGTCAGCTCCTCCTGTTACTGCTGGGCGCCGTCGGCGGGCGCGGACGGGGTGACGGTGACGGTCACGGTCGGCGCGGGCTTCGGCTTCGCGGGCTTGGCCGGCAGGACCTCGTCGCGCGGGTCGCTGCGCGGCGGCTGGACGACGACGCCCACGATGTCCAGCTTGGTGAAGCCGACGTACGGCGTGACGTACACGGTACGGGTCAGGTCGCCGCCGGACGGGTCGACGCGGACGACCCTGCCGACGGGCACGCCGGGCACGAACGGCTTGTCGGCCGCCGAGCCGAAGGTGACGAGCCGGTCGCCCTTCTTCACCTTGGCCTTGCCGTTGAGGAGCTGGACGCGCAGCGGCCGGTCGCCCTGGCCGGTGGCGAAGCCGAGCTCGTCGGTCTTCTCCATCCGGGTGCCGACGGTGAAGTCCGGGTCGTTGGCGAGGAGGATCGTGGAGGTGCCGGGGCCGACCGTGGTGACGCGGCCGACGAGTCCGTCGCCGTTCAGCACGGTCATGTCGCGCTTGATGCCGTCATCGGCACCGGCGTCGATGGTCACCGTCCAGGAGAAGCCCTGCGCGGACCCTATGGCGATGACCTGGGCGCCCTTGATGCCGTACTGCCCGGCGCCCGCCGTCTTCAGCATGGTGTCGAGCTGGTGGATCTTGCTGCGGTTGCGGTCGTCGCTGCCGAGCTTCGACTTCAACGCGGCGTTCTCGCGCTCCAGTTGACTGATCCGGTCGTGCCGCTTGTCGGAGTCGCGGACCGCGCTTATGGCGTTGCCGATCGGGTCGACCGCGCCGGCGACACCGCTCTCCACGGGTCCGAAGACCTTGGCGGCGCCCTGACGGGCACCGTCGACCGGCGAGTCCTCTCCTCCGCGGATGTCCACCGTGATCAGCGCGAACGCGATGGCGATCAGCAGTACCAGGAGCAGCCGGCTCTCTCGTGTGTCCCTCACGTGCGGCGGCCGTGCCTTCCTCAATCAGAAATCGGGTGGGGCGGTGTCACGATGTCCGGGGATATGGGTTTGTCGGGGTGATAGGGGGATGCCGGACGGATGTAACCGATGTCCGGGAATTCTTGCGCCTTGCCTCTATATCAACGATCCGCCGTACGAAGTGGCAGGCACTCGTACGGCGGACCCACCCTTTCAGGTGTTCACACCACTCATCTGCGCGGCTGGGCGTCGAGCACCTGCTGCAGCGCCTCGAACTCCTCGACGCACTTTCCGGAACCGAGCGCCACGCTGTCCAGCGGGTCCTCGGCGATGTGGATCGGCATGCCCGTCTCGCGGCGCAGCCGCTCGTCGAGGCCGCGCAGCAGGGCGCCGCCACCGGTGAGAACGATGCCCCGGTCCATGACGTCACCCGACAGCTCGGGCGGGCACTTGTCGAGGGTGGTCTTGACCGCGTCGACGATCGCGTTGACCGGCTCCTCGATGGCCTTGCGGACTTCCGCCGCCGAGATGACGACGGTCTTCGGCAGGCCGGACACCAGGTCACGACCGCGGATCTCGGTGTGCTCGTCGGAGTCCAGGTCGTACGCGGAACCGATCGTGATCTTGATCTGCTCGGCGGTCCGCTCACCGAGGAGGAGCGAGTACTCCTTCTTGATGTGCTGGATGATCGCGTTGTCCAGCTCGTCGCCCGCGACGCGGATCGACTGTGCCGTGACGATTCCGCCGAGCGAGATGACCGCGACCTCGGTGGTGCCGCCGCCGATGTCCACCACCATGTTGCCCGTGGCCTCGTGGACCGGCAGGCCGGAGCCGATGGCCGCGGCCATGGGCTCCTCGATGATGTGCACCTGGCGGGCACCGGCCTGCGAGGAGGCCTCGATGACCGCGCGGCGCTCGACGCCGGTGATGCCGGAGGGCACGCAGACCACGACCCGGGGCCGGGCGAGGTAGCGCCGCTTGTGGATCTTCAGGATGAAGTAGCGGAGCATGCGCTCGGTGATCTCGAAGTCGGCGATCACGCCGTCCTTCAGCGGGCGCACGGCGACGATGTTGCCAGGGGTGCGCCCGATCATCTTCTTGGCTTCGGCGCCGACCGCGAGGATGCCACCGGTGTTGGTGTTGATCGCGACCACGGACGGTTCGTTGAGCACGATCCCGCGACCCCTGACGTACACCAGCGTGTTGGCGGTCCCGAGGTCGACAGCCATGTCACGGCCGATGAACGACATTGAGTTCCCCATCAGGATTCGTCTGGCCTTCCCAAGTGGAGCGTTTGATTGCTTGTCAGGTAGGCGAGAGGTGGACGCGGTGTGGCGTGGAGGCTCCATCGTAGTCTCGCCTGCACGATCACGGCGCGAGGGTCTTCGCCAATTGTCAGCAGATGAATCCCCGCCCCGCTAATGGGGACGTGCCGACGGAGGGTTGCGTTCCCCCAATCGGGGCGCATATGCCAAAGAACGGCCCGAATTCTCAGGCCGTTCCAGGTCAGTGGCGCTCCGTGACTGACGAATCGTCAGAATCAGCCGACGGGGAATGCGGTTCGTCTCAATGGGCGAGATCCGGCGTCAGACCAGGTTCGGGAAGAAAATCTTCAGCTCGCGCTCGGCCGACTCCTCGGAGTCCGACGCGTGGATCAGGTTCTCGCGGACGATGACGCCGAAGTCCCCGCGGATCGAGCCCGGGGCCGCCGCGATCGGGTCGGTCGGACCGGCCAGCTGACGGACGCCCTCGATGACGCGCTCGCCCTCGACGACCAGCGCGACGACCGGGCCGGACGCCATGAACGTCATCAGCGGCTCGTAGAAGGGCTTGCCCTTGTGCTCGCCGTAGTGCTGCTCCAGCGTCTCCTGGCCGAGCTCGCGCAGTTCGAGTGCGCCGATCGTCCAGCCGGCCTTGCGCTCGATACGGCCGATGATCTCGCCGATCAGGCCACGGCGGACCGCGTCGGGCTTGAGCAGGACGAGCGTGCGCTGGGTCATTTTGGGTGGGCTCCTTGTGCGGCCGGGTTTGTGCGGTGGGCCCTGAGGTTACAGGGGGTTATCACCCGCCCGGCACCGGGGTTCCGCCCCTGCCCGGTTGCCGGTCGGCTGACGGCCGGTGGCCGCTTCTCTGACGACGGGCGGTGAAAAGCTCAGGCCGCGCTCGGCCCCTGCTGCGCCCAGCGGGCCTTCGCCTCGTCGACCTTGCGGCCGAAGTGGACCGACGCCCACCACAGCGCCGCGAAACAGGCACCGAGGAAGAACATCACCGGCACCCAGAAGCCACTCACGATCAGCGCGATCTGCAGGGCCCAGCCCAGCTGGACACCGCCGGGACGGGTGACCATGCCGCACAGCAGGACGGAGAACACCATGGCCACGCCACAGACCGTCCAGACCAGCCCGCTCGACAGGTCCTGGTCCTTCATGGCGACAAGCCCGGCGAACCCGATGACGAAGAACTCGCCGATCAAGGTCGACGCACACAACGTACGCACAGTGCTCAGTCCTTCCCAAGCAGCAGCAGCCGGGCTTCCCCGACGGTGATCACGGACCCGGTGACGAGCACGCCGCCGCCCGCGTACTCGCCCTCTTCCTCGGCCAGCGTGATCGCGGCCTCCAGGGCGTCGTCGAGGCGCGGCTCGACCTGGACCCGGTCGTCGCCGAAGACCTCGACGGCGATGCCCGCCAGCTCGTCGGCGTCCATGGCGCGGTGGCTGGAGTTCTGGGTGACGACGATCTCCGCGAAGATCGGCTCGAAGGCCTCCAGCAGCCCCCGTACGTTCTTGTCGCCGCTGGCCCCGACGACCCCGATGAGCCGGCTGAAGTCGAAGACCTCGCTGATGGCGTCGGCGGTGACCCGGGCGCCCGCGGGGTTGTGCGCGGCGTCGAGCACGACGGTCGGCGAGCGCCGCACGATCTCCAGGCGCCCCGGCGAGGTGACGGAGGCGAACGCCGTGCGGATGGTGTCGATGTCGAGCGGGCGCGCGTGCTCCGAGCCGATGCCGAAGAACGCCTCGACGGCGGCGAGCGCCACCGCCGCGTTGTGCGCCTGGTGGGCGCCGTGCAGCGGGAGGAAGACCTCCTCGTACTCGCCGCCCAGGCCGCGCAGGGTGACCAGCTGGCCGCCGACGGCGATCTGCCGGTCCACCACGCCGAACTCCAGGCCCTCGCGGGCGACCGTGGCGTCCGTCTCGACGGCCTTCTTCAGGATCACCTGCGCCGCGTCCACCGGCTGCTGCGCCATGATCACGGTGGCGTCCTGCTTGATGATCCCGGACTTCTCCACCGCGATCTCACCGGGCGTGGAGCCCAGCCGGTCGGTGTGGTCGAGGTCGATCGGCGTGATGACCGCGACCGAGCCGTCGATGACGTTCGTCGCGTCCCAGCTGCCGCCCATGCCGACCTCGACGACCGCCACGTCGACGGGGGCGTCCGCGAAGGCCGCGTACGCCATGCCGGTGAGCACCTCGAAGAAGGACAGCCGGTACTCCTGCTGGGAGTCGACCATCTCGACGTAGGGCTTGATGTCCTCGTACGTCTCGATGAAGCGCTCGTGGTCGATCGGCGCGCCGTCCAGGCTGATCCGCTCGGTGATCGACTGCACGTGGGGCGAGGTGTACCGGCCGGTGCGCAGGTCGAAGGCGGCCAGCAGGGCCTCGATCATGCGGGCCGTCGACGTCTTGCCGTTCGTGCCCGTGATGTGGATCGAGGGGTACGCCTTCTGCGGCTCGCCCAGCACGTCCATCAGCGCCGCGATGCGGGCCACCGACGGCTCCAGCTTGGTCTCGCCCCACCGGGTGGCGAGGTCCGCCTCGACCGCCCGCAGCGCCTTCTCCACCTCCGGGTCCTGCGGCCGGGCCGGGATGCCGTCGCCCTGCGGGGGGCCGCCCTGCGTGCGCAGGGTGCGGCTGCCCGCCTCGATGACCGCGAGGTCGGGGTCACGGTCGGTCTCGGCGCCCACGATCTCCTCGAAGGCGTCCGGGCTGTCGCTGGGGCCGTGGTCGTCGCTGCTGTCGCGCGGGGGGAGGTCACTCACGTACGCCAGTCTACGGAGGTCCCCGACAAGTGGGGACAGCGGTGTGCAAGCCGCCCTCCGGAACGGAACGGGACTTTCGGCCTGTCCGAATCAGGACTTTGGTCCCGCCGCGACACAGCCTCAGCCTGCAAACTTGGCGATCATGGACATAGGTATCGATCTCGGCACCGCCAACACTCTTCTCTACGTACGCGGTCAGGGGATCGTGCTGAACGAACCGTCGGTGGTCGCCGTCAAGCAGGGCGGCAAGCACGGCTCCGTGCTCGCCGTGGGCACCGACGCGAAGGAGACCATCGGGCGCACCCCGGGCACCATCACCGCGATCCGGCCGCTGCGCGACGGCGTCATCAGCGACTACGAGGCGGCCGAGCAGATGATCCGGCACTTCGTCCGCAAGGTCGCCCCGGGCCGCCGGCCCCGGACCCGGATGGTCGTCTGCGTGCCCAGCGGGGTCACCCCGGTCGAGCGGCGGGCCATCGTGCACGCCGCACAGAGTTCGGGGGCGCGGGCCGTCCATCTGATCGAGGAGCCGATGGCGGCGGCGATCGGGGCCGGGCTGCCGGTGGCGGAGCCGCGCGGGTCGATGGTGATCGACATCGGCGGCGGGACCACCGAGGTCGCCGTCATCTCGCTCGGGGGTGTCGTCACGGCCAGGTCGCTGCGGGTGGGCGGGGACCGGCTCGACGAGGCCATCACCGATCACGTGCGCAAGGAGCACGGGCTGCTGATCGGGGAGCGCACCGCCGAGGACGTCAAGGTCGCGATCGGGTCGGCGTGGCCCGTGCCCGGGGAGGACGCGTTCGAGATGCGGGCGTTCACCGTGCGGGGCCGGGAGAAGGTGCGCGGGCTGCCGAAGACGGTGGAGCTGACGGTGCGCGAGGTGCGCGCGGCGCTGGACGAGCCCGTGGAGGCGATCGTCTCGGCGGTGAAGGGCACCTTGGAGGAGTGCCCTCCGGAGCTGTCCGGCGACGTGATGGAGCACGGGATCGTGCTGACCGGTGGGGGTGCGCTGCTGCCGGGGCTCGATCTGCGGATCGCCTCCGGCACCGGTATTCCGGTGTTCGTCGCCGACGAGCCGCTGGACAGCGTCGCGCTGGGGTGCGGGAAGTGCGTGGAGGACTTCGACGGGCTGGAGCGGATGCTCGGGGCCGCCTGAGGGTGGGGTGGGTGCTGTGTGGTGGGCGGGTGCGGGTGCGTCGTGGTTGGTCGCGCAGTTCCCCGCGCCCCTGACGGGGCACTCCCCCGTGGGCTCGTGACGGTACGTCGTGGCCGGGCTCGCGGTTTCCCGCGCCCCCGGCGGGGCGCACCGCCATCTGTCGTAAAGGCGCACCCCTGTTCGGCGCGGTGAGCGCCCCGTACGGGCGACAAGGGGTCCAATCGGACCATGTGGTACGCACATCAGCCGAGCCGGCGTGCTCGGCAGATCATCGGTGACGGAGCGGCCCTGCTGTGGGTCGCGGGGTGGGCCGTGGTGGCGGCCGGGGCGCATCGGGTGCTCGGGCTCGCGACCCGGCCGGTGCCCGCCGGACCGCGGATCGGGCTGCCCGGACCGCTGCACGGGGTGGCGCGGGCCGGGGACCGGATCGTGAGCGCCGCGCCGGAAGGGGCGGGGCCGGTGCGGCTGCTGGTGCTGCTCGCCGCCGTCGCGGTGTTCGTCGTGCCGGTCGGGCTGCTCTGCGCGCTGTGGCTGCCGCGCCGGATCCGCTGGGTGCGGCGGGCCGCCGCCGCCCGGGACCTCGCGAACAGTGAGGACGGCCGCGAACTGCTGGCGCTGCGGGCGCTGCTGCGGCCGCTCGACGAGGTGGGCCGCACCGCGGAGGCGCTGCCCGAGACCACGCCGGGCAGTCTCGCCGAGGGCTGGCGCGAGGGCGATCCCGCGACCCTGGACGCGCTGGCGGAGGCGGAACTGGTCCGGCTCGGACTGCGCACCGCCTGACGCCGCACGAGCGAGGCCCCGGAACCGAAGGGTTCCGGGGCCTCAGTCACGTACGCACACGGCTCACGCCTGCGGCAGGCGCTCCAGCTGGGCCTGGATGCGGGCGATGTCCTCGTCCGCCTTGGCCAGGCGGGCCCGGATGCCGTCGACGACGTGGTCGGGGGCCTTGCTGAGGAACTTCTCGTTGCCCAGCTTGCCCTCGGCCTGCGCCTTGTCCTTCTCGGCGGCGGCGAGGTCCTTGGCGAGGCGCTTGCGCTCCGCGGCCACGTCGATCGCGCCGGACAGGTCGAGCGCGACCTCGGCCCCGGCGACCGGCAGGGTCGCCGTCGCCTGGAACTCCTCCCCCGCCGGCTGCAGCTTGAGCAGCTGGCGGATGGCGGGCTCGTGCGCGGCGAGCGCCGTGCCGTCCAGGGTGAGGCGGGCCGGGACGCGCTGGCCGGCCTTCAGGCCCTGGTCGCCCTTGAAGCGGCGGACCTCGGTGACGACCCGCTGGACCGTCTCGATCTCCTTCTCGGCCGCCTCGTCGCGGAAGCCCGAGTCCTTCGGCCAGTCGGCGATCACGACGGACTCGCGCCCGGTGAGCGTCGTCCACAGCGTCTCGGTGACGAAGGGGACGATCGGGTGCAGCAGACGCAGCGTGACGTCCAGGACCTCGCCGAGGACCCGGCCCGACACCTTGGCCGGCTCGCCGCCCGCCATGAACGTGGTCTTCGACAGCTCGACGTACCAGTCGAAGACCTCGTCCCACGCGTAGTGGTAGAGGGCGTCGGAGACCTTGGCGAACTCGTAGTCGTCGTAGAAGCCGTCGACCTCGGCCACGGTCTTGTTCAGCCGCGACAGGATCCACCGGTCGGTGGCGGTCATGTCCTGCGGCTCGGGCAGGGGGCCCTCGATCGTCGCGCCGTTCATCAGCGCGAAGCGCGTCGCGTTCCAGATCTTGTTGGCGAAGTTCCGGGACGCCTGGACCCAGTCCTCGCCGATCGGGACGTCGGCGCCGGGGTTGGCACCGCGCGCGAGCGTGAACCGCACGGCGTCCGAGCCGTACGCGTTCATCCAGTCGATCGGGTCGACCGCGTTCGGGTTCGACTTCGACATCTTCTTGCCGAACTCGTCCCGGACCAGGCCGGTGAGGGCGACCGTCTTGAACGGGATCTCGCCGTCCATCGCGTAGAGACCGAACATCATCATCCGGACGACCCAGAAGAAGATGATGTCGTGCCCGGTGAGCAGGACGTCGGTCGGATAGAACTTCGCGAGGTCGTCCGTCTCCTCCGGCCATCCCAGCGTGGAGAACGGCCACAGGCCGGACGAGAACCAGGTGTCGAGGACGTCCTCGTCCTGCGTCCAGCCGTCGGCCTCGGTGCCGGGCGGCTGCTCGTCGGGGCCGACGCAGACGACCTCGCCGTTCGGCCCGTACCAGACCGGGATGCGGTGGCCCCACCACAGCTGGCGCGAGATGCACCAGTCGTTGAGGTTGTCGACCCAGTCGAAGTACCGCTTCTCCATATCCTTCGGGTGCAGCGCGACACGCTCGTCGCGGACGGCGTCACCGGCCGCCTTCGCCAGCGTCTCCACCTTGACCCACCACTGCAGCGACAGGCGCGGCTCGATGGTCGTCTTGCACCGCGAGCAGTGCCCGACGGAGTGGACGTACGGACGCTTCTCGGCGACGACACGGCCCTGCTCGCGCAGCGCGGCGACGATCGCGGACCGCGCCTCGAACCGGTCGAGGCCCTCGAACGGGCCGGGGACGGTGATGACCGCGCGCTCGTCCATGATGGTGAGCGTCTCGAGGTCGTGGCGCTGCCCGATCGCGAAGTCGTTCGGGTCGTGCGCCGGGGTCACCTTGACGGCGCCGGTGCCGAACTCCGGGTCCACGTGCTCGTCGGCGACGACCGGGATGGTGCGGTTCGTCAGCGGCAGCTTGATCCGCTTGCCGATGAGGTGCGCGTACCGCTCGTCGTCCGGGTGGACGGCCACAGCCGTGTCGCCCAGCATCGTCTCGACCCGGGTGGTCGCGACGACGACCGTCTCGTCGCCCTCGCCGTACTTCAGCGAGACCAGCTCGCCGTCGTCGTCCTGGTAGTCCACCTCGATGTCCGAGATGGCGGTCAGGCAGCGCGGGCACCAGTTGATGATGCGCTCGGCGCGGTAGATCAGCTCGTCGTCGTACAGATCCTTGAAGATCCTCTGGACGGCGCGGGACAGACCCTCGTCCATCGTGAACCGCTCACGGGACCAGTCGAGACCGGCGCCGAGCCGCTTGAGCTGGCCCAGGATCCGGCCGCCGTACTCGTTCTTCCACTGCCACGTCTTCTCGACGAAGGCATCACGGCCGATGTCGTGCCGGGACTTGCCCTCATCGGCGAGCTGCTGCTCGACCTTGTTCTGGGTGGCGATACCGGCGTGGTCCATGCCCGGCAGCCAGAGCGTCTCGAAGCCCTGCATGCGCTTGCGGCGCGTGAGGGCGTCCATCAGCGTCACCTGGAAGGCGTGCCCCAGGTGCAGCGCACCCGTGACGTTCGGCGGCGGGATGACGATCGTGTACGGCGGCTTCTCACTCTTGGCGTCCGCCGTGAAATAGCCCCGGTCTACCCAGCGCTCGTACAGCGTCTCCTCTACCTCGGCCGGCGCGTACTGGGTCGGCAGTTCGGTGGTGGGCGCTGAGTGCTGCTGCTGAGAGTTCTCGGTCACGGAGCCAGTTTAGGGGGGTCACAGTCCCGTACTGAAACCATATCCGGTGGCCCGATCCGCACTGCAGTACGCCAGGATGTGAGGAGCACATAAGCATCGGGAGGGAACCCATCCAATGAGCTACAACCAGCCGGGCCCCTACGGAGGCCAGCAGCCGCAGCAGCCGGGGCCGTACGGCCAGCAGCCGCAGCCTGGCCCGTACGGCCAGCAGCCCCAGGCCCCGCAGCCCGGCTACGGGTATCCCCAGCAGGCACCGCCCGGTGTCCCGCCCCAGCAGCCGCCGAACCCGTACGGACAGCAGCCGCAGCAGCCGCAGGCCGGTTACGGCTACCCGCAGCAGCAGGCCCCGTACGGCCAGGACCAGTACGGCCAGTACCCGCCGCAGCCTCCGGCCGGCGGTGGCGGCGGCAAGAAGGTCGGTCTCATCATCGGCGCGGTCGCCGTGGTCGCGGCGATCGGCGTGGGGGCGTACTTCGTGATCGGCGGGGGCGGGGGCGGCGGTGCGACCGTGTCCGACGACGGCGCCCACAAGCTGTCGGCGCCCGAGACCGTCCTCACCGAGTACAAGAAGGAAGCCAGTTCCAGCGGCGGTTTCAGCTCCTCGGACATGGCGGATGCCGAGAAGGACGGCCTGAAGAACGGCAAGCCCGTCAACGCTCAATACAAGGCCGGGGACCCCGCCGACCCGCTGAACGGCAAGATGCTGCAGTTCCAGGGCGCTTACGGCGAGGTCGAGAACCCCGGCAAGCTCGTCGACGGCATGTTCGACAAGGGTGCGCTCGGCAGCAGTGGCGACGACAAGGCCCCGCTGGTCGGCAGCCCCACGGACTACAGCACGGACGACTACGTCATGAAGTGCCAGGAACTGAAGATGTCCGGCTCGGCGGCGGGCACGACCGGCGGCAAGGACGTGCACATGCCGGTCTGCATCTGGGCCGACAACAGCACGGTCGCGGTGGTCATCCCGCTCACGCTCTCGGACATGATGTCCGGCAAGACCGCGGACCTGAAGTCCGCGTCGGACATCGCCGTGAAGCTCCGCAAGGAAGTCCGCGTCCCCGCGTAACACGCGCCGCGGTACGCGTGAAGGGCCCCGACCGGAGATCCGGTCGGGGCCCTTCACCGCGTCAGGCGCCGTACGGCTAGGCCGACTTCTGCTCCCCGCTGCCGCCGCCGCGGGCGTCCCGCGGGATCAGCGTCGGGTTCACGTTCGAGTGGACGGCGTCCGCCGTGATGACCACGCGGGCCACGTCCTTGCGGGACGGGACCTCGTACATCACCGACTGGAGGACCTCCTCCATGATGGCCCGCAGGCCACGCGCGCCGGTGCGGCGCAGGATCGCCTGGTCGGCGATGGCCTCCAGGGCCTCGCGCTCGAAGTCCAGCTCCACGCCGTCGAGTTCGAAGAGGCGCTGGTACTGCTTCACCAGTGCGTTGCGCGGCTCGACGAGGATCTGGAGCAGGGCCTCGCGGTCGAGGTTGTGGACCGAGGTGATGACGGGGAGACGGCCGATGAACTCGGGGATCATCCCGAACTTCACCAGGTCCTCCGGCATGACCTCCTGGAACTGGTCCTTCTCCTCCAGCTCGCGCTTGGAGTGGATCGTCGCGCCGAAGCCGATGCCCTTGGCGCCGGCCCGCGACTCGATGATCTTCTCCAGACCGGCGAACGCGCCGCCCACGATGAACAGCACGTTCGTCGTGTCGATCTGGATGAACTCCTGGTGCGGGTGCTTGCGGCCGCCCTGCGGGGGCACGGAGGCGGTGGTGCCCTCCAGGATCTTGAGCAGGGCCTGCTGGACGCCCTCGCCGGAGACATCGCGGGTGATCGACGGGTTCTCGCTCTTGCGGGCGACCTTGTCGATCTCGTCGATGTAGATGATGCCCGTCTCGGCCTTCTTGACGTCGTAGTCAGCGGCCTGGATGAGCTTCAGCAGGATGTTCTCGACGTCCTCGCCGACGTAGCCCGCCTCGGTGAGCGCCGTGGCGTCCGCGATGGCGAACGGGACGTTCAGCATGCGCGCCAGCGTCTGCGCGAGGAGCGTCTTGCCGGAGCCGGTCGGGCCGAGCAGCAGGATGTTGGACTTCGCCAGTTCGATGGCGTCGTCACGGCCGCTGCCCCCGCCGTTCTCCCCGGCCTGGACGCGCTTGTAGTGGTTGTACACCGCCACGGAGAGCGCCTTCTTGGCGGCCTCCTGGCCCACGACGTAGCCCTCGAGGAACTCGTAGATCTCGCGCGGCTTGGGAAGCTCTTCCCAACGCACTTCGCTGGTCTCCGCGAGCTCTTCCTCGATGATCTCGTTGCAGAGGTCGATGCACTCGTCGCAGATGTATACACCGGGGCCTGCGATGAGCTTTTTGACCTGCTTCTGGCTCTTTCCGCAGAACGAGCACTTGAGCAGATCGCCGCCGTCACCGATGCGTGCCACGAGGTGCTTCCCCTTCGCCTGGGAGACGCCACGTTCAGCGGCTCCTGGTGCCTGTATCCGACGGTACCTTGCCGGGCCCCCCGTTCGGGCCCCCCTTGGCACGGTTCACTTTGACGTGAACCGTGCCGGGGAATGGCAGACGATACAGCGCGCGGTTACGCGATCGCCTCGTTGTTCATCTTGCGGGTGGAGATGATCTGGTCCACCAGGCCGTACGCGAGGGCGTCCTCGGCCGTGAGGATCTTGTCGCGCTCGATGTCGTCGCGGATCTTCTCGATCGGCGTCGTCGAGTGCTTGGCCAGCATCTCTTCCAGCTGCGTACGCATCCGGAGGATCTCGTTGGCCGCGATCTCCAGGTCGGAGAGCTGCTCACGGCCGGTGCCGCCGGAGGGCTGGTGGATCAGGACGCGCGCGTTCGGCAGGGCCATGCGCTTGCCCGGGGTGCCGGCGGCGAGCAGGACGGCGGCCGCGGAGGACGCCTGGCCCATGCAGACCGTCTGGATGTCCGGCTTCACGAACTGCATCGTGTCGTAGATGGCCGTGAGGGCCGTGAACGAGCCGCCGGGGCTGTTGATGTAGATGGAGATGTCGCGGTCCGGGTCCATCGACTCCAGGCACAGCAGCTGCGCCATGACGTCGTTGGCCGACGCGTCGTCGATCTGGACGCCGAGGAAGATCACGCGCTCTTCGAACAGCTTCGCGTACGGGTCGTACTCACGGACGCCCTGCGAGGTGCGCTCGACGAAGCGCGGGATCACGTAGCGGTTGTCGACCTGCGGGCCCGTGTAGAGGCCGCTGCCGGGGGTGTTGTTCATGATGGCGGTGTTCCGTCCTGGTGAGGGAGGCAGTGGGCTGGAATCGGGGCCTGGGCTCAGGCGCCCGTGCCGCCGCCGCCCGGAACACCCGTAGCGGCAGTGATGATCTCGTCGATGAGGCCGTAATCCTTGGCCTCCTCCGCGGTGTACCAGCGGTCGCGGTCACCGTCACGGATGATCGTCTCGATGGTCTGGCCGGAGTGCTCGGCCGTGATCCTGGCCATGCGCTGCTTCGTACGCAGCAGGTACTCGGCCTGGATCTTGACGTCGGAGGCGGTACCGCCGATGCCCGCGGAGCCCTGGTGCATCAGGATGTCGGTGTTCGGCAGGGCGAAGCGCTTGCCCGCCGTGCCGCCCGTGAGCAGGAACTGGCCCATCGAGGCCGCCATGCCCATACCGATCGTGACCACGTCGTTCGGGATGTACTGCATGGTGTCGTAGATCGCCATGCCGGCCGTCACCGAGCCGCCGGGGCTGTTGATGTAGAGGTAGATGTCCTTGTCCGGGTCGGCGGCAAGGAGCAGCATCTGCGCGGTGATCTTGTTGGCGATTTCGTCGTCGACCTGCTGGCCGAGGAAGACGATCCGCTCGCCGAGCAGCCGGTTGTAGACATGGTCGCCGAGGCCACCACCGATGGACGGCTCGCCTGCGGCGGAAGGCATCTGAATCGTCACGTATCCACCTGCTCGTCTCTGACGGCCACGCGCCGTCTCGCGTCTCTAGCTGGGGGCGGGGCCCTTGCTCAGGGACTCCCCTGCCCTCCTCTTCATGGACCCTAACGCGCGGGTCCCTTCGGGGAATCCCGCAGATGGAACTGTTCGCTGTGAGCGCAGGTTGGCCCTTGATCGGCGCCGGGGCGAATGCGCCCCGTCAGGGGCGCGGGGAACTGCGCGCTCAGCCATGTGAGGGCCGCGGCCGCCGTGGCGCCTCAGGGGGCGGACGCGTCCGCGGGCCGGTGGGGCTTCTCGCGCGGTTCCCCGCGCCCCTGACGGGGCGCGACAGGCCCCCGGGACATGACGTCCCGGGGGCCTGTCGGAATGGCGCTACGGAGATCAGGCCTCCGTGGACTCCTCGGCCGGGGCCTCGGTGGCCTCGTCCTCGTCGTCCTCGAGGTCGACGACCTCGCCGTTGGTGTCCTTGACGGTGGCGGCCTCGACGACCACGGCAAGGGCCTTTCCGCGGGCGACCTCGCCGACCAGCATCGGGACCTGGCCACCCTCGACGACCGCCTGGGCGAACTGGTCGGGGGACATGCCGGAGGAGGCGGCGCGACGCATGAGGTGCTCGGTGAGCTCCTCCTGGTTCACGTTCAGCTTCTCCTTGTTGACCAGCTCGTCGAGGACGAACTGGGTCTTGATGCCCTTGACGGCCTGCTCGCGCGTCTCGGCGTCGAACTCCTCGACCGACTTGCCCTGGATCTCGAGGTACTTCTCGATGTCCAGGCCCATCTGGCCGAGCTGGTGGTGCTCGAGGTTGTGCTTGCGGGTGTTGACCTCGTCCTCGAGCAGCTTCTCGGGAACGGGGACCTCGACCAGCTCGAGCAGCTTCTCCAGGACGCGCTCCTGGGCCTGCGTGGCCTGGTCGTACTGCTTCATGTTCTCGAGGCGCTTGCGGCTGTCGGCCTTCAGCTCGTCGAGGGTGTCGAACTCGGAGGCGAGCTGGGCGAAGTCGTCGTCCAGGGCCGGGAGTTCACGGGCGGCGACCTGGGTGACCTTGACGGTGACCTCGGCGTCCTTGCCCTCGGCGGAACCGCCCTTGAGCTGGGAGGTGAAGGTGGCCTCGCCACCGGCCTCCAGGCCCTTGACGGCGTCGTCGATGCCGTCGAGCAGCTCACCGGAGCCGATGGTGTAGGAGACGCCGGACGCGACGCCGTCCTCCAGGACCTCGCCGTCGACCTTGGCCTCCAGGTCGATGGTCACGACGTCGCCGTCCTCGGCGGCGCGCTCGACCGGGGAGGTCGAGGCGAAGCGGTCGCGCAGCTGCTCGACCGACTTCTCGATGTCCTCGTCGGTGACCTCGACCGCGTCGACCTCGACCTCGATGCCGGAGTAGTCCGGGATCTCGATGGCCGGACGGACGTCCACCTCGGCGGTGAAGTTCAGCGTCTCGCCGTCCTTCAGCTCCGTGATGTCGACCTCGGGCTGGCCGAGGACGTTCAGCTCGGCCTCGTTGACCGCCTCGGTGTAGAACTTCGGGAGGGCGTCGTTGACGGCCTCCTCCAGCACCGCACCGCGGCCGAAGCGCTGGTCGATGACGCGGGCCGGGATCTTGCCCTTGCGGAAGCCCTTCACCGTGACCTGCTGGTTGATCTTCTTGTACGCCGCGTCGAGGCTGTCCTTGAGCTCCTCGAAGGGCACCTCAATGCTGAGCCGAACCCGGGTCGGGTTCAGGGTCTCGACGGCGCTCTTCACGGTTCGGTCTCCTTGGGGGCTGACTTTAGGGATCTGCCCGGCTTAGAGACACACGGGCATGCAGCTTGCATAGTAACGGCAAGCCGCTGCCCAGCCACAATGCGATCTTGAGAGAGCCCGAGAGGCGCCGGTGAGGCGGGTGCGGGGCCGGGGGAAGTAGCTGGTCGGGGTGGCGGGATTTGAACCCACGGCCTTCCGCTCCCAAAGCGGACGCGCTACCAAGCTGCGCCACACCCCGTTCGGTGCGACACGTAGGGTACATGCCCGCAGGCGGTGCGGCGCCCGACTTAAACGGGGTGTGCGGGCGGGCCCCCTGACCCGCTACGATGCTTTTCGTGCCGTCGCCGGTCATCGGTGGTGCGCGCTGTGCGGGTGTAGCTCAATGGTAGAGCCCTAGTCTTCCAAACTAGCTACGCGGGTTCGATTCCCGTCACCCGCTCCACAGGACACAAGGCCAGGTCAGAGGTTCATTCTCCGACCTGGCCTCGTTCGTTTCCGCGCTGCGTTCGTGTCCATTCCGCGAGAGCTTTCGGGGAACGCCCGTGAGGCTGTCGCACGGCAGGCGATCCCGATGGCACCGGGCAGGAACGCGGTCGGCAGGAAGGGCGAGCCGGCGAACCGGCCGACCGCGTACAGGACGGGACGGGACGACGCGTGACGTCGGCGGCCCTTCGACGCCCGACTCCCCGGCCGGGCGTCAGAAGTTGATCGAACTGATGCTCTCCGCCACGGAGTTGAGGAAGTTGTTGATCGCGGGGGCCATTCCGGTCGACGCCAGGAAGAAGCCGAAGAGCACCGCGACTATGGCGGGTCCCGCCTTGATCGATCCTCCGCGCATGAGCACCACGAGGACGATCGCCAACAACAGCACCACTGACAGCGAAATGGCCACACTGATCACACCCTAGGTCGGTCCGCTCTCCCGGCCCGGGGGGCACAGCCCCACACACCCCCCGCCAGGACCATCGTGCCACCAACCCGGCCCCTGTATGCGGTCCGTGACGCATCGTCGGCCACGCGCGCACGGGGGCGCGAAGGGTGCGCATGGCCGCGGCGCGGGTGCGGCGCACGTCGCGGCGGGGGCGACGGGGGTCGGCAGGGGTGACGGCGGGGGTCGGAATTCGGCTTGATCGTTTCCATCGGGGCACGTGCGGGGCACACATGCCCCTCGCATGTCGTTCCCGGTTTTCCCGCACTTTCCCCGTGTCGTACGCACAGGTGAATCCAGGGAATTCAGCGGCTCATTCCCGCCCTGCCGCCGCGCGGTGCGAAAGGGTTCACAAGGGGGCGTTCCGCCGTAGTCGAACGAGGGCGATATGCGGCGTTTAAGTGGGATTAACAGTGTGATGACGGACAGATCGGCACGAGTTCAACGACGTACGGACGCATGTCGACTTCCGCGAATCCGGGGGTACCCGGGAACGATAAGGAGGAATCACATTGCGGGTTTTACGAAATCCCACAGGCGCTACTAGGGTGCCTCAGATGCTCGACACTGCCATGACCCCCTCCGGCGCAGTGCGGTCCCGGACGGTCCCCCCGATTCTTCGACGGGAGGGCCTGTGACCAGCTCGCTGTATCCGCACGGCTCGCATCGCACGCCCCTCCCCCCGGCCGCGATGCCCGCGGACGGCGTGCCGTCCCCACAGACCCGGCAGCCCCCCGCTCCGGTGTCCGCTCCCGCCCCGGCCGGCACTCCCCGGCCGAAGCAGCGGGACGCGTTCTTCGACAACGCGAAGTACCTCGCCATCGTGTTCGTGGCGATGGGGCATTCCTGGGAGCCCCTGACCGACCGCAGTCGCGCCGCCGAGGCGCTGTACATGGTCGTCTACACCTTTCACATGCCGGCGTTCATCATCATCTCCGGCTATTTCTCGCGGTCCTTCGACGCGAGCCCCCACAGACTCAAGCGGCTCATCACCGGAGTCGCGGTCCCGTACGTTCTCTTCGAGATCGCGTACACCTTCTTCAAGCGGACCGCCGGGGGCGACCCCGACTACCCGATCAGCCTGCTCGACCCCTGGTACCTGACCTGGTTCCTGGTCGCGCTGTTCGTGTGGCGGCTGACCACGCCGATCTGGAAGATCGTGCGGTGGCCGCTGCCGCTGGCCGTCGTCGTCGCGGCGCTGGCGTCCATCTCGCCGGAGGTCGGTGACGATCTGGATCTCCAGCGCGTGCTGCAGTTCCTGCCCTTCTTCGTCCTCGGGCTGTGCCTGAAGCCCGAGCACTTCCAGCTGGTGCGGCGGCGCGAGGTGCGGATCATCGCCGTGCCGGTCGCGCTGTGCGCGCTGGCGCTCGCGTACTGGGCCGGGCCGCGGATGACGTCCGCCTGGTTCTACCACCGGGACAGCGCACAGGAGTTGGGCGCTCCGTGGTGGGCCGGCATCGTGATGACGCTCGCGCTGTTCGGCGCCTCGATCGTGCTCACCGCGTGCTTCTTCGCCTGGGTGCCCGGGCGCAGGATGTGGTTCACGGTGCTCGGCGCCGGAACCCTGTACGGGTATCTGCTGCACGGGTTCCTGGCGAAGGGGTCGCGGTTCTGGGGCTGGTTCGACGCCGCCTGGGTGCACACTCCCTGGGGCCAGATCGTCGTCACCGTCGTCGCCGCGTCCGTCATCACCGTGCTGTGCACGCCGCCGGTGCAGCGGCTGTTCCGGTTCGCCATGGAGCCGAAGATGGAGTGGGCGTTCCGGCGGGATGCCGCCGAGCTGGCCCGGCAGCGGCGCGGGGCCTAGTTCTTCACCGGGCCGGGTCCGGGTCCGGGGCGAGGCCCAGGAGGGCGCGCATCGTCGCGTACTTCCGGGTCAGGCGGGTGCGGGTGGGCTCGTCCAGGACCGCCAGGCGGGCCGGGTTCGCGTTGTGGGCCAGGTCCGCCTCCTTGATCAGGCGAGCGCCCGGAGTGGCGAGGATACGGCGTGCGTACGACGCCGGGTCCTCGCCCTTCTGTTTTGTCAGGGCCCGGACCAGGGCCTTCGTGGTGTCGGTGAGCGGTGCCGCCGTCAGCCATTCCTCGGAGAGCGCCGCGTCCTCGACGGCGTCGTGCAGCCAGGCCGCCGCGATCTGTTCTTCCGTGCCGCCGCGGGCCGCGACTCCGTCGGCCACGGCTTGCAGGTGCTCGGCGTAGGGGCGGCCCGCCTTGTCGGTCTGGTGGGCGTGGGCCCGGCGGGCCAGGGCTTCTACCTCGGTCAGAGTGAGCATGGGTCGAGCGTAGGGGTGCCGTGTCGGGACCTTCGGCCCACCCTCCTAGTACTTTGGTAAGCTAACTATTGACGTTTTCTTGACGATCCCTTTACCAAGGTCGGTCGCCAGTACAAGGAGGAACGGGCCCATCGGACACGCAGACACCTTGATAGCCATGGGCGGCGCCTTTCTCGCCGCCGCCGTTCTCGCCCGCCTCGGCGGGCGCATCGGACTTCCCACCATCCCTCTGTTCATCCTGGCCGGGATCCTGCTCGGCCCCCACACACCGGGCGTCGTGCTCCTGTCGGACCCGCACGACCTGGAGATGCTCTCCGCTCTCGGCCTGGTGCTGCTGCTCTTCTATCTCGGCCTCGAGTTCCACATCGACGACCTCAAGGCGGGCGGCCGCAAGATGGCCGTCGCCGGCGGGACGTACCTCGCGCTGAACGTCGGCGCCGGCCTCGGCTTCGGATTCGCCCTCGGCTGGGGCACCTCCGAGGCTCTGGTCCTCGCCGGGGTACTCGGCATCTCGTCGTCCGCGATCGTCACCAAGGTGCTGGTCGACACCGGGCGGCTGGGCAATCCGGAGACCAAGCCGATCCTCGGCATCATCGTGGTCGAGGACATCTTCCTGGCGCTCTACCTCGCCGCGCTGCAGCCGATCCTGTCCGGGGCCGACTCGCTGTCCGCCGCGATCATGGACGGCGGGAAGGCGTTCGGGTTCCTGCTGCTGCTGGCGCTCGCCGCGCGGTTCGGGACCCGGGTCGTCGGCAAGCTCTTCAACACCAAGGACGACGAGCTCCTCGTCATCTCGTTCCTCGGTGCCGCCGTGTTCGTCGCCGGGGTCTCAGAGTGGTTCGGGGTGGCCGACGCGATCGGGGCGTTCATGGTCGGGCTCATGCTCGGGTCGACCTCGTCGGGCGCGCGCATTCTGAAGCTGGTGCATCCGTTGCGGGACGCCTTCGGCGCGATCTTCTTCTTCGGGTTCGGGTTGTCGATCGATCCCGGGGATCTGCCGAGTGTGGTGTGGCCGGTGCTGGCCGCTGTCGCGGTGACTCTGGTGATGAATGTGCTGGCCGGGTTGGGGGCCGCGCGGGTGTACGGGTTCGGGAGCGGGCCCGCTGCCAATATCGCTACGACGCTGTTGGCCCGGGGGGAGTTCGCGTTGATCCTTGCCACGATGGCCGCCGGCGCCGGGCTGGACGAGCGGCTTTCTCCGTTCATCGCGGGGTATGTGCTGGTGCTTGCCGTTCTCGGGCCGTTGGCCGCCGGGCGCTCCGCTTGGCTGGCCCGGGTTCTTCCTGGGGGGCGGGTGTCTTTGCCGGTGGAGGAGCGGGTCGGGGCCGGGGTCTGACCTTTCGTCGCCGGGCGCGGGCCGGTGGCCGCTTCTCGCGCAGTTCCCCGCGCCCCTGGGCCGTCTGTCACGCGCGGCTCTCGTCGTGGCTGGTCGCGCAGTTCCCCGCGCCCCTGAGGCAGGCGCTTCGCGCCGCCTCCCCCTGGGGCGAGCGCCCGATGAGATGGCGCACGAAGTGCGCATCTCAGGGGCGCGGGGAACTGCGCGAGAAGCCCCACCGGGCCGCGGACGAAGGGAGTCCGGCGGAGCCGTCAGGCGTCGCGGCAGATCAGGAGGAGGGCCCGGTCGTCGTTGACGTCCTTGGCCACGGCCTCGATCAAGTGCCAGGCGGCACCGTGGAAGCCGCCCTGGACATAGCGGTCGGCCTCGCCCGTGAGGCGGTCGATGCCCTCGGCGATGTCGCGGTCGGACGTCTCGACCAGGCCGTCGGTGAAGAGCATCAGGACGTCGCCGGCCCGCAGGGAACCCTTGGTCGCGTCGAACTCGGCACCGTCGTAGACCCCGAGGAGCGGCCCCTCGGCGGCCTTCTCCTCCCAGCGGCCGGTACCGGCGTTCAGCTGGAGGCCCGGCGGGTGACCGGCGGAGTAGAGCTCGTAGTCGCCCGACTCCAGGTCGAGGACGAGGTGGATGGAGGTCGCGAAGCCTTCGTCCCAGTCCTGGCGGAGCAGATAGCCGTTGGCGGCGGGGAGGAAGGCGTGCGGCGGGAGGGAGCCCAGGAGGCCGCTGAAGGCACCGGCGAGGAGCAGCGCGCGGGACGCGGCGTCCATGCCCTTGCCGGAGACGTCGGTGAGGACGACTTCGAGCGTGCGGCCGTTGTTGGTGCGGGCCGCGACCACGAAGTCGCCGGAGAAGGACTGGCCGCCGGCCGGCCGCAGCGCCATCTCGCGGTGCCAGCCGACCGGCAGCTTCGGCAGCCGGGACTGGGTGCGGATCCGCTCGCGCAGGTCGAAGAGCATCGTGCCGCCGCGCCGCCACGGCACACCGACCCGGCTGCGGAACTGAGCTATCAGCAGGCCGAAGAAGCCGCATGCGGCGACCGTGAGCACGGTGCCGGGCGTGACCGCCGCGGGATGCTGCTCGTAGGGGCCGAGCCGGTACGACTCGACGATCAGCGCCGTGGCGGCCGCCGCGTACAGGCCGAGCAGGCTGGCCGGGCGCAGCAGCAGTCCGCCCGCGACGATCGGCAGGACGAGCACGGCCGGGGAGCACCAGACCGGGTTGAGGATCGTGGCGCAGGCGATCAGGGGGATCATCAGCAGCAGGCCGGCGAGGGCGATCCAGTCCGAACCGTCGCCGCGGAAGTAGTCCACCCCGGACTTGCGCACGGCGGTGCGGACCCGGTGGACACGCATTCTCAACCGGGCCGGGAACGTCTCGGCTGCCGCGCGCTGTGCGCGCGCCCGTCTGTCTCGTCGTACGGCCATTGCTCGTGGACCTTATCCATCGGGCCTGGACCTGTGCACGGGAGGTCCCACTTGTCCCCCTTTCCGGGCACGTCCGGAGCCGCGGCGGGCCGGTAAATTCGCTCGCTGTTGTCCCTCTTGCCCTGGTAGGCATGACGGATGACGATCGACCTGCGCACGCTGAGCCGCGACGAGCACACCCGCTGGTACGAGCGGCTGATGCTGGCCTTCGGCGGGGTGCCCGAGCCGCCGCAGGAGCAGCGGCTGATGGACGACCTGACGGAGTTCGACCGGTCGATCGGGGCCTGGGACGGCGCGGAGTGCGTGGGGACCGCGAGCGCGTTCTCGTACCGGGTCGCCGTGCCGGGCGGCACGTTCCTGCCCGCCGCGGGCGTGACCATGGTGAGCGTCGCCGCCACCCATCGCAGGCGCGGCATCCTCACCTCGATGATGCGCCGCCAGCTCGACGACGTACGGGAGCGGGGCGAGGCCCTCGCCGTGCTCACCGCGTCGGAACCGGCGATCTACGGCCGCTTCGGGTACGGCCTCGCCACCCGGCAGCTGGCCCTCACCCTCGAGTCGTCGCGGGTGCGCATCGAGGCTCCGGACGGGACGGACGAGGTCTCGCTGCGGTTCGCGGACGTGACGGAGGCCGCCGAGCGGTGCGAGGCCGTCTACGCGCGCACGATCGGCACCCGGCCGGGGAACCTGGCCCGCTCCCCCGGCTGGGAGCGGCTGCCGCTGCTCGACCCGCCGGAGGAGCGGAACGGGGGGTCGGCGATGCAGTGCGTGCTCGCCGAGCGGGCCGGTGAGCTCGTGGGGTTCGTCCGCTTCCACATCAAGCCCAGCTCCGAGTGGTCGGTGCCGACCAGCAGGATCCAGGTGCGCCACATCAGCGCGCTCGACCCGGCGGCGTACGCGGCGCTGTGGCGGTTCCTGCTCTCCGTCGACCTGACGGAGTTCGTGGAGACGCGGAACCTGCCGGTCGACGATCCGCTGCTGGCGATGGTGTCGGACATCCGGCGGTGCGCCGTCCGGATGCGCGACTCGATGCACGTACGTCTGGTGGAGGTCGGCGCGGCGCTCGCGGCGCGTACGTATCTCACGCCGGTGGACGTGGTGTTCGAGGTCGAGGACGCCTTCTGCCCCTGGAACGCGGGTCGTTGGCGGCTGACCGGCGACGCGAAGGGCGCCTCCTGCGAGCGGACCGACGACGCTCCCGAACTGTCCTTGTCCGTGAGGGAGTTGGGGTCCGCCTACCTCGGTGACACGTCACTGGCCGCGCTGGCGGGTGCCGGGCGGGTGCGGGAGCTGCGGCAGGGGGCGCTCGCGGAGGCGTCGGTGGCGTTCGGGTCGGCCGTCGCGCCGTGGCTCCAGCACGGGTTCTGAGCTAGGGGGTGCCCGGCTGGCAGGTCGGGCACCAGAAGAGGTTGCGCGCCGCCAGTTCGGCGGTGCGGATCTCGGTGCCGCACAGGTGGCAGGGGTGCGGGGCGCGCCGGTAGACGTAGACCTCGCCGCCGTGGTCGTCGACGCGCGGCGGGCGGCCCATCGCCTCCGGGGTGTGCTCGGGGCGGACCGTGTCGATGCGGTTGAGGCGGACGCCCTCGCGCATGAGGGCCACCAGGTCGTCCCAGATCGCGGTGAACGCGGCCTCGGTGATCTCCCGGCCCGGCGTGTACGGGTCGATGCCGTGGCGGAAGAGGACCTCGGCCCGGTACACGTTGCCGACGCCCGCGATGACCTTCTGGTCCATGAGGAGCGCGGCGATCGTGGTGCGGCTGCGGGAGATGCGGGCGTACGCCCTGGCGGGGGTGTCGGCCGGGCGCAGCGGGTCCGGGCCGAGGCGGTCGTGTATCGCCTGCTTCTCGGCGTCCGTGATCAGGGCGCAGGTGGTGGGGCCGCGCAGGTCCGCGTAGTGGGCGTCGTTGCGCAGGCGCAGGCGGACCGTGTCCGTGGGCGGCGGGGCCGGGGTGTCGCCGAGCGCGTACTTGCCGAAGAGGCCGAGGTGGATGTGGACCCAGCTCTCGCCGAACCCGAGGAACAGGTGTTTGCCGTGGGCCTCGGTGGCGGTGAGTTCCTGGCCGGTGAGGAGTTCTGCCGCGTCGGAGAATTTGCCCTGGGGGCTGGTGACCTGTGTTTTCCGGCCCGCGAAGCGCTCCGCGTGGTCGTGGGCCAGGCGGTGGATCGTGTGGCCTTCGGGCACGACCGCGGTCTCCTCGGGTGCGTTCGGGTTGCTGTCCTGGGGCTCTGCCCCAGACCCCGCTCCTCAATCGCCGGAGGGGCTTGAGGGGGCGGAAGGGGCTTGAATGATCAAGCCCCTCCGGAAAGGCTCAGCCCTGCTGCGGGTGGTGGGCCGGGATCTCGGGGAGTTCGCCGGTCTCCTCGTAGCGGGTCAGCATGTCGATGCGGCGCTGGTGGCGCTCCTCGCCGGACCACGGGGTGGCGAGGAAGGTCTCGACGAACTTCGTCGCCTCCTCCTGCGTGTGCATGCGACCGCCGACCGAGATCACGTTGGCGTTGTTGTGCTCGCGGCCGAGGGCCGCGGTCTGCTCGCTCCAGGCGAGGACGGCACGGACGCCCTTGACCTTGTTCGCGGCGATCTGCTCACCGTTGCCCGAGCCGCCGATCACGACGCCCAGGGCGTCGGGGTCCGCCGCCGTGCGCTCCGCGGCGCGGAGGCAGAACGGGGGGTAGTCGTCGACGGCGTCGTAGATGTGGGGCCCGCAGTCGACGGGCTCGTGGCCGTGGGCCTTCAGCCATTCGACCAGGTGGTTCTTGAGTTCGTAGCCGGCGTGATCGGAGCCGAGATAGACGCGCATGGATCCGAGTGTGGCACGGCACGGGCCGGGTAGTCGCTGGCGGGGCCCTGACCTCCTGATTCACCGGCGTAACAAAGACAACAATCCGGAGTCAGCCCTTCCGCAAGGGCTGATCCTGAGCTTTGAATGCCAGGGCTCGCCCCACCGAGAACCTAAGGAAGTCTGCATGTCTTCGCAGTCAACCCTGGCGCCGAACGAGACACCGCCCGAGGGGGACGGCCTCAAGGCCGGACTCAAGAACCGTCACCTGTCGATGATCGCCATCGGCGGTGTCATCGGCGCCGGACTGTTCGTCGGCTCCGGTTCCGGGATCGCGGCGGCCGGGCCCGCCATCCTGATTTCGTACGCCCTGGTCGGCGCGATGGTCGTCCTGGTGATGCGGATGCTCGGCGAGATGGCCGCGGCGCGGCCGTCGTCCGGCTCCTTCTCCGCCTACGCCGACCAGGCGCTCGGGCGCTGGGCCGGGTTCTCCATCGGCTGGCTGTACTGGTTCTTCTGGGTCGTGGTGCTCGCCGTGGAGGCGACCGCGGGGGCGACCATCCTCAACGGGTGGATACCGGCCGTGCCGCAGTGGGCCTGGGCGCTGATCGTGATGATCGTGCTCACCGTCGTGAACCTGGCGGCCGTGGGGTCGTACGGCGAGTTCGAGTTCTGGTTCGCCGGGATCAAGGTCGTCGCGATCGGCGCGTTCGTGATCATCGGGCTGCTCGCCGTGTTCGGGGTGCTGCCGGGCTCGGACAACCCGGGCGCCGGATTCGGTCACCTGACCGACGCGGGCGGGTTCTTCCCGAAGGGCCCGGGGGCGATCCTCACCGGTGTGCTGATGGTCGTCTTCTCCTTCATGGGCTCCGAGATCGTCACGCTGGCCGCCGGTGAGTCCGAGGACCCGCAGAAGGCCGTGACCCGGGCCACGAACTCGGTGATCTGGCGGATCGGCATCTTCTACCTCGGCTCGATCTTCGTCGTGCTGACGCTGCTGCCGTGGAACGACCCGTCGATCGTGAAGGACGGCAGCTACGTCGCCGCCCTGAACTCCATCGGCATCCCGCACGCCGGCCAGGTCATGGACGTCATCGTGCTGACCGCCGTGCTGTCCTGCCTGAACTCCGGGCTCTACACCGCCTCCCGCATGGCCTTCTCGCTCGGGCGGCGCGGTGACGCGCCGAAGGCGTTCGCCAGGACCACCTCGCGGGGCGTGCCGCGCACCGCGATCCTCGGCTCGGTCGTCTTCGGCTTCCTCGCCGTCTGGTTCAACTACCAGTGGCCGGACACCGTCTTCAACTTCCTGCTGAACTCCTCCGGCGCGGTCGCCCTCTTCGTCTGGCTCGTCATCTGCTTCACGCAGCTGAAGATGCGCGGCATGATCCTGCGCGAGCAGCCGGAGAAGCTCGTCGTGAAGATGTGGCTGTTCCCGTACCTGACGTGGGCGACGATCGCGATGATCTCGTTCGTCCTCGTCTACATGCTGACCGACGACGCCGGGCGCGAGCAGGTGCTGCTGTCGCTGCTCGTGGCGGTGTTCGTGGTGGCGTTCGCGCTCGTACGGGAACGGGTGCAGCGCAGCGGCAAGAGCTGACCTCCTCCTCCCCTCGGTCCGCTCCCCCCTTCCGTCCAATCGCCCTTCCTCGCTTCCGTTCACGGTGCCGCGACTACGGTCGCAGCACCGTGAACGTGTTTTTGATCCGCTCGTACCGGGCGTTCGCCGCCCCCGCCACCTGCGGCTGGTACCAGGTGCCGATCTGGTACGAGCGTTCTTCCTGGTCGAAGCCGAGGAGTTCGGCGTGCCAGCGGCGGCCGTCGAGGGTGAACAGGTACTCCCAGACGACCGCGGGGCGGCCCCGGAACGTCGTGCGGTCCAGGCGGATCTTCACGTAGTCCTGGCCCTGGTGGGCGTCGCGCTCGGACTTCTGCCAGGTCGCGAGCAGGTCGTCCTTGGCGAGCGCGGACTGGGTGACCAGTTCCTGGGTGCCGTCGGGGGCCGTGTAGTGCACCTCGGACGCCGTCTTCACCGCCCGCTTCCAGCCCCGCGGCGGCACCCACGCGTAGCCGACCTCGCGGATCGAGCCCGGGGGCAGGGTCTGGGCCGTGGGCGGGCGCGAGGTGCCCTCGACGGTGGGCGGGCGCGTGGTCGTCGTGGGGCTCGCACCGCCCGCCTGCGCGCCTCCCCCGCCGTTGTCGCCGGACAGCGTGAGCGCGAGCGCCGCCGCGACGCCCGCGGCCAGCGCCACGGCGAGGGCGATCAGCAGGCCACGGCGCCGGGGTCCGCGGCGCGTGGGCGACGGCGGGCCGGGCAGGTCCTCGCCGGGCACCGGTTTCGCGCACTCGGTCGGGGCCTCCCGCGCGAAGCCCCCCGGCCGCGCGGGGGCCGGTTCCGGGGGCGGCGGCAGGGCCGGGCGGCGCAGGCCGATGTCCAGGGTGGGGGTGCCCGGGCGGGCCGCCGGGACCTGCGGCGCGAGCGCGTTCACGACCTCGTCGAGACCGGGGCGGTCCTGCGGCTCCTTCGCCAGCAGACGGGTCAGCAGCGGTGTCAGCCGGCCCGCGTCGGGCGGCAGCCGGGGCTCCTCGTACAGGACGGCGTGCAGCGTCGCGAGGGTGGTGTCCCGGCTGAACGGGGAGCTGCCGCCGAGCGCCGCGCAGAGCGTCGCCCCGAGCGACCACAGATCCGAGGGCGGGCCCTGCGGCCTGCCCGAGATGCGCTCCGGCGCCATGTAGTCGGGCGAGCCGATGAGCATGCCGACCATGGTGAGCGCCTCGGTGTCCTGGATGGCGGCGATCCCGAAGTCGGTGAGCATGACGCGGCGCCTGCCCACCCGTTCGAGCAGGACGTTGCCCGGTTTGATGTCGCGGTGAAGGACGCCGCCCGCGTGCACCTCGCGCAGGGCCTCGGCCAGGCTTCGGCCGATCCCCGCGACGTCGTCCACGCCGAGCGGCCCGTCCTCGACGAGGGTCTGCTCCAGGGAGCGGCTGTCGATCAGCTCCATGACGATCCACAGCCGCTCGCCCTCGTCCACGACGTCGTACACGCGCACCACGCCCGGGTGGTCGATCCGGGCGGTGGCGCGGGCCTCGCGCAGGGTGCGCTCGCGGCGGGTGCGGGCGTCCTCGGGGTCGAGGCCGTCGATGCGCATCTCCTTCACGGCGACGGGCCGGTCCAGCATCTCGTCGGCCGCACGCCACACACGCCCCATGCCCCCCTGGCCTATGTGTTCGTCCAAGCGGTAGCGCCCAGCCACCACCAATCCACGGACGCCTCCCCTTGCATTTCCTGACTGCCCTGGCAATCGACTGCACCCCCGAAACACAGAGAAACACAAAATCGATACATCACGCCGTCCCAGCATAGTGGGGAGAAATCTTGTGGTACCTCTTCAAGTACTGCGAATTCGGACGCAGTTGCAGGCGTCACGGGGGAAACAGAAACACCAAGGGGGACGAACATGAGTTCAATTGCGCGCGCACGGCGGCGGACCGCCACGGCCGGGTCGCTGCTGACCGCGGCCGTCGCGGCGGCGCTGGTCCTGCCCGTCACCGCGGTCGCGGACGACGCACCAGGTGGGGGCAGCAGCGAGGGGGGCAAGGTCATGGGCAAGGCGCCCGACGGCGTCGAGCCGACCACCGCGCTGCCGAAGAAGATCACGGTCGACAACGCGACGGGAAAGACCAAGGATCTCGTCGCGACCGTCAGCAACAAGGGCACGAAGGACAGCGGGAAGATTTCTTTGCTGATCGTCGGATTCGACGGCCTCGCCGTGAAAGATGTACCCGGCTGCACACCTATTCCGGAGAACAAGCTGCCGAAGGGCTCGAACAGCGGATTCACCTGCCCGGTGTCGAATCTCGGGGCCGGTAAATCGAAAACGTTCAAGGTCGCCGCGACCTTCGATCTGGCGAAGACCGGGAAGATCTGCCTACCGGTGCAGAGCGGGGACGCCAAGACGACGTTCTGGCAGCAGGGGCCGGTGCCGTTCGGCACGACCAGCCCCTCGCCGAACGCGCCGGTGACACCGCTGCTGCTCAACACAGAGAACAAACCGGCCACCCCGGCCGGTGACAAGAACGGCGGCACGGGCGGGGACAAGGCCGGCGACAAGGGCGGCGGCAAGGGCGAGCTGCCCTCGACGGGCCCCGCCGACCGGGTGCTGCCGCTCGGCGCGGTGGGCGCGGCGCTGCTCGCGGCGGGCGGGGCGGGCCTGTGGTGGACCCGGCGCCGTCCGTCGGAGGCGTCCTCGCCGACCCGCTGAGACCGGAGGGGGGGACGACCCGCCGAAAACCTGACGGAATCTGTCAGGTCAAGGGCGCAGAGTGCGGGACATGACGACGACCGATGACCCGCGCTCCGCGCGCACCCTCCGCCCGGCGGACCCCGGCTACGACGACGAGCGCGCCGGTTTCCAGACCGGTTTCACCCAGCACCCCGACGTGATCCACGCGGCGTCCTGCCCCGACGACGTGGTGGCCGCCGTGGCGTACGCCGCGCGGGCCGGGCTGCCGGTGGGCGTCCAGGCCACCGGCCACGGGCTGCCGGACGGCTCCACGGGCGGGGTGCTCGTCACGACACGGCGGATGGACGACGTCCGCGTCGACGCCGCGGCCCGCACCGTGCGCGTCGGCGCGGGCGCCACCTGGGGCGCCGTGGTGCGCGCCGCGGCTCCGCACGGACTCGCCCCGCTGAACGGCTCGGCGCCGGGCGTCGGCGCGGTCGGCTACACGCTGGGCGGCGGACTCGGCATCCTGGCCCGGGAGTTCGGCTACACCGCCGATCATGTGCGCTCCCTGGACGTGGTGACCGCCGACGCCGTCCTGCGCCACGTCACGGCCGACAACGACCCCGAGCTGTTCTGGGCGCTGCTGGGCGGCGGCGCGGGACTCGGCGCGGTGACGTCCCTGGAGGTCGGCCTGGTGCCGGTGGCCCGGCTGTACGGGGGGTCGCTCGCCTACGACGGGCGGGTCACGGACGTGGCGGACGCCGTGCGCGCCTACACGGCCTGGGCAGCGACCGTCCCGGAGACCCTGACCTCGTCGCTCGCCGCGCTGGTCTATCCGGACTCCCCCGCGATGCCGCCGCACCTGCGCGGGCGGTACGTGATCTCCGTACGGATCGCGTGCACCGAACCGGCAGCCGAGGGCGAGCGGCTGGTCGCTCCGCTGCGGGCCGCGCTCGGGGTGCCCGTCACGGACACGGTGCGCGAGATGCCGTACGGCGACAGCCACACCATCCACGCCGATCCGGACTTCCCGCACCCCTACTACGGGGACAGCGCGGTCCTGGACCGTGCGGACGCGGAGGGGCTCGGCGAGCTGTTCCGGCTCTCGGGTCCGGCCGCCGACGGCATGCACGTCGTCCAGCTCAACCAGCTCGGCGGCGCGCTGTCGCGGCCCGCGCCGAACGCGGTGCCGTACCGGTCGGCGGGCTGGCTGGTGCGCATCCTGTCACCGCTGGGCGAGGGCGGCAGGGACGCGGCGCGGGCCCATCACGCGCGGGCGTTCGCGGCCGTCGCCGGCCGTACGGTGGGCCGCTCGCTGAACTTCTCGTTCGGCGGCGGCGACCGTACGGACGGACTCCACGACCCGCGGACGCGGAAGAGGCTCGCCGCTGTGAAGGCCGCGTACGACCCGGCGAACCTCTTCCGGAAGAGCTGAGGAACCGCTGCCGCTACTTGTCGGCGAGCTTCCAGGCGGCGGGCAGCGCGCCCATGGCGAGGACGGCCTTGAGCACGTCGCCGATCAGGAACGGGGTCAGGCCCGCGGCGAGCGCGGCACTCAGGCCCATGCCGGTGGACAGCGCCAGGTACGGGACGCCGACCGCGTAGACGATGGCCTCGCCGATCAGGAAGGCGCGGGCGGTGCGCCACACCGAGCGGTCGTCACCGCGGCGGGCGAGTGCGCCGACGGCGGTGGCGGCCAGCATCAGGCCGATGACGTAGCCGAACGAGGCGGTCGCCCAGCCCGAGCCGCCCTCCGCGAACCACGGCATGCCGGCCATGCCCGCGAGCGCGTACAGCGCGAGCGAGAGGAAGCCGCGGCGGGCGCCGAGCGCGGTGCCGACGAGCAGCGCGGCGAAGGTCTGCCCGGTGACCGGCACCGGCGAGCCCGGGACGGGGATCGCGATCTGCGCGGCGATGCCGGTGAGGACGGCGCCGCCGACGACCAGCGCCGCACTCCTCGCGACAACGGCGGACCTGGTGCGGGAGGCGGGGAGGAGGTCGGCCAGGACCTTGCCCGGGCGGGCGACTGCGGCGGCGGTGCTCATGGGGACTCCGCGAGGTTCGTGGGTGGGCAGGGGTGGGACGTCGTGACGCTATCCCAGGAGGGTTCTGCCGATCACGGTCACCGGTCGACAAAGGCTTGAGCACCGCGTTGGTGGGCTCCGTACAAAGAACCGCATGTACACCACATACGGGGTGACGCTCGTCACTGGGAGGGGTCCGTTTTGCGTGGGAGGGCGCCCGAAAGCGAGACTGTAGGTTCCCGCCAAAGCTCAGATCGGCTGAACCCCCATGCACGACGACGCACCGCCCGAACCGCTCGCCGGGGGCCTCAAGCAGCGCCACCTCACCATGCTCGGCCTGGGCGGTGTCATCGGCGCCGGGCTCTTCGTCGGCTCGGGCGCCGGGATCCAGGTCGCGGGCCCCGGCATCGTCCTCTCGTATCTGATCGCGGGCGCCATCGCGATGTGCGTGATGCGGATGCTCGGCGAGATGTCGGCGGCGATGCCCGCGTCCGGCTCGTTCTCGGTGCACGCCGAGCGGGCGCTCGGCCGGTGGGCCGGGTTCAGCGCCGGCTGGCTGTACTGGTTCCTGCTCGTGGTGGTGCTCGCCGTGGAGGCGACGGGCGCCGCGCAGATCGCCAACGGCTGGGTGCCGGGCGTTCCCCAGTGGGCCTGGGTCCTGCTGTTCATGCTGGTGTTCACCGCGGCGAACCTGACGGCGGTGAAGAACTTCGGCGAGTTCGAGTTCTGGTTCGCGACGCTCAAGGTCGTGGCGATCGTCGCGTTCCTGGTGCTCGGCACCCTCGCGATCTTCGGTCTGCTCCCCGACACCGACCCCGTCGGCCTGACCCATCTCACCGGCGACGGCGGCTTCCTGCCGAACGGCTGGCAGGGCGTGGTCTCCGGCGTGCTCGCGGTGGTCTTCGCGTTCGGCGGTCTGGAGGTCGTCACCATCGCGGCGGCCGAGTCCGAGGACCCGGTGCGCTCGGTGGCGCGGGCGGTGCGCAGCGCGGTGTTCCGGATCCTGTTCTTCTACGTCGGTTCGATGCTGGTCATCGTCACGGTGCTGCCCTGGACCGACCAGAAGGCGGGCATCAGCCCGTACGTCACCGTCCTGGACTCGATCGGCATCCCGTCGGCCGGCCAGATCATGAACATCGTCGTCTTCGTGGCGCTGCTGTCCGCGCTCAACGCCAATCTCTACGGCTCGTCCCGCATGGTCTTCTCGCTGGCCGAGCGCGCGGAGGCGCCCCGGGCGCTGCTGCGGGTGAGCGGGGGCGGGGTGCCCCGGCGGGCCGTGCTCGCGTCGGTGGCGTTCGGCTTCGTGTCGGTGCTCCTCAATCTGGAGTGGCCGGACACCGTCTTCCTCTACATGCTCAACTCGGTCGGCGCGGTGCTGCTGTTCGTGTGGGCGCTGATCGCGCTGTCCCAGTTGCGGCTGCGGCGCCGGATCGAGCGGGAGGCGCCCGAGCGTCTCGTGCTGCGGATGTGGGCGTTCCCGTGGCTGACCTGGGCGGCGCTCGCCGCGATGGCGGCGGTCTTCGTGCTGATGCTGACCGACGACACGGCCCGTCCGCAGCTGCTGTGGTCGACGGGGGCGACGCTCGTGGTGCTCGGCGTCGCGGGTGTGCGGGAGCTGCGCGCACGGCGTGCCTGACCGTTCACGGTACGTCGACACCGGCGTCGCCGAGTGTGAGCATCGTGTCCGTATTCCGGAAACGTCTTCCCTGTGAGCGGATCACACGCTCAGACTGTGGCGGCTTTACGCGCTCATTACATCGGCGCACCCGCACCCCGTCTCAGCTAATGAACAGGGCAATTCCATGTCTCGGACGTCCACGCAGTCGTCGGCCGACGCGCAACCGTCGGCCGGCCGCCCCGACCAGCCGGTGGACACCTCGTCGCTCTCGCCCGGCCTGAAGCAGCGCCACCTCTCCATGATCGCGCTCGGTGGCGTGATCGGCGCGGGGCTCTTCGTGGGCTCCGGCACCGCGATCGCCGCGGCCGGCCCGTCGATCGTCCTCGCCTACGCGATATCGGGCGCCCTCGTCATGCTCGTGATGCGCATGCTGGGCGAGATGGCGGCGGCGTACCCGGCGTCCGGCTCGTTCTCCGTGCACTCCGAGCGGGCCATCGGTCCGTGGGCCGGGTTCACGGCGGGCTGGGCGTTCTGGTTCCTGCTGTGCGTGGCGGTCGGCCTGGAGGGCATCGGCGCGGCGCAGATCGCGCACAGCTGGGTCCCGGGCGTGCCGGAGTGGCTCTGGGTCGCCCTGTTCATGCTCGTGTTCACCGGCACCAACGTCTCGGCCGTGAAGAACTTCGGCGAGTTCGAGTTCTGGTTCGCGACGCTGAAGGTCGTGGCGATCGTCGCGTTCCTGGTCATCGGCGTCCTGGCGCTCTTCGGCCTGCTCGGCAACGACGCGCCGGGCACCGAGAACCTCACCGGCCACGGCGGCTTCATGCCCAACGGCACCGAGGGCCTCATCGCCGGACTGCTCGCGTCGGTCTTCGCGTACGGCGGTCTGGAGACCGTCACCATCGCCGCGGCCGAGTCCGAGCACCCGGTGCAGGGCGTGGCGAAGGCCGTGCGGACGGCGATGTGGCGCATCGCGCTCTTCTACGTCGGCTCGATGGCCGTGGTCGTCGCGCTGATCCCCTGGTCGGACAAGGCGCTGGTGGACCCGGACAAGGGGTCCTACGTCGCCACCCTGGAGCACCTGGACCTGCCGGCCGCCGGCGTCATCATGAAGATCGTGGTCTTCGTCGCGCTGCTCTCGGCGATGAACGCCAACATCTACGGCGCCTCGCGCATGGCCGGTTCGCTGGTCGCGCGCGGTCAGGGCCCCAAGGTCATCGGCAGGATCCACGGCGGCGTCCCGCGCATCGCCGTGCTGCTGTCCGCGGTGTTCGGCTTCGTCTGCGTGCTGCTCAGCTACTGGCGCCCCGACGACATCTTCCAGTGGCTGCTGAAGACGATCGGCGCCATCATCCTCGTCGTCTGGTTCTTCATCGCCGTGTCCCAGCTGATCCTGCGGCGCCGGCTGGAGCGCGAGGCGCCGGAGCGGCTCGTGGTGAAGATGTGGGCCTACCCGTATCTGACCTGGGTGGCCCTCGCGGGCATGGCCGTCGTCTTCGTCCTGATGGCCCGCGAGGAGGGCACCCGCGAGCAGCTCTACTACGCGGGCGGACTCACCGTGATCCTCGCGGTCGTCGGGTACGCGCGCCAGAAGCTGGCCGAGCGGAAGTAACCCCCTCCCCACGTACCTCCTGAAGGACCCCCGGACCACTCGGCCCGGGGGTCCTTCTCGTTGCGCGTGGCACTGTTGCTGCTAGCCTGCACTTGCGAATAACTTGCAATAAGCAGTCGGAGGGCACGGTTAGACATGGCCACGTACACGCTTCCTGAACTTCCGTACGACTACGCGGCACTTGAGCCGGTCATCAACCCGCAGATCATCGAGCTGCACCACGACAAGCACCACGCGGCGTACGTGAAGGGCGCGAACGACACCCTGGAGCAGCTGGCGGAGGCCCGGGACAAGGAGCAGTGGGGCTCCCTCAACGGGCTGGAGAAGAACCTGGCCTTCCATCTCTCCGGCCACATCCTGCACAGCATCTACTGGCACAACATGACCGGTGACGGCGGCGGTGAGCCGCTGGCCGCCGACGGCGTGGGCGACCTCGCGGACGCGATCACCGAGTCGTTCGGCTCGTTCGCCGGGTTCAAGGCGCAGCTGACGAAGGCCGCCGCGACGACGCAGGGTTCCGGCTGGGGCGTTCTCGCGTACGAGCCGGTGAGCGGGCGGCTGATCGTGGAGCAGATCTACGACCACCAGGGCAACGTGGGACAGGGCTCGACCCCGATCCTCGTCTTCGACGCCTGGGAGCACGCCTTCTACCTGCAGTACAAGAACCAGAAGGTCGACTTCATCGAGGCCATGTGGGCCGTCGTCAACTGGCAGGACGTCGCCAAGCGTTACGCGGCCGCCAAGGAGCGCGCCTACAACCTGCTGCTGGTCCCCTGAGCCCCGGCTCCCCCGAACGCCCCGCCTCGTGATCGTCTTCTCAACCTTCACGCGGGTCGGCGGCTGAAAAGGACAGACCCCGCGAGGACGTGACTCGCGGGGTCTGTCGGTATGCGGGGTTCCGGGGAACTCTGACTTTTATGCCGATGTACAAGAACTGCGTCAACTGCAAAGGCCCTTTGCAGCCCTTCCGCCACACCGTCGAGGCCGAGCAGATCTACCTGATCAAGGAGAAGGAGCTGAGTCCGGCGGAGGCGAACGGCTTCTGGCGCTGCCAGGGCATGGACGGCGCGTGCCGCAGGGTGCAGCACCATCTCAATCAGAGCGAGGGATACACCCTCCCCGAGGAATTGGCCTGACTCAGTCGAAGACCGGGCCCTGCGTGCGCGTGCGCTTGATCTCGTAGAAGCCGGGGACCGACGCCACGAGCAGGGTGCCGTCCCAGAGCTTGGCGGCCTCCTCGCCCTTGGGGGCCGGGGTGACGACCGGGCCGAAGAAGGCGATCTGCTCGCCGTCGGCGCCCGGCACCGCGATGACCGGGGTGCCGACGTCCTGGCCGACCTTGTCGATGCCCTCCTTGTGGGAGGCGCGCAGCTCGGGCTCGTACTTCGTGCCGTCCCAGTGGTCGAGGAGCGAGGCGGGCAGGCCGACCTCCTCCAGGGCACCGGCGACGGCCTCCTTCGTGGGGCCCTCGCCGCGGTTGTGGATCCGGGTGCCGAGCGCGGTGTACAGGGCGCCGAGCACCTCGGGGCCGTGCTCCTCCTGCGCGGCGATGACGACCCGGACCGGGCCCCAGGCCTTGGTCGCGAGCATCTCGCGGTACTCCTCGGGCAGCTCGTCGAGCCGGTTCTCGTTCAGGACCGCGAGGCTCATCAGGTGCCAGCGGACCTCGATGTCGCGGACCTTCTCGACCTCCAGGACCCAGCGCGAGGTCATCCAGGCCCAGGGGCACAGGGGGTCGAACCAGAAGTCGACGGGGGTCTTCTCAGCCGTGGTGGACATGGCTCTCCTCAGATGTCACCGGGGTGGTCTCGCCTGCGGCAACGCGACGGCCGCCGCCCTCATTCCCGTGCGAGGATCGGAGGAGTCAGACAGTTCCGACGAGTCCCGCACAGTCCCACGAGGACGCCGCACCGTACGAAGGAGTACCGCCCGTGCCCGGAGAGAATCTGTCCCGCGACGAGGCCCGCGAGCGGGCGGGTCTGCTGTCCGTCGACGGGTACGAGGTCGCGCTCGATCTGCGCTCGGCGGTCGGCGACGCCCCGGCCGACGGGCCGCGCACCTTCCGGTCCGTGACCACGCTCCGGTTCCGGGCGAACGAGGCGGGGGCGGGCACCTTCGTCGACCTGATCGCGCCGTCGGTGACGGCCGTGACGCTGAACGGCGAGGACCTGGACCCGGCGGCCGTGTTCGACGGCAGCCGCATCCACCTGGAGGGCCTGGCGGAGGACAACGAACTGGTCGTCGACGCCCGGTGCGCGTACTCGCGCACCGGCGAGGGCATGCACCGCTTCGTCGACCCCGAGGACGGCGAGGTCTACCTCTACACGCAGTACGAGCCCGCCGACGCGCGCCGCGTCTTCGCCAACTTCGAGCAGCCGGACCTGAAAGCGCCCTACCGGTTCTCCGTGCAGGCCCCGCAGGGCTGGACGGCCTGGTCCAACGGCGCGGGTGAACTCGTCGACGGCGTCTGGCAGTTCGCGGAGACCAAGCCGATCTCGACGTACATCACGACGGTCGTGGCCGGCCCGTACCACTATGTGACGGACTCCTACGAGCGTGCCCTGGACGACGGCTCGAAGCTCGTCATCCCGCTGGGCGCCATGTGCCGCAAGGGGCTCGCGCCGTACTTCGACGCCGACGACGTCTTCGAGATCACCAAGCAGGGCCTCGACTTCTTCCACGACAACTTCGACTACCCGTACCCCTTCGGCAAGTACGACCAGGCGTTCGTGCCCGAGTACAACCTCGGCGCGATGGAGAACCCGGGCATCGTCACCTTCCGCGAGGAGTACATCTTCCGCGGGAAGGTCACGACCGCGTCGTACGAGCGGCGTGCGAACGTGATCCTGCACGAGATGGCCCACATGTGGTTCGGCGACCTCGTCACCATGCAGTGGTGGGACGACCTGTGGCTGAAGGAGTCCTTCGCGGACTTCATGGGGTCGTTCTCGATGGTGGAGGCGACGCGCTTCACCAACGGCTGGATCACCTTCGCCAACAACCGCAAGGCCTGGGCCTACCGCGCCGACCAGCTGCCGAGCACCCACCCGGTCACGGCCGACATCCGTGACCTGGAGGACGCGAAGCTCAACTTCGACGGCATCACGTACGCGAAGGGCGCGAGCGTGCTGAAGCAGCTCGTCGCGTACGTCGGACGGGACGCGTTCCTGGAGGGCGCGCGCCGCTACTTCAAGCGGCACGCGTACGGGAACACGCGCCTGGGCGATCTGCTGTCCGTCCTGGAGGAGACCAGCGGGCGCGACATGGCGTCCTGGTCCCGGTCCTGGCTGCAGACCGCGGGCGTCAACTCGCTGACCCCGCAGGTGATCCTGAACGGCGAGGGCCGGATCACCGAGCTGGCCGTGGTGCAGGAGGCCGCCGAGTCCCACCCGGAGCTGCGCCCGCACCGGGTCGCCATCGGCCTCTACCGGCGTACGGCGCAGGGCGCCCTGGAGCGGTACGCGCGCGCCGAGGCCGACGTGGACGGGCCGCGCACCGTGATCGGCGAGCTGGCCGGCGCCGAGGCGCCCGAGCTGGTGCTGGTCAACGACGACGACCTCACCTACTGCAAGATCCGGTTCGACGAGCAGTCGCTGGCGACGCTGCGCGAGCGGCTCGGCGACATCACCGACCCGCTGGCCCGCGCGCTGTGCTGGTCCGCGCTGTGGAACCTGACGCGGGACGCGCTCATGCCGGCCCGCGACTTCATCGGCCTCGTGCTGCGGTTCGCCGGGCGCGAGTCGGACATCGGCGTGCTGCAGATGCTGCACGCGTGGGCGCGCGGCGCGCTGGTGCACTACGTGGCCCCCGGATGGCGCGAGGAGGGCGGGCGGCTGCTCGCCGAAGGCGCCCTGAAGGAGCTGCGGCTCGCCGAGCCGGGCAGCCAGCACCAGCTGACGTGGGCCCGCTTCTTCGCGTCGGTCGCGTCGAGCGACGCCGATCTGCAGCTGCTGAGCGGCCTGCTCGCGGGCAGCGCCCGGATCGACGGCCTGGAGGTCGACCAGGAGCTGCGCTGGGCGTTCCTGGAGACGCTCACGACGCAGGGCGTCGCCGACGAGGCCGCGCTCGCCGCGGAGCTGGCCCGGGACGACACCGCGTCCGGCAAGCGGCACCAGGTGCGCTGCCTGGCGTCCCGCCCGTCGGCGGCGGTCAAGGCGCAGGGCTGGGCGCAGGTCGTGGAGTCGGACGCGCTGAGCAACGCGCTGGTGGAGGCGACCATCGCCGGGTTCCAGCAGTCGTCGCAGCGCGAACTCACCGCGCCGTACGCCGAGAAGTACTTCGCGGCGATCGAGCGGGTCTGGGCCGACCGGTCGATCCAGATCGGCATGGACGTGGTGCGGGGGCTCTTCCCCGACCTCCAGGACTCGCCGGAGACGCTGGCGGCCACGGACGCCTGGCTGACCGCCCACGAGGACGCGGCGCCGGCGCTGCGCCGCCTGGTGCTGGAGTCCCGCGACGATCTGGACCGGGCGCTGCGGGCGCAGGCGTGCGACGGGGCGGCCGACGGCCGGCCGACGGCACTGTCGTAGGGGTCGTGGGGCGGGCGCCCGTAAAAGCGCTCGCCCCACGCACATGGTCCGTGCCTATGATGCGCGCGATGACGAACTTCTCCTTGTACGGATTGGGGGACTCGTTCGCGCAAGGTGAGTGCTGATGGCACCCCACCTCGTGAACGGGATTCCGACCCGCCTGTCGATGTGGCAGCGCGTACGTGCGTACGCCGTGCCACCGTCCATGATCGAGACCTGCACCGCGCGGCGTGCCGCCGGTGACTGGGCCGGGGCCTGCGCCGCCGCCCGGGTCGACGTCGATCTCGATCTGCGCGCCGTGCGCCGTCGCCACGGCCTCGAACTCACCCGACGCCTGCGGGCCGATCTGCGCTGCCTCGCACCGGATCTGCTGCGCTGGCACCTGCCCCGGATCGCCCCCGACGGGCGGCTGCGGCCCGCGCTGACCGTCGCCCTCGCCCGGTACGGGCCGCTCCGCCTCGTCGTGCGGACGCCGCCGTCCCGGGCGGACGGCGGGCAGCGGCTGTCCCTCGCCCTGTGGGAGGGGCCCGGGACCGGCCCGGTCCGCCCGCATCCCCATCCGTATCCCGCACGGCGGTTCCGGTTCGATCTGCACCGGCACCTGTGGGACGCCGGGCGCGCTCCCGACCTCGCGGTACGCGCCGAAGCCGGGTGGGCCGCGGAGGCGGAGCTGCTGCTCCGCGCCGAACAGGGCTCCCCGCGTGGGGCGTTCACCGTGCGGCGCGGGGCGCGCGGGCACGAGGTCCTCGAACTCCTCGCCCCGGACGACAGCCATGCCCCGGTCTGCCGGCCGGTGCGCGAGGCGCTGCCCGCGCAGGTCGTCGCGGCGCTTCCGGTGCTGCCGGAGGCGGCGGCGCGGCCGTTGCCGGATCTCGAACTGCTCCGGGCCGGGCTCGTCTCCGTCGACCGGCTGCATCCGCTGGTCGGAGCGGCGCTGCGGGATGCCGGTGGCGCCGGTGGTGTTCCCGATGCCGGTGATCCCGGTGATCCGCATCGGGTGGAGTGCCGGGGTGAGGTGCACCGGATCGCGTTGCGGGACGGGGTGCTGTCGGCCGTCGACCACGATCCGGACCAACTGCGCCGCGAGGAGCTGCTGGTGGCGCTCGGCGGGCCCGGGCTTCCGTGCCTGCGGGCCATCGACGCGGTGCACCGCAGCCCCGAGGCGCTGCCGGCCGTGCGGGAGCGGTTGCTGCACGGGGACGGGGGCGGGGCGATCCGTGTCGTCGAGGGGCTGCTCGGGGCCGGGGCCGTTCTGCGGGACGGGGCCCTCCGGGACGAGCTGGAGTCGGCTGCCGGTCGCCTCGTCGACTCCGGCCTCTTCCGGGCCGGCCTCGATTCCCCGCGCTCCCGGGTCGTTCCTCGTCCGCGGCCCGGTGGCCGCTTCTCGCGCAGTTCCCCGCGCCCCTGAAACGAGCTCCGCTCGTCCAGGCGGCGCGGGGACCTGCGCGACCGGCCACACCACTCTTCCCACCCCTACTCCACCCCAGGTGATGCCCCATGACGAACACCAGCCAACTCTCCCTCGCCGAAACCCTGTTGAGCCTGCTCCGGGCCACGGAGTCCGAGCCGCGACCCGACGAACAGCTCGAAGCGCTCACCCTCGCCGTCGCCGCCGACCTCCCGGTCCTGCTGTGGGGCGAACCCGGCATCGGCAAGACGGCGGTGCTCACCCGGCTCGCCGAGTCGCTCGGTCTCCCGCTGACCACGGTGATCGCCAGCGTCCACGAACCGTCCGACTTCTCCGGCCTGCCGATCGTGGGCGACGACCCCGCCGGGCAGGGCGTACCGATGGCGCCACCGCAGTGGGCGGTGGAACTGGTCCGCGCCGGGCACGGCCTGCTCTTCCTCGACGAACTGTCCACCGCCACCCCGGCCGTCCAGGCGGCCCTGCTCCGCGTCGTCCTGGAACGCAGGGTCGGCGCCCTCCAACTCCCGCCCGGGGTACGAATCGTGGCGGCGGCCAACCCGCGCGCGTCGGCCGCCGACGGCTGGGAGCTGAGCCCGCCGCTGGCCAACCGCTTCGTGCACCTGCAATGGGTGCACGACCGGGAGGTGGTGGTGCGCGGGCTCGGCGGGGTCTGGCCGCGCGCCGAACTGCCGCGCCTGGAGCCCGAGGCGCTGGCCCCGGCGGTGGCGTACGCGCGGCGCGCGGTGTGCGGGTTCCTGGAGGCGAGGCCCACGCTGATCCACCGGCTGCCGAGCAGCGAGACGCGGCGCGGCGGCGCCTGGCCCTCGCCGCGCAGCTGGGAGACCGCGCTGACCCTGCTGGCCTTCGGGACCGCCGCGTCCGTCTCCCGCGACGTCCTGGCGCTGCTGGTGCGCGGCGCCGTGGGTGACGGCCCCGGCCTCGAACTCCTCGCCCACCTGGACCGGATGGACCTGCCCGACCCCGAGTCCCTGCTGGCCGACCCGCCCACCGCCGCCCTCCCCGAACGCGGCGACCTGCGCCAGGCCGCCCTGGAAGCGGTGATCGCCGCGGTCGGCGCCCGCCCCGAACGTGCCCGCTGGGAGGCGGCCTGGGCCGTCCTGGTCCGCGCCCTGGAGACCGGCGCCCCAGACCTGCTGGTCGCCCCGGCGACGGCGCTGGCCGCGCTGCGCCGCGACGACTGGGAGGTGCCGCACACCGTGGAACGGCTGGCCGGGGTCGTCGGGATCTCCGAGCGCGCCGAGCGGTCGGTCGCCAGGACCGTGGGCGGCGTCGCCACGGCCGTACGCCGATGAGCGCCCCCGCACGGCACCCGGTGCCGCACCCGATGCCCCGGCCCACGCCGCCCCGCCCGCTGACGCAGCCGCCGAAGGACCGTCGGGCGCGCCCCGAACTGCCTCTCGACCTCGACAAGTTGCTGGCCGCCCGGCTGCACGCGGTGAAGGTCCGCCCGTATCTGGCCGCCGCGCTCTTCGCCCTGCACGTGGTGGAGGACCCGTCGGTGCCGACGATGGCCGTGGACGCGTACTGGCGCTGTTACGTCTCCCCCGGCTTCGTGGACCGCACGCCCGTCGAGGATCTGGCGGGCGTCTGGGTGCACGAGGTGTCGCACCTGCTCCGCGACCACCACGGCCGGGGCGAGCGGTACGCCCGCACGCACGGCGAGCACGGTCCCGGCGAGCGGCTGCGGCGCAACATCGCCGCCGACTTCGAGATCAACGACGACATCTACGGCGACGGGCTGAAGCAGCCCGTGGGTGTCGTGCTGCCCTCGATGCTCCGGCTCGACGACGGGCTGCTGATGGAGGAGTACCTGCGGACCGCGTCGATGGCCGACCTCGGCCCCGAACTGGCCTGGCTGGACTGCGGCAGCGGCGCCGACGGGCACGCCCGGCCGTGGGAGCTGGGGCCCGAGGGGGCGAACGGGCTGACCCGGCAGCAGCGGGACGCGGTGCGGTTCCGGGTCGCGGAGGGGATCAAGGGCCGGCCGGGTTCGGCGCCGGACGGCTGGCGGCGGTGGGCGGACGAGGCGTTCCACGCGCCGCAGCCCTGGCGGCAGTTGCTGGGGGCGGCGGTGCGGTCGGCGGCGGGGGCGCCCGGCACCGGGGAGAACCACAGCTACCGGCGGCCCTCGCGCCGCTCGGCGAGCCTGCCGGGTGTCGTGCTGCCGAGCCTGCGGCGCAATCCGCCCCGGGTGTGCGTGGTGATCGACACCTCGGGGTCGGTGAGCGATGCCGAGCTGGGCGCGGCCCTGCTGGAGGTCGCGGCGATCGCGCGGGCCGTGGGCGGGCGGCGCGATCTGGTGTCGGTGATCTCCTGCGACGCGGCGGCAGGAGTGGCCGTGCCGCTGTGCCGGGCGGAGAGCCTGGAACTGGTCGGGGGCGGGGGGACCGATCTGCGGTCCGGGTTCGCGCGGGCGCTGCGGGGGCGGCACCCGCCGGATGTGATCGTCGCCTTGACGGACGGTCAGACCCCCTGGCCGTCCGGGCGGCCTCCGTGCCGGGTGGTGGTCGGGCTGTTTCCCCGGGGCGCCGGGTACGTCGACGAGGACGATCCGGAGTTCGTGCCGGACTCGCCGCCGAAGTGGGCCCGGGTCGTCGAGATCGGGTGAGGCGGGGCCGGGAGATTGCTTCAGGCTACGAGTGTTACGGAATGCGGTCATCCGGGGGCGTGACCTCCCGTGCGGCCTGGGGTTTTCGGCAGATGGGGAGCCAGGCTTTAGGACGGGCTTGTCCGGTTTTGCCGACAGGGCTGTAACAGCGGTTAGCGGGGGCGGTGCCGATGGGCACAACCACCTCATGAACCACAACACCCCCCTTTCCCCCCGCCCCCTGCGCCACCTCGTCTCGGCCCAGCGGCGCGTCCTGAGCGGCGCCCAGTTGAAGGCGCACGGGGTCTCCGCCTCCGCCGCGCAGGAGCAGTGCCGGGCGGGCGGGCCCTGGCAGCAGGTGCTGCCGGGGGTGTTCCTGCTGCACGCCGGGCCGCCGACCGGCGAAGAGCGGCTGCACGCGGTGCTGTTGTACGCGGGGCGGACCGCGCAGCGGCGCGCCGCCGCCGTGCCCGTGCAGCCGGCCGCGGGCGACCCGCACGCGGTGCCCGGCGCGCCCTCCACCCCGTATGCCGACGTCCTGGTCACCGGGCTGGCGGCGCTGGCCCTGCACGGTTTCTCGGCCGCTCCCCCGCTGCTCTCCCTCGACCACGTCGACGTGCTCGTCCCGCGCACCCGGCGGCTGCGGTCGACCGACTTCGCGCGTCTCGTCCGCTCGCCGGGGCTGCCGGTGCCCGTCCTGCTCGACGGGGTTCCGGTGGCGCCGGTGCCGCGGGCGCTCGCGGACGCCGTGGCGCAGCTCTCCGACGCGGAGGAGGTGCGCCGGCTGCTCACCGAGGCGGTGCGCGGCGGCCACTGCGACCCGGCGTCCGTCGTACGGGAGTTGACCGCGGCCCGGCTGCTGACCCGGCCGCACGTGGTGGCCGCCGTGGACTCGCTGCTCGCCGAGGGGCGGGCGATCGCCGAGGACCGGCTGTACGCGATGGTCCGCGACGGCGGCCTGGAGGACCCGGTGTGGAACGTCGACCTGCGGCTGCCGGGCGGCCCGCACCTGGGCGGTGTGGACGCCTACTGGCCGGACCACGCGGTCGCCGTCGAACTGGACACGCGGGCGCCCCGGGCGGGCCTCGGCGGGGACGACGACCCGCTGTTCAGCCAGTACGTCCGCAAGCGCGAGCACCTGGAGCGGCTGGGGATCACGGTCGTGCACATCACGCCGAGGAAGCTGCGCGAGTCGATCGAGCAGCAGGCCGCCGTCGTCCGGACCGCGCTGATGGCGTCCGGCGACCGGGACCCGGCGGCGCATGTCGTGGTGCTGCCCCGGTAGTGACGGACCGGGCGGCACCAGGAGGGGAGCGAAGGGGCGGGGCCGCGCGAGGGTCCCGTCCCTTCGCACGTCCTCACTTGCGCAGCACCAGCTCCGTGTTGCGGTCGCCCGCGGTGCCGGACAGGGTCGCACGGGATCCCGGCGCGTTGAAGGCGAGTTCGCGGTAGAGGGCGGCCAGGCCGGTCTGGCTCAGGTCGGTGAAGTCGGTGCGGTGCGGCGCCGAGGACTCGATGAGCGTGGTGAACAGCGAGAGCGTGCCGTCGTGGTTGTCGGTGATCTCGATGATGCGGGCCAGCTGCGGGAAGTCGACGTGGGAGGCGGTGGAGATCTCCCAGAAGCCGTGCGAGCCGCCGGTGCCCTTGTGCGGGGTGATGGCGTTCTTGTGGCTGTGGCCGTTGACCCAGGCGAGGACCGGGCGGTGGGCGGCCAGCAGCGCGGCGAGTTCGTCGCCGCCGTGCCGCCGCTCGCCGGGCCTGCCGGGGTCCGCGTTGAGGTTGCGCATGGTCCTGCTGGTGTGGTGGGAGAAGACGACGACGTGGTCGCCGTTCCGCTCGGCGTCCTTCAACCGGGCGGTGAGCCACTTGAGTTGGGTGGTGCCCAGCGAGCCCTCGTAGTGGCCGCCGGGGTCGGTCGAGTCGAGGCTGATGCCGACGACGTCGTCCGAGACGCGGAAGGTGTAGTACTGGGTCTTCGCCGCGAGGTTGGCCTGGGTGTAGCCGTGGCCGACGGGACCGGGTCCGGTGCGGGCCGGGTCGAGGTGGGCGGCGACGTACTCGGCGGGGGTGAAGGGGGCGCGGGACTCGTCCGGGGTGACCGGGCGCATGTGCCGGGCCTGTGCGCGGAGCAGCTCCTCGAACGCGGTGCCGCGCGGGTCGCCGCCCCGCTTCACGTTGTCCCAGATCGCCTTGCCCTGGGCGGCCGGGAGGTCCATCAGCTTGCGGCCGCCGACGGCGAGTTCGGCGAAGTAGGAGTCGCCGGGGGCGTAGCAGCCGCCGGGCAGCGCGTCGTGGTTGCCGACGGTGGAGTACCAGGGCAGGTTCAGGCCGGGGCTGCGCAGTTCGGAGATCGCGGCGGCCAGGAAGCCGTCGAGGCGCGGGAAGTGGTGGTCCCGCTTGTCGGTGTCGCGCAGTGCGGAGTCGGGGTGCCAGTAGAGCGGGATGCCGCTGTCCTGGACTCCCTCGTAGTGGCGCGGGTCGCCGGTGTTGGGGGTGATGCGGCCGCCGCTCATCGCCGTGAGGAACCAGTCGAGTTCGCAGCGGGCGTTGTTGTCGGTGTTGTCGCCGGTCGTCATCACGAAGTGCAGCGGCGCCGCGGTGACGGGCGCGCCGCGCAGGGCGTTGACCCGCTCGACGAGCGACACCGCGCCCGCTACGGACAGCGCCTCCTGCGGACGCCAGGCGCTCGACGTCTGGGAGCGCAGGTACTCGTAGCGCAGCGGGTGCTGGACGTCGACCAGGTGCAGGTCGGTGAACTGGACGAAGGCGGCGAGCGCGGTGCGGCGGGCGGCGCGGCCGGAGCGGGCGGCCCGCAGGTCGGAGCGGACCACGCGCGGCCAGGCCGGGCCGTCGCCCAGGCGCCGGTAGCCGGAGCCGTGCCCGGTGGCGACCGAGGCGAGGGTGGTGCCGCGGGTGTACGGGACGCGGGCCGCCGCGGACGCGGGAGCCTCGCGGGTCAGCGCTTGCGCGGGTACGGGACGGGCGGCGGACTCGTGCCCGCCGGGGCCGATGAGGTGGCCGACGCCGGCGATCGCCGCCGTCCCGGTGAGCGCGCCGGTCGCGGCCAGCACGGCACGGCGGTCGATGTCTGCGGCGGCCTTGGTGACAGAGCGTGTGCGCGGCATGGCGCGGTCTCCCCGAGTGCGAACGCGTCGACAGTGGCGGCCGGGCCGCGCTGCTGCGCACTGCCCGTCCGTACTGGATGGTTGGCATCGGGGATGACCTGCGCGTGAACGGGGACGCAACGCGCAGCGCCGATCACCGTACGTGGATCACCGGGGCCTGCGCCGGGGCGCGCGTCAGGTCCGTGTTGTCATGCACGGGAGGGCGACAGGCTCGCTCGCGGTCACTCTGTGTTCACTTCGCGGGGAAGGGCGGGCCCCGCGCCGGGCTTCGGGGCCAGATGTCCGTCGGTCGGGCGTTCGCGCCACAGGGCGAGGCCGACGTCGACGAGTTCGACCCGGGGCAGGTCGGGGACGGCCGCCAGGTCGTGCCAGGCGGCCATGTCGGTGGAGCCGTTCTCCTCGTGCCGCAGGGCGCCGCCGGTGATCGCGCCCTCGTAGACCAGGCGCAGCCCGTGGAAGTCGGCGATCTTGCCCAGCTTGCGGGGGTAGCGGCGCAGCACCGAGTGGACGCCCAGGAGGGTGCCGGGCGTGAGGGTGTAGCCCGTCTCCTCGTCGACCTCGCGGATCACCGTGTCGTACGGGTCCTCGCCGTGGTCCATGCCGCCGCCGGGCAGTGTCCAGCGCCGGCTGCCGTCGCCCGCGACCCAGCGCGCGAGGAGCACCTGTCCGTCCCGCACGCACACCGCGTACGCGGCCACCCTCAGCTCTTTGTGCATTCCCGAACGCTAGAGGCATCCGGGCCGATGCGCAGGGGGATGGGCGGGTTTCGCCCGGTGCCGGGGGCCGGGCTCTACGCCCGTAGCGGGGACAGGTGAACCACGAGATCTTCAAAAGCGTTCAAGGGACTGGACAATTACGTCCGGATGGCGGGGGTTTGGCCGCGATGACGTATGGCGGAATGCCGCCATGGCCACCCCCCGTCTCGGGCAACTCTCCCCAAACCGTGGTCACTTACGTAAAGCTGAGCGGTCATCCGGCACCGAAATCCGGAGTCGTTCCGATCATCTCGATCGTCCGTCTTCACCTTTACGTAGCAGGGATGCTGATGACCCTCGATCCCCAGCGCGCACCGATATCCGGTGCGAGACGCGCGGCCAGGCTCGCCGCCGCCGCGGGCCTGGTGGCCGCGCTCACCGCGGCCGGGCAGATACCCATGGCCGTCGCGGCGGGTGCGGACTCCGCGCCGCCCGCCGACCCCGCCGTCAAGTCCGCCAGTGACAAACTCGGCTCGCAGGACGCCCAACTGCTCGCCGCCGCCCAGGCGGACGGCGACAAGAACGTGACCGTCATGGTCGCCACCGCCCCCGGGAAGACCGAGGCCGTGGCCGAGCAGTTCGACTCCGTCAAGGGCGGCTCCGTCGGCCGCACCTACGACAAGCTCGGCTACGTCCGGGCGACGCTGCCCACCGGCAGGGCCGAGGCCGCCATCAAGGCCGCCGAGAAGCTCGACTCCGTGCTCGGCATCGACCTGCGCCAGGAGATCGCGCTCGACGACCCGACGCCGTCCGCCGACACCGCCAAGGGCGCGTCGCGGCACTCCAGCGGCTCGTACAGCGGCCCGGGGAAGAACACCCCCGCCAAGAACCCGTACAACCCGTCCTTCGAGACGGGCGCCGTCGACTTCGTGAAGGACAACCCGAAGGCCGACGGACGCGGTGTCACCATCGGCATCCTCGACTCCGGTGTCGACCTCGGCCACCCGGCGCTGCAGAAGACCACCACCGGCGAGCGCAAGATCGTCGACTGGGTCACCGCCACCGACCCGATAGTGGACGGCGACGCGACCTGGCGGCCGATGGTCACCCAGGTCTCCGGCCCGACGTTCACGTACGGCGGCCGCACCTGGAAGGCGAAGGCCGGTTCGTACGGCGTCTCCACCTTCTCGGAGGCGGCGACCACCGGCGGCGACGCCAAGGGCGACGCGAACCGGGACGGCGACACCACCGACAAGTGGGGCGTGCTCTACGACGCCGCCGCGGGCACGGTGACCGTCGACCTGAACGACAACGGCGACTTCACCGACGACACCCCGATGAAGCCGTACAAGGACGGGTACCAGATCGGCTACTTCGGCAAGGACGACCCGTCCACCGATGTCGTCGAGCGCCAGCCGTTCGTCGTGGAGATCCGCAAGGACGTCCCGATGGACCCCTACGGCGGTGACTGGGTCGGCCAGAAGCGCGACTTCGTCAACATCGGCGTGATCGAGTCCGAGCACGGCACGCACGTCGCCGGCATCACCTCGGCCAACTCGCTGTTCGGCAACAAGAACATGAACGGTGCCGCGCCCGGCGCGAAGATCGTCTCGTCGCGTGCCTGCACGTGGTCCGGCGGCTGCACCAACGTCGCGCTCACCGAGGGCATGATCGACCTCGTCGCCAACCGCGGCGTCGACATCGTCAACATGTCGATCGGCGGTCTGCCGGCGCTGAACGACGGCAACAACGCGCGCTCGCTGCTCTACACGCGCCTCATCGACACCTACGGCGTGCAGCTGGTGATCTCGGCGGGCAACTCCGGCCCCGGCGCGAACACCATCGGCGACCCGGGCCTGGCCGACAAGGTCGTCTCGGTCGGCGCCTCGATCTCCAAGGAGACCTGGGCCTCCAACTACGGCTCCCAGGTGCAGAAGTCGTACGCGATGATGCCGTTCTCCTCGCGCGGCCCGCGTGAGGACGGCGGCTTCACGCCGACGATCACCGCGCCCGGCGCCTCGATCAACACCACCCAGACCTGGCTGCCCGGTTCGCCGGTCGCCGAGGCGGGCTACTCGCTGCCGGCCGGCTACTCGATGCTCCAGGGCACCTCGATGGCCTCGCCGCAGGCCGCGGGCGCGAGCGCGCTGCTGCTCAGCGCCGCCAAGCAGAAGCACATCGGTCTGGCCCCGGCGGACCTGCGCACCGCGCTGACCTCCACCGCGGACCACATCAAGGGCGAGCAGGCGTACGCCGAGGGCTCCGGCCTCATCGACATCGAGGACGCCTGGAAGTCGATCCGCCGCGGGGCGAGCGCGCACACGTACACCGTGAAGGCGCCCGTCGACACCGCGATCGACTACGCGCTGGCGACGCCGGGCTTCGGCACCGGCATCTACGACCGCGAGGGCGGTCTGAAGGCCAAGCAGAAGAAGACCTACGACGTCACGGTCACCCGTACGTCCGGGTCGGCCAAGCCGGTCCGGCACAAGCTGTCGCTGAAGAACAACTCCGGCGGCACCTTCGACATCGTCGGCTCCAGCTCCGTGTGGCTGCCGCTGAACCAGCCGGTCACCGTGAAGGTGCAGGCCAGGCCGGGCTCGGCCGGGCTGCACAGCGCGATCCTCCAGGTGGACGACCCGCGCACCGAGGGTGTGGACCAGCAGATCCTGGCGACCGTCGTCGTCTCGACGCCGGTGGCCAAGCCGTCGTACACCTTCAGCGCCAAGGGCTCGGTGCAGCGCAACAGCACCACGTCGTACTTCCTGACGGTCCCCGAGGGCGCCAAGTCGCTCCAGGTGCGCATGAGCGGGCTGAAGGACAAGAGCCAGACCCGGTTCATCTCCATCCACCCGTACGGTGTCCCGGTCGACGACACGTCGACGCCGAGCTGCTACCCGAACTACGGCGACGGATCGGGCAACGGCTGCCGCCCCGACCTGCGTTCGTACGCGGACCCGCAGGCCGGTGTCTGGGAGGTCGAGGTCGAGGCGCGCCGTACGTCGCCGCTGCTCGACAACCCGTACCAGCTCGACGTCTCCCTGCTCGGCGCCGCGTTCGACCCGGCCGTGCAGACGGTGGCCGAGGCGAAGGTCGGTACCCCGGCCGACGTGTCGTGGAAGGTCACGAACAACTTCGCGGCCATCAACGGCGGCAAGCTCCAGGGCGGTGCGCTCGGCTCCTCGAAGTCGGACCGGCCCACCATCGCCGACGGCGCCACGCAGACCTCCGAGGTCGTCGTGCCCGAGGGCGCGGACAAGCTGACGGTCGCCATCGGCAACGTCTCCGACAAGTCCGCCGACCTGGACCTGACGGTCTACGACGCGAACGGCACCGAGGTCGGGAAGTCCGCGGACGGCGACTCCGAGGAGGCGGTGACGATCAGCAAGCCGGCCGCCGGCACGTACACGGTGGAGGTCGCCGGGTACTCGGTGCCCGCGGGGACGACCGAGTACGACTACTCGGACGTCTTCTTCTCGTCGGCCCTCGGCACGGTCACGGTGGACGACTCGAAGCCGGTCACGCTGGCCAACGGCGCGTCCACCACGGTGTCCGCGAAGGTCACGGCGGCCGCCCCGGCTCCGGAGGGACGTGAGTTCTTCGGACAGGTGCAGCTCCTGAACGAGCGCGGTGTCGTCACCGGCACCGGCAGCGTGAAGATCGAGAAGGTCACCCCGTAGCCCTGCGGTGATCCACGAGGGGCGGACGCCGTCGGCGTCCGCCCCTTCTCGCTGTCAGTACCCGGGCCCCGGACACGCCAGCCCGCGGGCCTCCGGGAGCGCGTCGACGATGCCGCCGCGCACGTCCTGCACGCCCCGGCCGGTCTCCCAGTCCTGCCGGTCCCCGGGGTGCACGGGCGTCCGGATCAGCGTGTACGTGCCCGGCTTCAGGTCCGCCTTCGCCGAGCCCGTCAGGGTCACGGCGAACGTGGGGTGCTTCTCGGCCGAGCGCTCGGGGCGGTAGTAGCGGGTGACGTCGAGGACGACGCGGACGTCACCGTCGGCGCGCGGGGTGATGCTGACGACCCGGCCCTCGACGAGAACTCTGGAGCAGGCGATGTGCAGGGCGGGCGAGGAGCCGTCCTCGTCGCCCGCCGCCCCGCCGCTGTCCGGGTCCGCCACCGACTTGTTGGAGGCACCGGCGTCGCTGCTCACCCCGCCGGGCGCGTTCGTGCCGAGCCACACCAGACCGCCCACGGTCCCGGCCGCGCAGGCCGCGACGAGTGCGCCGAACGCGATCCGCAGCGGGCGGCGACGGCGGACCGGCACGGGTGCACGGACGGGTACGGATACGGGCTCCGGGGCGGGCCGGGCCGCCAGCGCGTCGCCGATGCCGCGCACCTGCTCCCGCAGCAGCGCGACGTCGGCCGCGACGTCCGCCGCGTCCGGCTCGTCGTCCGGCAGCGGGTCGCCGCAGACCGCCAGCATCAGGAGCCGGTCCTCACGGGTCATGTCCTCCATGTCACACCACCTCCCCTTCCCGCAGCCGCGCCCGCAGCATCCGCACCGCCGTGTGCAGCCGGCTCTTGACCGTGCCCTCGGGCACCCCCAGCTCCACCGCGATGTCGCGGACCGGCAGATCCGCGTAGAACCGCAGCACGACCACCTGCCGCTGCTGGTCGGGGAGCTGGTCGAGGCCCTGGGCGACGGCGAGGGAGAGCACGCGGGACTCGGCGGCGTCCCGGGCGTCCTCCTGGCGCAGGGCGGCCAGCCGCTCGCCGAGCCGTTCCTGACGGCGCTTGGCGCGGTGCCAGTCCATGGCGAGGTTCGAGGCGACGACCGCCGCCCACGCCGAGACGTCGCGGGGCGCCTCCTCCCCCTTCGCGGCCCGCTCGAGCAGCCGCAGCCGCACCTGCTGCACCCCGTCCGGCAGATCCGCGTACGGCATCCCGCCCAGTGACAGGACGGCCCGCACCCGGTCCTCGACGGCCGCGTCCAGGGGGTCGTCCGGCCGACCCCCCGTGCCCCTGGGCTTTCTGCGCAGCACTGCCCCTCCCCTCCCCGCGTGTCCCCTACGACGCCGGACGCCCCCGGAACGTTCGGCCCGGCCGCGAAAGAGTTGTGGCGAACCCCACGCGTCCCGCGCCTCGGACAATCGATTGGACAAGGCGGGCCTGGACAGACGCATCATGGAGCGGCAACCCGCCGCCTGCTGTACGTACGGAGGAACCCTGTGAAGGTCGGAATCGTCGGAGCCACCGGTCAGGTCGGCACGGTCATGCGCAAGATCCTCGTCGAGCGGAACTTCCCGGTCGCCGAGCTGCGCCTGTTCGCCTCGGCGCGCAGCGCGGGCAAGACCCTGGACGGCGTGACGATCGAGGACGCCTCGACGGCCGACTACACGGGCCTGGACATCGTGCTCTTCTCCGCGGGCGGTGCCACGTCGAAGGCGCTGGCCGAGAAGGTCGCGGCACAGGGCGCCGTCGTCATCGACAACTCGTCGGCCTGGCGCAAGGACCCCGAGGTGCCGCTCGTGGTCTCCGAGGTGAACCCGCACGCGATCACCGACCGCCCCAAGGGCATCATCGCCAACCCGAACTGCACCACGATGGCCGCGATGCCGGTGCTGCGCCCCCTGCACGACGAGGCGGGCCTCGAAGCGCTGGTCGTCGCCACCTACCAGGCGGTCTCGGGCTCGGGCCTCGCGGGCGTCGCGGAGCTGCACGGCCAGGCGCAGAAGGTCGTCGCCGAGGCCGACAAGCTCACCCACGACGGCGAGGCCGTGGACTTCCCGGAGCCGGAGGTCTACAAGCGCCCCATCGCGTTCAACGTGCTGCCGCTCGCGGGCGCCATCGTCGACGACGGTCTGCACGAGACGGACGAGGAGCAGAAGCTCCGCAACGAGTCCCGCAAGATCCTGGAGATCCCGGCGCTCAAGGTCTCCGGCACCTGCGTCCGCGTCCCGGTCTTCTCGGGCCACTCCCTCCAGATCAACGCCCGCTTCGCGCGCCCGCTCTCGGTGGAGCGCGCCACCGAGCTGCTGGCCGGCGCCCCGGGTGTCGTGCTGTCCGAGATCCCGACGCCGCTGGAGGCCGCGGGCAAGGACGCGTCCTTCGTGGGCCGCATCCGCCCCGACGAGACGGTCGACAACGGCCTGGCGCTGTTCGTCTCCAACGACAACCTCCGCAAGGGTGCCGCGCTGAACGCGGTGCAGATCGCGGAGCTGGTGGCGGCCGAGCTCAAGGCCTGACCCCGCTTCCCGCGCTGTTGCGCGAAACCGGCCACGCGGTCGTGGAGGTTGTGTGAAGATCCCCGCATGACCGAGATGGCCAAGGGCGGAAACCTTCCTGTTCCCTCAGCAGCTCTGCATGTGGCGGTGGCCTGGCAGCAGGGTCCCGGGACTCCCGATGTGGACGTCTCGGCCCTGCTGCTCGACGCGGCGGGCCGGGTCCGCTCGGACGCCGACCTCGTCTTCTACAACCAGCGCGAGCACCACTCGAAGTCCGTGCGCCACCTCGGCAAGGGACAGGACCCGGGTCCTTCGGGCACCGACTGGATCTGGCTCGACCTGAACGCCGTGGAGCCCGCGGTGGAGCGGGTCGTGGTCGCCGCCTCCGCCGACAACGAGTCGTTCGGCCGGATACCCGGGCTCGCCGTCCACGTCGCCACCCCCGAGGGCGCGCCGGTCGCCTCCTTCGCCATCGGCGACGCGAGCACGGAGACCGCCTTCGTCTTCGGGGAGTTCTACCGCAGGAACGGCACCTGGAAGTTCCGTGCCGTCGGCCAGGGCTACGCCTCCGGCCTCGCCGGGCTGGCGACGGACTTCGGGATCGGCATCGAAGACGCCCCGCCCGCGGCGTCCGCGGCGCCCGTCCCCGCGGCGGGCACGTGGGCGGGCCCGGGCGGCCCGGACGAACTCACCGTCGGCTTCCCGCCCTACGTCCACCAGGGCCGGGCCAAGCAGCGGGTCACCTGCCCGCCGAACCTGCCCGCGGGCCGCCGGGTCGTGGTCGAGATCGAGTGCCACGACAGCATCTCGGTCAGCATCTCCTCCTGCGACGCGTACGGCCGCAGCGACGAACCGCTGCTCGACGCCTACACCGACGAGGTGCACGGCCGGACCCTCGCCACCGTCCCCGACGACCGGCCGCTGGCGCTGCTGGTGGAGGCGGACTCCCCGTGGACGCTGCGGGTGCTGCCGCTCGGCCAGGCCCGGCGCCTGGACCGCTCGGTGCACGGCCTCGGTCCCGATCTGCTGGTCTACGAGGGCGGTCCTGGCGTCCTGTCCTTCGCGCACCAGGGCGAGAGCAACTTCACCGTCTGGCAGTACCTCCGCTCCACCGACCCCGACTGGCCCGACGACCAGGACCTGCTGGTCAACGAGGCGGGCCGGCTCGACGTGCTGGCCCCGGTGCAGGGCCCCGGCATCCTGCGCATCGGCGCGGACGGCCCGTGGCAGATCTCGGTGGGCGGCTGACGCGGCCCGCGCTCAGTCCGGCCGCCGCACCGCGAAGTGCAGACAGCCGTACTCCACCGCCCGGACGTGCACGAGGACCACGGCCGGGTCGGCGAACGCCTCGTCGAGGGCCGCGTCGAACCCGGCCGTCGCGTCGGCCGGGATCTCCAGCAGCCTGCCGCCCACGATGTGCCCGCGGGCGTCGTAGCGGCGCAGCGTGCGCAGGGCGCCGGGCCGGTCGAAGGGGTAGCGCTCCGGGTCGGTCTCCGGGCCGGGGCAGTCGTCGGCGAAGGCGTGCAGGAAGACCGGGCCCTGTTCGTCGTACGCGCCCGGGGCCGCGCCCGTCCGTGCCGCCCAGCGGCGCAGCGGTGCGTACGAGACGAGCGCGATGCGCTCGCACTCCTGGACCGGGCGCAGACAGCAGCGCAGCGGGGAGCCCGCGTCGGCCGCGGTCGCGGGGTACGGGACGCAGGCGCGGCCCGCGTCGTCGACGTCGCGCAGTTCCTTGAGAGCGGTGGGGTCGATGGGCCGTGCCGGGTACCTGGTCATGCCTTTCACGGTCGCGCGGGAGAGCCGTGTTCACCGGCGGAAAACGGACATCGCGTTCGCGTACCCCGCGTGGAAGGATGGCCGGAATCGTCACAAACGCAGACCGCACTAGGAGATGACCGCGTGCCTGGCACCAATCTGACCCGAGAAGAGGCGCAGCAGCGGGCCGAGCTGCTCACCGTTGACTCGTACGAGATCGATCTCGACCTCTCCGGCGCGCAGGAGGGCGGCACGTTCCGGTCCGTGACCAGCGTGCGCTTCGACAGCGCGGAGGCGGGCGCCGAGTCCTTCATCGACCTGATCGCCGACGCGGTGCACGAGGTGGTGCTCAACGGGCGCTCCCTCGACGTCGCCGCCGTCTTCCGCGACTCCCGGATCGCGCTGGCCCGCCTGGAGGCGGGGCCGAACGACCTGCGGATCGTCGCCGACTGCGCGTACACGAACACCGGTGAGGGCCTGCACCGCTTCGTCGACCCCGTCGACCAGCAGGCTTACCTGTACACCCAGTTCGAGGTGCCGGACGCGCGGCGCGTGTTCGCGAACTTCGAGCAGCCGGACCTCAAGGGCACCTTCCAGTTCACGGTGAAGGCACCGACGGGGTGGACGGTCGTCTCCAACTCCGCGACCCCCGAGCCCAAGGACGACGTCTGGCACTTCGAGCCGACGCCGCGCATCTCCTCGTACATCACGGCCCTGATCGTCGGCCCGTACCACTCGGTGCACTCGTCCTACGACAATCCGGAGACCGGCCAGAGCGTGCCGCTCGGCATCTACTGCCGGCCCTCGCTCGCCGAGTTCCTCGACTCGGACGCGATCTTCGAGGTGACGCGGCAGGGCTTCGACTGGTTCCAGGAGAAGTTCGACTACGCGTACCCGTTCGCCAAGTACGACCAGCTCTTCGTGCCGGAGTTCAACGCGGGCGCGATGGAGAACGCGGGCGCGGTCACCATCCGCGACCAGTACGTCTTCCGCTCGAAGGTGACGGACGCGGCCTACGAGGTGCGGGCCGAGACGATCCTGCACGAGCTGGCCCACATGTGGTTCGGCGACCTCGTCACCATGGAGTGGTGGAACGACCTGTGGCTGAACGAGTCGTTCGCCACGTACACCTCGATCGCCTGCCAGGCGTACGCGCCGGACTCGAAGTGGCCGCACTCGTGGACGACGTTCGCCAACTCCATGAAGACCTGGGCGTACCGGCAGGACCAGCTGCCGTCCACGCACCCGATCATGGCCGAGATCAACGACCTCGACGACGTGCTCGTCAACTTCGACGGCATCACGTACGCCAAGGGCGCCTCCGTCCTCAAGCAGCTCGTCGCCTACGTCGGCATGGACGAGTTCTTCCAGGGCGTGCAGGCGTACTTCAAGCGGCACGCGTTCGGGAACACGCGGCTCAGCGATCTGCTGGGCGCCCTGGAGGAGACCAGCGGGCGTGACCTGAAGTCCTGGTCGAAGGCGTGGCTGGAGACCGCGGGCATCAACATCCTGCGTCCGGAGATCGAGACCGACGAGCACGGGGTCATCACCTCCTTCGCCGTCCGCCAGGAGGCCCCGGCGCTGCCCGCGGGCGCGAAGGGCGAGCCGACGCTGCGGCCGCACCGGATCGCCATCGGCCTCTACGACCTCGACGACGACAGCGGCAAGCTGCTGCGCGGCGAGCGCGTCGAACTCGACGTCGTCGCCGGTGAGTCGACGCAGGTGCCGCAGCTGGTCGGCAAGCACCGCCCGGCGGTCGTGCTGCTCAACGACGACGACCTGTCGTACGCCAAGGTGCGGCTCGACGAGAAGTCCCTGGCCTTCGTGACCGAGCACCTCGGTGACTTCGAGGCGTCCCTGCCGCGCGCCCTGTGCTGGGCCTCCGCGTGGGACATGACGCGCGACGCCGAGCTGTCCGCCAGCGCCTATCTCGACCTGGTGCTCAGCGGGGTGGCCAAGGAGTCCGACATCGGCGTGGTCCAGTCGCTGCAGCGGCAGGTGAAGCTGGCCATCGACCTGTACGCGGCCCCGGCCCACCGCGACGCGCTGCTCACCCGCTGGACCGAGGCGACCCTGGCCCACCTGCGCACCTCGGAGCCGGGCAGCGACCACCAGCTGGCCTGGGCCCGCGCCTTCGCGGCGACGGCCCGCACGCCGGAGCAGCTCGACGTGCTGGATGCCCTGCTGGAGGGCTCGCAGACCATCGAGGGCCTGGCCGTCGACACCGAGCTGCGCTGGGCGTTCGTGCAGCGGCTCGCGGCCGTGGGTCGGTTCGACGAGACCGAGATCGCCGCCGAGTACGAGCGGGACCGGACGGCCGCCGGTGAGCGGCACGCGACGTCCGCGCGCGCCGCGCGGCCGACTCCCGAGGCCAAGGCGGAGGCCTGGGCCTCGGTCGTCGAGTCCGACCAGCTGCCGAACGCGGTGCAGGAGGCCGTGATCGGGGGCTTCGTCCAGACCGATCAGCGCGAGCTGCTGGCGCCGTACACGGAGAAGTACTTCTCGGCGCTGAAGGGTGTCTGGGAGTCGCGGTCCCACGAGATGGCGCAGCAGATCGCGGTCGGGCTGTTCCCGTCGGTCCAGGTGACCCAGGAGACCCTGGACACGACGGACGCCTGGCTCGGGTCCGCCCGGCCGAGCGCGGCCCTGACCCGCCTGGTCTCGGAGTCCCGCGCGGGCGTCGAGCGCGCGCTGAAGGCACAGGCCGCCGACGCCTAGCCCTCACCGGGACGCGGGGTGCTGCCGGTCGCGCAGTTCCCCGCGCCTCTGGGTAGTTCGTCGGCTGACGGCCGGTGGGGGCTGGTCGCGCAGTTCCCCGCGCCCCTGAAGCGAGCTTCGCTCGCCCAGGGGCGCCAAGGGGAGGCTGCGCGTCAGCGCATGCCTCAGGGGCGCGGGGAACTGCGCGAGAAGCCCCACCGGCCCGCGGACGACGACGGACCCGGTCAGCCCCGGGCGGCCCGCTCCGCCAGCGCCGAGCGCCCCGCCTCCGTCAGAGCACCGTGCACCCTCATCCGGGCCACACCCCCGTCAGGGAACGCGTCCAGCCGGACATGTGTGGCCACGGCCCGCCCGGCCAGCGGGAACCGGTGCAGCGTGTCCGGCTGCAACCGGGTGCGCGGGATGATCTCGAACCACTCGCCGGTCTCCCCGTCGCGCCCGCTCAGCGCGATCCACCCGGCCGAATTCCCCTTGAGGTACGCGGTGTCGATCTCCACGGCCCGGATCTCCCCCTGCGCGGCGAGCCGGAAGCGGACCCAGTCGTTGGTGCCGTGGACGCGGCGGCGCCGGTTCTCCCAGCCGTCGTCCATCTTCCGCGACGTGCCGGGCAGGATGATCTGTGTCGGCGACGAGTAGAACTTGTCGGACGCGTCCTCGTACACACCCCCGTTGAGTACGGAGACCAGATCGACGGTGCCGAGCAGATCGAGCCACTCGGGGTCGGGCACGACCTCGCCGTGCACCCGCAGGCGCGCGATGCCGCCGTCGGGGTGCTGGCAGACCCGGAGATGGGTGAAGCGGCGCTCCGAGGTGACGGTGAAGTGGTTCGCGGCGTGCCCGCGCACCTGGCTCACCGGCACGATCTCCTCCCACTTCACGTCGTCGGCGAGGAGCTCGTCGGGTCCGGGCGCACCGGCGACGCTGGTGGCCTGGATGCTCACGCGCTGCGGGTAGTTGCCGCGGAAGTGGGCGGTGTCGACGACGACGCCGCGCACGACACCGGGCGCGCCGAGCCGGACGATGGCCCAGTCGTGGTCCTCGGGCGCCGGGAACGGCTGGTCGGCGCTGCCGCGGCGGCGCCGGGTCTCCCAGCCGTCCATGACCTTGCCCTTGTGCCCGAAGTGCTCGGGGTCGAAGACGGCGCGCTCGCGCACCAGCAGGTTCTCGCGCTGGGCGAAGAACTCGTCGTTGGCGGCGATGACTCCGGCGCCGAGCCGCCGGTCGGCGAGGTCGACGAGTTCGGTGAACCCGGCGGGGTCACCGAAGGTGCGGTAGTCGGCGTACGGGTCGCCGCCCGCGTAGGGGGCGGCGTCGTTGGCGTGCGGGTCCGTTCCGGGCGTCGTTGTCATGACCCCACTGTCCGGCCCCGCGAGCCAACAGGTCCATCGAAAGTTTTCGGGGTGGTTGTTCAGTTCTGCTGAACGGTCAGGGCGTCGAGGACGCACCGCACGGCCGCGCCCTCCTCCGCGCCCCGGCGCACGGCCGCCACCACGTGCCGTACGGGACGGTCGGCGCCCAGTGCGCACATGACGACGCCGTCGCGGCGCGCGGCGGCCATCCTCGGGACGAGGGCGACGCCCATGCCCGCCTCGACCATGGCGAGGATGGCGGTCCAGCCGGCCGCGCTGTGCGCCTGCTCGGGCACGAACCCGGCGGCCTCGCAGGCGGTGGTGGTGATCTCGGACCAGGGGCCCGAACCGCCGAAGATCCAGGGTTCGCCCGCGAGATCGGCGAGCCTGAGGCCCGGCTTCCCGGCGAGCGGATGACCGGCGGGCAGGGCGACGTCCAGCGGGTCGGCGAGCAGCGGCACCCGCGTGAACCTGGCGTCCCGCGCGGTCGGCGCGTGCGCGGCCAGCGAGAGGGCGAGGTCCACGTCGCCGGCTGCGAGCAGTTCGTAGGCCTGCGCGGCCTCGGCCTCGCGCACCCGGACGGTGATGCCGGGGCGGTCGGCGCGCAGCGCCCGTACGGCGGGCACGACGAGCGCGGGCACGGCGGTGGAGAAGGCGGCGACCCGCACCGTCCCCGACTCGCCGCGCAGATGGGCCGCCAACTCGGCGTCGGCCCGCTCCAGTTGGGCGAAGACGGCCTCGCCGTGCCGCAGCACCAGGTGCGCCGCGTCGGTGAGCCGGACCCGGCGCCCCTGCGCCTCGAGGAGCGGCACCCCGAGCTGCTTGGCGAAGTTGGTGAGCTGCTGGGAGACCGCCGACGGGGTCATCTGCAGGGCCCGCGCGGTGGCGGTGACCGTGCCGCGCTCGCTCAGGGTGCGCAGGATCACCAGCTTCTTGACGTCCCAGCGGTCGGGGTGCGCGGGGCGGGACGGGTCGTCGGTCATGGCGTCACGGTACGGGCCGGGCGGCGCGACGGTCCGGCACGGCCGCTCCCATAAAAACCTTGACATCAAGATTCTTGATACCGAGACTTACGGGGATCACGGGACCGATGCACGGGAGGCGGCGCCGAGTGCGGCAACGACGGGGCGGGGACGGGCTGCTGGCGGGACTGCGGCGGCCACCGGGCGGGCGCGACGCACGGCTGATGCTGTGCGGGCAGTTCCTCGACCGGGCCGGGACCGGGGTGTGGGCGGCGGCCTCGGTGCTCTACTTCACCTTCGTCACCGGCCTGGACGGCGGGCAGGTCGGGCTGCTGCTCGGCGTGGCCGGGGTCGCGGGGATCGCCGGTTCACCCCTGGGCGGGCGGCTCGCCCAGCGGTTCACGGTCCGGGCGCTGCTGATCTGGTGCCATCTGCTGCGGCTCGGGGCGGCGCTCGCCCTCCTCGCCCTGGACGGCTTCTGGACCCTGCTGCCCGCCGTCGCGGTGATCTGCGCCGGGGACCGGATGGCGAAGACCCTGGAGATGGTCTTCGCCACGGAGGCGGCCGGGGAGCGCCGGGCCGTCTACCAGGCCCTGTCGCGCAGTGTCGCCAACGCCGCGTACGGGGTCGGCGCCGGGCTCGCCGCGATCGGGCTCGCCGTGGGCACGCTCGGCGCCTACCGCGCGCTGATCCTGGCGGACGCGGCCTCGTTCGTCGCCGCCGCGGTGCTCGTCGCCCGCACCTCCGCCCGCCGGCCCGTCGCCGTCCATCCGCACCGGCAGGCCCGCCCGGCAGGCCCCTGGCGCGACCGGGGCTATCTGCTCTTCGTCCTGCTCGACATCCCGCTGACCCTCGACGGGGCGGTCCTCGACGTGGGTCTGCCGCTGTGGCTGGTCCACCGCACCGACGCCCCGCACGCCCTCGTCCCGGCCTTCCTGGTCCTCAACACGGCCCTGGTCGTCCTGCTCCAGCTCCGCGTCACCGCCCGGTTCCCGGGTCCGGAGGGCGCCCTGCGCGCGCTGCCCCGGTACGGGCTGCTCGTCGCGCTCGCCTGCGTCCTGCTCCCGCTGTCCGCCGCGGGCGGCGCCTGGCCGGCGTCGGCGCTCCTGCTGGCCTGCACGGCGCTGATCACCCTGGCCGAGCTGATGCGCTCCGTCAGCTCCTGGGAGCTGGCCGTCTGCCTGGCCCCCGAGCGGGAGCGGCCCGCCTACCTCGGCGTGGCCGGGATGTCGCAGTCCATCGAGAAGTCGGTCGGCCCGCCGGTCCTGACGTCGGGCGTGATGGCGGCCGGCCCGGCCGGCTGGATCGGCCTCGGGGCGGCGATCGCGGGCCTCTGCCTGCTCCAACGGCGGTTGTGCGCACGCCGGTTGGCCGCCATGGCGACGGCGACGGCGCCCGCCGCCCCGGTCCGGTCGGCCGTCCCTCGCGCGGTCGGCTGAGCCAGGTCGGACTGCCGAGCCGGGTCGGGGCGCTGAGCCGGGTCGGGCCGCTGGCCCCGCACCGTCGCCCCCAGCGCCAGCGCCATCCCGGCGAGCTGGACGGCCGTCAGGCTCTGCCCGAGCGCGGCCCAGCCGATCACCGCCGCGGTCAGCGGCGACAGGGGGCCGAGGAGGGTGGCCTGCGTGGCGCCGAGCCGGCCGATGCCGCGGAACCAGAGCCAGTACGCCAGCGCCGTGTTGGCGAGCGCCAGATAGGCGTAGCCGGTCAGCGCCCGGCCGTCGAGCGCGGGCGGTGGTCCCTCCACCAGCAGGGCGAGCGGCGCGATCAGCAGCCCGCCCGCCGTCAGCTGCCAGGCGGTGAGCGCCAGCGGTCCGGCGCCCGGGGGCCGCCCCCACTTCATGGTGAGGACCGTGCCGGTCGACATCGACACCGTGGACGCCACCGCCGCGGCCATCCCCAGCGCGTCCAGCGCCCCCGTCGCCCGCAGCACCACCAGGCTCACCCCGAGCGCGGCGGCGATCCCCGTCAGCAGGGTGCGCCGGGTGGGCAGCCGGCCGAGGAGCGGCACCGCGAGAGCGGCCACGAACAGCGGCCCCACCGAGCCGACCACCGCGGCGAGTCCGCCCGGCAGCCGGTACGCGGCGAGGAACAGCAGCGGGAAGAACGCGCCGATGTTCAGCGCCCCCAGCACCGCGGACCGCCACCACCACTCCCCCGCCGGAAGCCGTCGCGCGAGGACGAGGAGCACCAGCCCCGCGGGCAGCGCGCGCATCGCCGCCGTGAACAACGGGCGGTCCGGGGGCAGCAGTTCGGTCGTCACCGCGTACGTCGACCCCCACGACACCGGGGCCAGCGCGGTCAGCAGGACCATCTTCACCTTCATCGGAACCCACCCGTCCTTCATGTAGCTCAATGGCAAGTAGCTTACTCGTAAGCTACTTGCCGTCAAGCCACTTTCTTGCCCGGAAGCGATCGGGAACCCGATACTGAGGGAATGACCGACAAGGACGCCGTCGACGCGATCATCGACCAGTGGGCGGCGGTCCGCCCCGACCTGGACACCACCGCCATGGAGGTCTACGGCCGCGTCCACCGCCTGTCGCGCGCCATCGGCGACCGCGTCGAGGCGGCCTATGCGCGGTTCGGCATCGCGCGCGGCGAGTTCGACGTGCTCGCCACGCTGCGCCGCGCGGACGCCCCGTACACGCTCTCGCCGCGCCGGCTGTCGGAGACGCTGATGCTGACGACGGGCGGCATGACGGGACGGCTCGACAAGCTGGAGCGGCGCGGCCTGGTGCGCCGCTCGCCCGACCCGCACGACCGGCGCGGGCTCCAGGTCACCCTCACCGAGGAGGGCCTCGCCCTCGTGGACGAGGCGGTGGGCGCCGGGCTCGCCGTGCAGAAGCGGGCCCTGGAGAGCGCCCTCGACGGCCCGCAGGCCGACCAGCTCGCGGCGCTGCTGCGCCAGTTGCTCACCACGACCGCCCCGGCCGAGTAGCCCGGCCGGTCAGCGCAGCGCGTATCCGGCGAACTCCCCGGGAAAGCCGGCGGAGTCCACTCCCCCGTCCGGCAGCACGTCCGTCGCCCAGGCCGCGTAGCCGTCGGGCCGCACGAGCAGTGCCGTGCGCCGGCCGCTCGCCCAGTGCGCGACCCGCACGGCGTCGTTCTTGTACGCCTCGCCCCGGGGCAGGATCAGCACGAACCCGCCCGCGCGCAGGGCCTCGTAAAGCCGGGTTCCGCCGTCGAGCAGAACGTCGGGGACCCGCCTGCCCACCAGCGTGTGGGAGCCCCTGGGGGCCGGGTAGCGGACACCGATCCCGGTGATCTGGCCGACGGCGCGGGTGCGGGCCGGGCGGACCCGGCGGAGGACTCCGGTGAACACGGCGCGGGCGGCGAGCGTCCACGGGCGCTTGGCCATCGCCATCCGCACGATGCCCCCGCTGCTGCGCAGGACGGCCCTGCCGACGGGGTGGCGCTCGGCCTCGTACGTGTCCAGCAGGCCCTCCTCGGCGCGGCCGTCGAGGACGGCGGCCAGCTTCCAGCCCAGGTTCGCCGCGTCCTGGAGGCCCGTGTTCATGCCCTGGCCGCCGGCCGGGGTGTGCACGTGCGCGGCGTCCCCGGCGAGCAGGACCCGGCCCACGCGGTAGTGCGGCGCCTGGCGTTCGTCGCTGTGGAAGCGGGACATCCAGCGGGCGTCGTGCATGCCGAAGTCGCGGCCCAGGGCCAGCCGGGTGATCTCCTTGATCTCGTCGAGGGCGAGCGGGGCGTCGTCGGGGACGTCGTGCGCGCGGTTCCAGCCGATGACGCGGTGGTAGCCGTCGCCGAAGGGCGCGATGAAGGCGAAGGCGTCGCCGACGGTGTTCACGGTGAGCAGGTCGTCGGGCTGCTCGGCGAGCCGGACGTCGGCGAGGACGACCGAGCGGATGACGGACCGGCCGGGGAAGGGCAGCCCCACGGCCTCCCGCACGGCGCTGCGCATCCCGTCGGCGCCGACGACGTAGGCGGCGCTCAGCTCGTCCGGCGCGCCGTCGCCGCGCCGGACCCGGAGGGTGACGCCGTCCGCGCCCTGGACCAGGCCCGTCACCTCGGTCTCGTACACGAACCGGACCCCGGCCTCGACGGCCCGCCGCTCCAGGGCCTTCTCGACCTCGTACTGCGGCAGGACGAGCAGGTGGTTGAAGCGGGAGGGGAGGTCGGTGAGGTCGATGGTGAGCCCGCCGAAGAGGCGGAGCCGGCCGAGCGGCCTGCCAAGGCGGTCGATCTCGTCGGCGAGGCCGCGCGCGTCGAGCTGTTCCAGGGTGCGGGCGTGCACGGCGAAGGCACGGGAGAGGTTGCTGATCCCGTGGGGGCGCTTCTCGACGAGGGTGACGGGGGCTCCGGCGGCCGCCAGGTCCCCGGCGAGCAGCAGGCCCGTCGGGCCGCAGCCGACGACGATCACGGAGTGCGCGGTGCCGTTCATGGTGGCCTCCTACGGCCGGGGTCCACGGCGCCGACGCCCGTTGGCCGGCGTGTGTCGGCACTGTAGAACCGCGCCCGCCCGGCTGTCCCACCGCCGCGACACCCTGACGACGGGCGGGCGAACGCGTCGAGGGCACCCGCCGCGGCCGTGCCGTGGCGGGTGCCCTCGTCGGGAGTGTGCGGGTCAGCCCTGCCCGGGCTGCTTGCGGGACTTGTCGCCGAGGATCACCAGACCGGCGATGACCGCGAAGATGACCAGCGGGGCCACGACGAACAGACCGAGCGTGTCGATCACGCTCAGGCCGGATCCCGGGTCGTCGCCGTCGTCGCGCGTGAGCGCGAGCGCGGGGGACGACATGAGCAGCATCATCAGCGTCGTACCGGAAGCCAGGGCGCCGGCGCGCAGGGCGTTCTTCTTGTCCACGGTTCAAACGTAGCGAATGCCTAAACGGGCCGCGCGTCCGGGGGGTCTGTAAGAGGCACGACCGGCGCGGAGAACACGCTGAGCAGGGCGTGGGCGCGCGGGGACGCGGCGATGTCCTCCAGGGTGACGGGGCGGCCGGCGGGATCGGCCACCGGGAGCCGCCAGTTGGGGTACTCGTCCCAGGTCCCCGGCAGATTCTGCGGGCGCCGGTCGCCGACCAGGTCGGGCAGCCAGATCCCGGTCATCCGCGCCGGGGTGCGCAGCAGGAAGCGGTGGACGGCGCGGACCGACTCCTCCTCGTCGCCGGGGGCGCCCGACAGGAGGCCGAGCCGCGCGAACAGGCCGAGCCAGTCGGCGATCTCCGCCGCCGCCTCGGCGGGCGTGGCCGTGGACAGCCCGAGCCCCTCCCGGAGGCGTACGTCGTCGCCGGTGAGCCGGGCCGCGGTGGACGGCAGGTCGTGGGTGGTGGCGGTGGCCACGCAGTCCGTGCGCCACTGTCCCGGGGGCACGGGCGGGTCCCCGGGGGACTCCCAGTCGCGCTCGAACCAGAGCACGGAGGTGCCGAGCACCCCGCGCGCGCTCAGCGTCTCGCGCACGCCGGGTTCGACCGTGCCCAGGTCCTCCCCGATGACGTACGTGCCCGTGCGCGACGCCTCCAGGAGCAGCACCGCCAGCATGGCCTCGGCGTCGTAGTGGACGTAGCAGCCCTCGGTGGGCGCCTCGCCCCCGGGGATCCACCAGAGCCGGAACAGGCCCATGACGTGGTCGATGCGGACGGCGCCCGCGTGCCGCATCAGATCGTGCAGCAGGGCGCGGAAGGGGGCGTAGCCGGTCTCGGCGAGGCGGTCGGGGCGCCAGGGCGGCAGGCCCCAGTCCTGGCCCCGCGCGTTGAACGCGTCCGGCGGCGCGCCCACGCTCATGCCCTGGGCGAAGACGTCGCGCTGCGCCCAGGCGTCGGCGCCGCCGGGGTGCACACCGACCGCGAGGTCGTGCACGAGCCCGATCGCCATGCCCGCCTCGGTGGCGGCGCGCTGGGCGGCGGTGAGCTGGGTGTCGGTGAGCCAGGCGAGCCGGCAGTGGAAGTCGACGCGGTCCATCCACTCCCTGCGGGCGCGGGCGGTCGCGGGCGAGCGCGGGTCGCGGAGGGCGGTGGGCCAGGTGTGCCAGTCGGGGCCGTACCGCTCGGCGAGCGCCAGGTAGGTGGCGTGGTCCTCCAGGGCGGTGCCCTGGACGGCGAGGTAGTCGCAGTAGGCGGCGCGGCGGCCGGGGCTGAGCGGCACGTCCCGGACGATCGTCTCCAGCACCTCGCGCTTGAGCGCCCAGACCGCGTCCCGGTCGATCAACTCCCCCTTGCCGAGAACCGCTTCGCGCAGGGCGGCGGCCTCGCGGTCCCGGCCGGGCACGTGCGCGTACTCGGGGATGTCCTCGATCCGCAGGTGCACGGGGTCGGGGAAGCGGCGGGAGGAGGGGCGGTACGGGGAGGGGTCCATGGTGCCGTCGGGCGCGGCGGGGACGGCCGCGTGCAGCGGGTTGACCTGGAGGAAGCCCACGTCGTGGGTGCGGGCCGACCAGGACGCCAGATCGGCGAGGTCGGCGAGGTCGCCCATGCCCCAGGAGCGGGCGGAGAGCAGGGAGTAGAGCTGGACCAGCAGGCCGTGGCTGCGGCCGGGCGGGCGCGGGGCGACGGGCGGGGCCGCGACGAGGTGGGCCTCGGTGCCGCGGCCGCCGGGCTCGTCGACCCGTAACCGGTGCACGCCGGGCGGCGGCGGCACCGTCGGGTCCCAGGCGGCGAACTCCCGCGCCCCCTCCGGGCACAGGGCGAGCCGGGTCCGCTCGGGCAGCCGGTGCAGCCAGTCGGGGACGGAGCCGTCCAGCCAGAGCACGACGGTGGGCGGCACCGGGCGGGCGGCCAGTTCGGCCTCCCGGGCCGCGAGCGCGTCCGGGGCGTCCGCGGCCACGCCGAGGGCGGCGAGGGCGGCGGTCAGGGCCGCGTCGGAGGCGCGGACGGTCTCACCCGGTGACGGGGAGTAGGAGGTGGCCACGCCGTACAGCTCGGCGAGGCGGGCGAGGCTCACCCCGCGGCCAGGCCGCTCGGCGTGGGCTCGGAGGTGAGCGGCAGCTCGTCGGAGAGCGGCGGCTCGGAGGTCAGCGGCGCGTAGTCGGCGAAGGCCGGCTCGCTGGTCAGGGGCGCTTCGAAGGACGAGGTGGTGGTGTCGGTGCCGGACAGGGTGTCGATTCCGGTCAGCGGGTCCGTGACGGACAGCACGGGGTCCGCCTGTTTGGACAGGGCCGAGAGCAGAAGCTGAGCCGATGCGGCCACGGGGGCCTCCTTCGTCAAAGGGGGTCGTGAGTCGGAAGCCCTACCCCGAGATCGCGGCCCCAGACCTGTTCGACCGGGCAACGTGTCACTGGTCACATTCTGAACGGCGAAAGGAAATTGACCAGAGGGCCGCGAAAGCGGGAAGAACTTCGCCGGATCACGCCTCTCCCGCCAGACCCGGCGGGGGCGCCGCGCCACGACGGCCACGGCTTTGACACCCGGCCCCGGTGAGTGGTGGGGTCGGTAGCCACTCCGGGACCGTTTCGTCCTCATTGACCGTACGAGGAGCACGCCGTGCAGCTCCGGCGCAGAAGGACGGCCGCCGCTGTGGCGGTCGCCGTCATCGCGGGGACGCTGGGCGGCGCGGCCGGCGCGGCGGCCGCCCCGGCCCCGCCCGGTGGCGCGGACCGCACGGCGGCACAGCCGTCCCGTCCCTCGGTGTGGCCCCGGCCGCGGTCGCTGCGGGCCTCGGCGCACGGGGTGACGGTCCCCGGCTCCCCCGGCGGTGTGGTCCTCGTCGTGCCCCCGGGGAGCGACCGGTACGCGGTGGACGCGCTGCGCACGCTGCTGCGCGGCGCGGGTGCGCGGGACGTCCGTGAGGTGCCCGCGGGGGCGGCGGTGCCGTCCGGCGCCGGGCTCGTCGTCACGGCCGCCCCGGCGGAGGAGACGCTGCGCGCGCTCGGCGCCACGGCCCGCGGCGACCTGCCGGCGGGCGGCTACCGCCTCGCGGTGGGATCCGTGGCCGGGCGGCCGACCGTGGCGCTGGCGGGCGTCGGCGGCGACGGGCTGTTCCACGCGGTGCAGACACTGCGGCAGCTGACCGAGGGGCACACGATCGCCGGAGTTGTCGTACGCGACTGGCCGGGCACGGCGGTACGCGGACTGACCGAGGGTTTCTACGGCACCCCGTGGACGACCGAACAGCGCCTGGCGCAGCTCGACTTCATGGGCCGCACCAAGCAGAACCGCTATCTCTACGCGCCCGGCGACGACCCGTACCGGCAGGCGCGCTGGCGCGAGCCCTACCCGGCGCGGCAGCGTGCCGCGTTCCGGGCACTGGCCGCGCGGGCCCGCGCCAACCACGTCACGCTCGGCTGGGCGGTGGCCCCCGGGCAGGCGATGTGCCTGTCGTCGGCCGCCGACGTCAAGGCCCTGAACCGCAAGCTGGACGCCCTGTGGGCGCTCGGCGTGCGCGCCTTCCAGCTGCAGTTCCAGGACGTGTCGTATAGCGAGTGGCACTGCGCGGCGGACGCCCGGCGGTTCGGCTCCGGGCCCGGGGCGGCGGCGCGGGCGCAGGCGGCCGTGGCGAACGCGGTGGCCGGGCATCTGGCCTCCCGCCACCCGGACGCCGGGCCGCTGTCCCTGATGCCGACCGAGTACTACCAGGACGGAAGGACGGCGTACCGCACGGCGCTGGCGCACGCCCTCGACGACGGGGTGCAGGTGGCGTGGACCGGGGTGGGGGTCGTGCCGCGCACCGTCTCCGGCCGCGAACTGGCGTACACCCGGCGGGCGTTCGGCTCGTCGGGCACGGCGCATCCGCTGGTCACGATGGACAACTACCCGGTCAACGACTACGCGCAGGACCGCGTCTTCCTCGGCCCGTACACGGGCCGCGACCCGGCGGTGGCCACCGGGTCGGCCGCGCTGCTGGCCAACGCGATGGAGCAGCCGGCCGCCTCCCGCATCGCGCTGTTCACGTCGGCGGACTACGCCTGGAACCCGCGCGACTACCGCCCCGGGGAGTCCTGGAAGGCGGCGATCGACGACCTCGCGGACGGCGACGGGGACGCCGGGGCGGCCCTGACGGCACTGGCCGCCAACGACGCCTCCTCGGTGCTCGGCGCGCGGGAGTCGGCGTACCTGAGGCCGCTCGTCGCCGCGTTCTGGCAGGCCCGTACGGCGACGGACGCGGCCCGCGACCGGGCGGCCCGCGCCCTGCGCGACGCGTTCGGCCGGATGCGCGCCGCTCCGGACGCGCTGGCCGGCACGGAGCTCGCCGCCGAGGTGCGCCCCTGGAGCGACAAGCTGGGCGACTACGGGCGGGCGGGCGAGGCCGCCGTCGACATGCTGGACGCGGCGGCGCGCGGCGACGGCACGGCGGCCTGGGCGGCGGCCCGCCGTCTGGAGCGGCTGCGGACGCGGCTCGCCGCGAACCGGGTCACGGTCGGCGACGGCGTGCTGGCCCCGTTCCTGAAGAAGGCGGGGACGGCGTTCGCGGCGTGGGCGGGCACCGACCGGGCGGACGCGGCCGCGGGCGCGCGGGCCGGACTCCCGCGCGTGCGGGCCCTGTCCACGGTCACCGTGCTGAGCACGCCCGGCACCGGGGGCACGGTCGAGGCGCACGTCCCCGGTGCGGGCTGGCGGCGCATCGGCGCTCTCGCGGACGGCGGCTTCACGGAGCTGGACGCCGGGGGCACGCGGGCGGACGCGGTCCGGGTCTCCGGCGCGCCCGGCGGCGCCGTCGGCCATGTCGTCCCGTGGTGCGCCGACGACCCCGCCGCCACGCTCTCGCTGGCCCGCGCCGAGACCGACGCGGAGATCGGCGGCGGCGCGCGGCGGGTGACGGCGCGGCTGACGTCCCGGCGCCCGGCGGACACGAAGGGCCGGGTGACGGCGAAGGCACCGCACGGCATCAGGGCCCGTACGCCGGAGAGTTCGGCACTCCCGCGCGGCACGAGGGTCGACGTCCCCGTGGACATCACGGTCCCCGGGGGCACCCCGGCCGGGGTGTACGAGATCCCCGTCTCCTTCGGCGACGAGACCCGCACGGTGACGGTCCGCGCCCATCCGCGCACCGCGGGCCCCGACCTGGCCCGCACCGCCACCGCGTCGTCCTCGGCGGACGAGACCCCGCGGTTCCCGGCGAAGGCCGCCAACGACGGCGCCGACAGGACCCGTTGGTCGTCCCCGGCGAAGGACGGCCAGTGGTGGCAGGCCGAGTTCGCGGAGCCGGTCCGGCTCGGCCGGGTGGTCCTGCGCTGGCAGGACGCGTACGCCACGCGGTACCGGATCCAGACCTCCGCCGACGGCCGCACCTGGCGCACCGCCGCGACCGTGCGGGACGGGCGGGGCGGACGCGAGTCCGTGGGGACGGACGGCGGGCGGGCGCGGTTCGTGCGGGTCGTCGGGGACGAGCGGGCGACCGCGTACGGGATCTCGCTGTGGTCGGTGGAGGCCTACGCCGTGGCGGAGCCGCGCCACTGACCCCGGCGGCCGTGAACCGCTCGCCGGGGACCGGTCGATAGACGGGGTGTGAGACTGTTCCGCCCCATGGGGGCCGACCGAGACGACCGGGCGCTGCTGCGGGCCGTCGCGCGGGGCGACGCGGACGCGCTGGCCGCGCTCTACGACCGGCACGCCGGCTGGCTGCACACCCGCCTGAGCCGCCGCTGCGACGACCCGGAGACGGTGCGCGAGGTGCTGCAGGACACGTTCCTCGCGGTGTGGCGCTCGGCGGGGACGCACCGGGGCGGGGAGACCGGCGGCTGGCTGTGGACGATCGCCGCCCGCCGCCTGGTCGACGCCCAGCGCGTCCGGGCGCGGGCCGACCGGGTCGAGGCGCCCGAGGCCCGGGCGGCGCCGTCCGCCGAGGACCATGTGCTGGCCGGGCTCCAGTACGGCGACGTGGGCACCGCCCTCGACCGGATCTCGCCCGAACTGCGCGACGTGCTGCGGGCCACCGTCGTCGACGGCCTGACCACCCGGGAGGCCGCCCGGCTGCTCGGCATACCGGAGGGCACCGTGAAGACCCGCGCGCTGCGGGCCCGCCGTGAACTGCGGTCCGCGCTGGCCGCGTTGGCGGCGGCAGGACCGCTGGAACCCCTGGGAGGCACCTCATGAGCGGCCCCGACACCGGCTGGCACGTGACCGAGGGCGCCGCCGCCCGGTACGTGGACGGCACGCTCCCCGAGCCGGACGGCTGGTCCGTGGAGCGGCACGTGGAGAGCTGCGCGGCGTGTGCCGTACGGGTGTCGGGCGCGGCCCGCGCCGGAGCGGCGGGGCCGGTCCTGGCGGACGTGCGCGCCGCGCTGCTCGCCGACGTCCGCGCACCGGAGCCCGTGCGGGTGCCTGCCGCCCGGCGGCTCGGCCGGCTGTGGTGGAGCGTGGGCCCCGCGCTGCGCGGCCCGTGGCTGATCGCCCTGTTCGCGGTGGCGGCCGGCGCGTTGGGCCTCGGGTACGGCGCCGGGTACGCCGGAGCCGGGCCGCTGCTGCTCGCCCTCGCTCCGGTGATGCCGGTGGCCGGGGTCGCCGTGTCGTACGGGCGGCACGCGGACCCGCTGCACGAGATCGCCGCGGCGAGCCCGTCCGGCGGCCTGCGGCTCGTGCTGGTCCGCACCCTCGCCGTGCTCGCGGTGAGCCTGCCGGTGCTGACGGCGGCCGGACTGCTGCTGCCCGCCGCGCACCCGCCGGGCCCCGGCCCCGCCGCCTGGCTGCTGCCGGGGCTCGCGCTGACCCTGGCCGCGCTCGCGCTCGGCGGCTGGATCGGGTGCCGCGCGGCGACCTGTGTGGTCGGTGCCGGGTGGGCCGCGGCGGTGGCGCTGCCCACGGCCGCCGTGCCGGGAGCCGCCACGGCCCGCCTCGCCGAACAGCTCTCCCTCTGCTTCGACAACCCCGCGGCGCGCACCGGCTGGGCGGCGGCGCTCGTGGTGAGCGCCGCCCTGATCGCCGTACGCCGGTCCGCGTACGACCGCTTGGAGACGATGTGAGTACGACGACCACCCCCGTGACCGCGGGGACGATACGGGTGTCCGGGCTGACCGTCCGGCACCGCCGCGTCACCGCCCTCGACGCCGTCGACCTGGACTTCGGCACCGGGGTGCACGGGCTGCTCGGCCCCAACGGCGCGGGCAAGACCTCCCTCATCCGCGTCCTCGCGACGGTGTCCCGCCCGAGCGCGGGCCGCGTGGAGCTGTTCGGCGGCGACCTGGGAAACGCGCGCGAGCGGCGCTCCGCCCGGCGGCAACTGGGCTATCTGCCGCAGGACTTCGGCTACTACCCGGGTTTCACGGTGCGCGAGTTCGTGGCGTACGTGGCCTGGCTGAAGGAGATGCCGGCCGACGAGAGCGGGGCGGCGGTGGAGAGGGCCGTCGAGCGGGTCGGCCTCACCGACCGCATCGACGCGAAGCTCAAGTCGCTGTCCGGCGGGATGCTGCGCCGCGCCGGCATCGCGCAGGCCGTCGTGAACAGCCCGCGCCTGCTGCTGCTCGACGAACCGACGGCCGGGCTCGACCCGGAGCAGCGCGTCGAATTCCGTTCGCTGCTGCGGGAGTTGGGCGAGGAGTCCACCGTCATCGTCTCCACCCACCTGGTGGAGGACGTGGCGGCGGCCTGCACGGCCGTCACCCTGATCGAACGCGGCCGGGTCGCCTACCGGGGCACCCCCGCGGCCCTGTCGGCCCTGGGCCGCGACGGCACCGAGGCCGACGGGAACGCCATCGAGCGCGGCTACACCACGGCGCTGCGCGCCCACCGGGGCGCGGAGGCGGGCCGATGAGCGCGCCGACCCTGGTGGCGGACCGGACGGCTGTCCCGCCGCCTCGTCCGGCGCCTCATCCGCTGCGGGCCGAGCTGCTGCGGGGCCTGGCTCCGTGGGCCGGCGCCGTCCTGGCGGTGGCGCTCGGCGGGTTCCTGTACAACACCGCCGACACCTGGCAGGGCAGCTGGACCGACACCATGAGCGTGCTTCGCTCCGGCGGTGTCATGCTCGGCGGCCCGCTGGCGCTCGCGGCGGGGTGCTGGCAGGGCGGCCGGGAGCGGCGGCGCGGCACGGACGTGCTGCGGGCGGCGGCGGTGCGCGGCCCGCTCGCCCAGGCGCTGGTGTCCGCGCTGCCCCTGGCGTGCTGGCTGGTCGTGGCGTACGGGCTGGCTTTCGCGGGCGGCGTGCTCGCCAGCCTTCCGTACGCGACACCGGGCGGCCTCACCCCGACGGCCTTCGTCGGCACCGCGGCCGTGCTGGTGGCCTGCGTCCTGATCGGCCATGCCGTGGGCGCGCTCGCGCCCTGGCGGCTGGCCGCACCGCTGCTGGGGGTCGCGGGGTACGCGCAGTTCGGTGTGGCCGGCACCACCCGGACCTGGCTGCGTTTCCTCGGACCCGCGCCCGAGGGGTTCCGACGCGCGGTGGTGCTCGAGTGGTGGCATCCGTTCCTGACCGCCTGGTGGGTCCTCGCCCTCGCGGCGGCCGTGGTCCTGGCCCACACCGCACACCGCCGCCGGACCGCGCTGATTCCGCTGGGTGCCGCGGCCGTCGCCGCCACGCTGCTCGTGCAGGTCGGCGACGGCCTGTCCCGGCCCGACCCGCGCGCGCACCGGCAGGTGTGCACGACGGACTCGACGGCACCGCAGGTCTGCGTGAACGCGGCTCTCGCCCGCCAGTTGCCCGAGGTCGCCGAGGCCCTGCGCCCGCTCACCGACCGGCTGAAGGGCGTGGCGAACCTTCCCGTGCGCTTCGAGGACCTGCCGGGCCGCCCGGCCGCCGACGAGGCGGCGCTGCCGATGCTGACCCCGCTGGGCTGGAGTCTGGTGCGCGGGCGCGTCCCCGATCCGGAGCAGTACCGGTGGGAGGCGGCCATGGCCCTGATCGACGGCTACGACTGCCCGTTCGTCCGGACGACACCGGGGAAGGTCGAGATCGTGGACGACGCGGTGGCGCGCTGGCTCGCGCCGAGCCGCGTTCAGGACCTGATCCGCAGAGACACCCGCCGCCAGGGCGACAAGGCGGACCTGCGCCGCCTCAAGGCCGAGCAGCGCGCCTACGACCACCTGCGCACCATGTCCCCCGCCGAACGCCGCACCTGGCTGTCCCGCTACTTCGCGGAGCAGGACCGCTGCGGCCGCACCGAGAGCGAGGTGCCGTCGCTGTGACCGCCGCCGCCCCGCGCCCCTTCGTCCTGTACGCCCGCTCCCGGGCGCTGCCCGCGACGGTGGCCGCCCTCGTCGCGACGGCGCTGCTCACCCTGTGGGCGGCGACGCGCCCCGACACGTACGTGGACCCGCACCAGCGCGTCCCGCTGCTCGCGCTGGCCCCGCTCTTCGCCTCGGCGGTGATCGGGGTGAGCACCCATCAGTACGCCCGCGAACTGGACCGCACCGCCGTGCGCCGCTGGTGGCCGCTGCGCCTCGCCCATCTGCTCGCGCTGACCGCGCTCGCCGCGGCCGTCCTCGCGCTCGCCGTGCCCGGGCACGTGCACGAGTTCGGCGCGGCGGCCATGGTCCGCAACACGCTGGGCGCCACCGGGCTCACCGCCGTCGCCGCGGTGCTCGTCGGCGCCCGTCTGAGCTGGCTGCCGACGCTGGTCTATCTCGGCGTCGTCTACCTGTCGTACTCGAATCCGAAGCTGCACGGTGCGACGGTGCTGACCTGGTCGATGCAGCCGGGTCCGCAGCGCGCGGCCTGGGCCGTGGCGCTGGCCGCGTTCGTCGCGGGCGCGGCCCTGTACGCGTGCGTGGGGCCGCGCGACGACCGGAACTAGACGTCGTCGCATGCACAAGAGGGGCGCCCG